>CANGFV010000026.1 GCA_947453225.1 Pseudomonadota bacterium
ATCATGCGAAATATTGCCATCGGCTTATGGCAGCGCGTGCAAATCTTTATCACTCGTGTCGGTACCATTATTTTGTCTCTGATGATCGTGTTGTGGTTCCTCAGCAGTGTGCCTGCGCCACCCGAAGGTGCGATAGGGCCGGCCATTCAATACAGCTATGCAGGACGTATCGGTTCAGCGTTGGCGCATGTGTTTGAGCCGATCGGTTTTAACTGGCAAATTTCTATTGCGCTGATTCCCGGATTGGCAGCTCGCGAGGTGGCAGTGGGTGCTTTGGGTACGGTGTATGCCTTATCGGCTGGCACACATGATGTTTCCGGCGCATTAGTACCGCTGGTTGCGCACTCTTGGAGTTTGGCTACCGCCTTGTCATTGTTGGTTTGGTATGTGTTCGCACCTCAGTGTTTATCGACGCTTGCTGCAGTTAAGCGCGAAACCAATGGCTGGCGGCACCCATTAATTATGCTGACCTATTTATTTGCCATGGCGTATTTAGCGTCGTTCATCACCTATCAAGTGACGCGTGCATGGACGGGAGTTTCTTGAAATGGCACATTGGCTAGAAACTATGTTGCTTGCCTTGATCGTCAGCACTAGCGTCATTTATGCGGTGTACACGCTCAGTTCTGTGCGCATGAAACGGATCATGCTGGGTTGGCTGATTCGCTGCTGTGGCTTGAAGGTATATGCGTGGCTGTCGCCACGGGTGAGTGGCTGTACGCATTGTACGGCTGACTTACAAAAACGTACTGTGGTGCGTCAATTTGAACAGGGCAAATAGCCCTCAAACACTAAGGCGCCTTAAAAAATTGCCGCCATCCACAAATTGATCCAAAAATCCGAATAACAATACCCCGAACATTCGGTATCCTTGCGGTTTTAGTAAATGCGGCCAGTCCGCCTTGATAATTGTCATGCAAGAACAGTACGAGCCCTCCGTTATCGAACCTGCTGCCCAGCGTTATTGGGACCAGCATCAGGTATTTGCTGCCCGTGAGTCAGCAGAAAATTCGCAGCCAGAACGAGAAAAATATTACTGCTTATCGATGTTCCCTTATCCCAGTGGTCGGTTGCATATGGGGCATGTGCGCAACTACACCATCGGTGATGTGTTATCTCGCTTCATGCGTATGCGCGGCAAAAATGTCTTACAACCGATGGGATGGGATGCTTTTGGGTTGCCCGCCGAAAATGCGGCGATGATCAATGGCGTACCGCCAGCCAAGTGGACCTACGACAACATTGCTTATATGAAAAAACAGTTGCAGTCTTTGGGGCTTGCGATTGATTGGGATCGTGAGGTGGCCACGTGTCGGCCAGAATACTATCGTTGGAATCAGTGGTTCTTCTTACGCATGCTTGAAGCGGGCATTGCCTACAAGAAAACCGGCACCGTGAATTGGGATCCAATTGATCAAACCGTGCTGGCTAATGAGCAAGTGGTGGATGGTCGTGGTTGGCGTACGGGCGCATTGGTAGAAAAGCGCGAAATCCCTATGTACTACCTGCGCATCACTCAATATGCAGATGATTTATTGCAGGCGCTCGATACCTTGCCGGGCTGGCCAGAACGAGTGCGCGCTATGCAGGCCAATTGGATTGGTAAGAGTGTGGGCGTACGCTTTGCCTTTACGCATGATGTTCGTGGTGCAGATGGTCGGTTGATTGATGAAGGTAAGTTGTGGGTCTTTACCACTCGTGCCGACACCATTATGGGTGTGACGTTTTGTGCGGTAGCGGCTGAACATCCGTTGGCTACGCATGCGGCACGTAATCAGCCGCAGCTTGCTGCCTTCATTGAAGAATGCAAACAAGGTACTGCACAGGAAGCAGAACTGGCGCAAATGGAAAAGAAGGGTATGGCCACGGGGCTATATGTCACGCATCCGCTGACCCAAGAGCAAGTGCCAGTCTGGGTAGGTAACTATGTGTTGATGAATTACGGCGAAGGCGCGGTGATGGCTGTGCCAGCGCATGATGAGCGCGATTTTGGCTTTGCGTTGAAATATAACTTGCCTATCAAGCAAGTGATTGATGTCTCTGCTGGTGTGCGTAATGACGAAAGCTACTCGCTGACCACCTGGCGAGATTGGTATGGCGATAAGCAACACGGAATTTGTATCCACTCAGGCAAGTATGATGGGCTGAATTATCAACAAGCCGTCGATGCTATTGCAGCTGATCTTAAAGCAATTAATCTTGGTGATAAGCAAACACAGTGGCGTTTACGTGACTGGGGGATTTCAAGGCAGCGTTATTGGGGCTGTCCCATTCCAATCATTCATTGCCCAAGCTGTGGTGATGTGCCGGTGCCTGATGATCAACTGCCAGTGGTGTTGCCTGAAGATAAAGTGCCCGATGGTAGTGGAAATCCATTAGGTAAAGATCCGTCGTTCTATCAATGTAAGTGTCCCAAATGCGGTGACGATGCGCGTCGCGAGACCGACACCATGGATACCTTTGTTGATTCCTCGTGGTACTTCTTGCGCTATGCCTGTGCTGATAACAGCAATTCCATGGTTGATGCGCGGGTTAATTATTGGTTGCCGGTGGATCAGTATATTGGCGGCATTGAACATGCCATTTTGCATTTGTTGTATTCGCGCTTTTGGACGCGCGCCATGCGTGAGCTTGGGTTGGTTGATGTAGCCGAGCCGTTCACACACTTGCTGACACAGGGCATGGTCTTAAATGAGATTTATTTCCGCAAGCCTGCCGCTGGTCGCATTCAATATTTCAATCCTACTGAAATTGATTGGCAAACTGATGATAAAGGGCAGCGTACCAATCCAACCTTGCGTGCTGATGGTCAGCCGGTAGAGTTTGCCGGTATTGGCACCATGTCGAAGTCGAAGAACAATGGCGTCGATCCTCAAAAATTAGTGGAGTTATATGGTGCGGACACGGCGCGATTGTTCACCATGTTTGCTGCACCTCCAGAACAAACACTCGAGTGGTCTGATGAAGGTGTGCAAGGCGCGCATCGGTTTATGAAGCGCTTGTGGCGCGCTGTGTATGAGCATGTGAAGCTCGGCCCAGTGGCTTCTGGTCTTAATACCTCCGAGTTGAATGCCGCGCAAAAAGATTTGCGACGTGCGGTGCATCAGGCCTTAAGTAAGGTCACGGACGATATTCAGCGTCGACGAATTTTCAACACTGCCATTGCCGCTGTGATGGAGTTGATGAATACGCTGGCAAAGTTCAATGATGTGACGCCAAACGGACGTGCGGTGATGCAAGAGGCACTAGAGAAAGTGGTCTTGATGTTATCTCCCATCGTGCCGCATGTCTGTCATACCTTGTGGAATGAGCTGGGGCACGGTTCTACTGTGATTGATCAGTCGTGGCCTGAAGTCGATGCATCAGCGTTGCAACAAGATACGCTAGAAATTGTGGTGCAAGTTAACGGCAAATTGCGTGGTCGAGTGGTGATCAGCGCTCAGGCGACAGAGCAAGAAGCGCGTGCCATTGCGCTAGCCGATGAGAATGTACAGCGTTGGGTTGAAGATAAGCCAGTGCGTAAGTTTATTTATGTGCCAGGCAAGCTCATCAACGTGGTTGTGTAATTAAGGCAGGCCAAAGATGCGTCGTGGCATATGCTGGATGTTCATTGCTATCTTACTGTCTGGCTGTGGCTGGCATTTACAAGCGGTGCATCCACTGCCGGCTGAATTGTCGCCTGTGTATCTGCAGTTGACTGATACGCATTCAATATTCGCCCGCAGTTTACAAGCGAAGCTGGAGGCGGCGGGTATTCAAACCACACAGGATTTTGCGCACGCCGGAGCGGTGCTGTCCATTACTCAAGATAAAAGCAATCGACAGATCAGTTCGGTGTCTGCATTTAATCAGCCGCAGCAGTATCAAATTGATTACCAGATCGAATTTGCATTAGATCGTCATCATAAAGAAGCGTCGGCAGCATCTACTACTGCACCAACACGGTTGATTGCTTCGCAGTTGATCACGGCTTCACGAACCATGAGTTATGACGTGAATCTTGCGCTTGCAAAAGATCGCGAAGCCCGTTCGATAGAAGAGTTGCTTGCCGAGCAGTTAACGCAGCAAGTTTTGCGGCGTCTTAATTACCTGCCTGTGGCTGTCGTTCCTTCAAAATAAAATGTCTTTAGTGGTAGATCCGGCTGCCACTGTGCTGCGAGTGGCTGATGTTCAGGTTGAACAGCTAAGCAGCTTGCTGGCGCGTTTTGGTCTTAGTTTGGTCGTAGTCGATTTATCAGAAAAAATTCCTGGTTCTTACTGGGGTGAAAGTGAGGCTGGGTTAATTCATCATCAGCTGTATTGTCGCGATGACACGCCGCTGCAGTCTGTATTGCATGAGGCGAGTCACTATATTTGTATGACTGAGCTGCGTCGTGCGGTATTGCATACCGATGCTGGTGGTAACTATGACGAAGAAAATGCTGTGTGTTTTCTGCAAATCTTATTAGCTGATCATGTGTCTGGTTTGGGTTGTGCGCGTATGCTCTTGGATATGGATGCGTGGGGTTATACCTTTCGCTTAGGTTCGGCGCGTGCTTGGTTCGAACAAGAAAGTGAAGACGCAAAGCACTGGCTGATGCAGCATGGAGTTATTGACAGGGTGGCGCAGTTGACTTGGTTGAAGGTAAAGTAAGCCCAATTTGTGCCTAATGCTGTGATCTAAACGGCGCGTATTGGCCATTCATTGAATCGACTGACTGGTTTTGTTAAAGTGCCGGCCCGCTGCTGGCCTGGCAGTTTGTTGGCGTAATCTATAGTGCGTTTGTGCCGTTCTCAATCCTGGGTGTGGTGGCTGCTACCGTTCTTGGTGGCGCGTGCACTGGTGCCCGTGGGGTTTATGGCACGAGTGTCTGATGGGCACTTAAATCTTGTGTTCTGTTCGCTTGCTTACGCTGGGGCGCAGACAGTTAACGATCGGCGAAGTCAGGCTGGTATTGATCACGATGGTTTAGTCAAACACGCCGGGGACGATCAGGATGATGCAACGCAAACGGATTTTTCCTGTCCCTTTTCACAGGTCGCCGCCGTACCTTTATTAGATGTCACTGGCAGCGAAGCCATTGCCTACATTGCGACTTCAGAAATTCCTGCATCTGTTGATACGCCTTACTACGCGGTGGGTCCGCCGCGTTTCATTGCCACTCGAGGCCCTCCCGCTCTGACCTGAAGTTCGATTTGCGCCTCGCGCGAATGACATCAGGTATGCATAGCTCATTGGCTATGCTTGAGAGCCTATAAACATCTCACTCCTGCTCCCATTTGCGTAGCGCCTGTTCAGGTTTGTCTAATTTGGGAGTGATTTCATGTTTTCAAAATCTTTGACGGACCGTCAAAAAACGGTTGTCGTCGTGTTGTCTCTATTCTGTGTGTTGGATGGTTGGGCGGTAGACAATGCTCAAGATGGAATTTTAGATGAAGTGGTGATTTCTGCGTCTCGCGCACCTACTGCATTAGCGTCAACGCCGGCGGCCATCAGTGTAGTCAATGCTCAGACGTTAGAGCGGGATAAGCCTCGTACCATGGGCGATATCCTCAATCGTTTTGCCGGCGTTTATTGGAATGACCTTGGTAACGAGCAGCATAGTATGGGTATCCGTCAGCCCATCAGTACTAATGCTGTTTATCAATATCTTGAGGATGGTATTCCTATACGACCTTTGGGTGTTTTTAACCACAACTCACTTAATGAGTTGAATATGTCCGCCGCAGATCAGGTTGAAGTGATGAAAGGACCTTCTTCTTCGCTTTATGGCAGTAGCGCAGTGGGTGGCGCTGTAAATTTAATTACCTCGGCGCCGAGCGCTAATACATATGCAAGCGTGGCGGTTCGTAGTGATGCTGTATCTGGTTTTCGCCGTTATGACACTGCGTTTAGCGATTCTTTTGGTGATTTTGGCGTCCGTTTAAGTCATTACAGTAGTCGTCGTGACCGAGATAACTGGCAGGAGTATAGCGACGGAAGCAAAGATAGCGTTACGTTACGCACTGACTATCGTTTAAATGATTCGGCACAGCTTCGCTCAACATTGGTGTACAGCAATCTTGACAGTGCCATGACGGGTAGTTTGTTTGAAAATGACTATTTAAATAATCCTGGCAAGAGCATTAATACCTTCACTTACCGGAAAGACAAGTCGTTGCGTGCGACTGTGGCCGCTGATCTCAAATGGAATAATAACAGTTCAACTACCTTCACTGGATTTTGGCGTCGAAACGATCATGGTCAGTTACCTTCCTACACCATTACAGGTTGCTCAGGATCAACATGTAAGGGGACGATTAACAACAATCATGTGGATTCATTAGGGTTGGATATAAAGCATGTGCAAAACTTTGGTTGGAAGGAGTCGCGCTTAATTGGCGGCGTGTATATCGATAGCAGCAAAAATCCTTACGTCAGTGACAACTTGAGTATTGTGCGTGACGTTTCCACTGGTCGCTATCTAAGTTATACGCTCAATAATGTAGCCAATCCGACGGGAGTTAGAGACTACCAGACTGGCATTCTGAATTATGCGCCGTTCTTCCAGTACGAGGTGTCGCCATTCCAATCTCTACGAGTGGTTGTGGGCGGTCGCTATGATGCCATTCGTTATGACTTTAAAAATCATCTAACTCCAAGTGCTAATTATGGCGCACCGAATGAGCAACGTAGGTTTAGTCACCTTAGTCCAAAAATGGGTGTTACGTATATCTTTAAGAGTGGCCTAAATATATACGCTAATGCTAGCGAAGGCTTTGCTGCGCCAGATGTCAGCCAGCTTTACGGTAAAAGTGCTATTCCAGATTTGAAACCCGCGACATACCGTAACTATGAAGCTGGATTGCGCCTGCCATTACTTCAAGATCAGTTGTACTTAGAAGCTTCTGCTTATCGATTAACTGGTATTGATACCATTGTGAGTTACACCATTGCGCAGGGTAACAGCGAAAATAGGAATGCGGGTAAAACTCGTTCACAGGGGGTGGAGTTGTCGCTTGTATATGCGGGCAATCGTTTTGATGCGCGCTTTTCAGGCAGTGCTGCCAGTCATCGCTATGAGCAATATAAAGTATCTGCCTCGCTTGATTACAGTGGTAAGGAAATGCCGCAGGCGCCAGAAGTGTATACCGCAGAATTAGGCTATAAGCCTGTCCAAGGCCTGCGTCTATCCGCAGAGGGCGTCAGGCAGAGTAATTATTGGATGAATAACGCTAATACGGTTCGTTATGACGGGCATACTTTGTTAAATCTACGTGGTGTGTATGAGCTTGATGATGCATGGCAAGTGTGGGTGCAGGGTAGAAATGTGACTGATGAGCATTATGCGGATAGTGCGTCAAGTGCATTTACCGGTTCCGGTACCTATTCGCCAAATACTCAGAATAGCTATACGCCAGGTGCGCCACGTACGGCATTACTCGGCGTGACCTACACATTCAAAAAATAAACAAATGACTTAAGGCATCTGTAGTAGTTGAATCTACTGCAGATGCTGATGGAGACCAGATTTAATGAACGCGAATGCAAGTACTGTCAATCAAAACCAACTTGGTTGGTATGCGCGTTTCTGGCGCTGGCATTTTTTTGCTGCTTTGTTGGTTATTCCGTTTGTACTTTGGCAGTCGGTAACCGGTATTTTGTACATTTGGCATCAGGAATACGAGAAGGCGGTGCATCAAGACTTGATGTATGTGGTGCCCCAGTCTGAGCGTGTAAGTTATCAATCCCAGCTAGATGTAGTTCTAAAGCAACAAGCGGGTCATAAGGTCAGTCAAATGATCATCAGTGCTGCGCCTAATAAAGCAACGCAAGTGTTTTTCACGGCAGCGAATGGACTGACTTATCCCGCGTTTGTAAATCCATACACAGGAGCATATCTAGGTGATATTGCTCCTTCGCGTTGGTTGGCGGGCATCACGCGGAGTTTGCATGGCGGTTGGCCATTGGGAGATTACGGTAGCTATTTATTAGAGCTTGGTGACGGTTGGGCAATGGTGATGGTGCTCACGGGGCTGTATTTGTGGTGGCCGCGTAATAACACTCTGGGCGGTGTGTTGTACCCGCGTTTGTCTCAGGGTAAACGAGTCTTCTGGCGTGATTTACATGCAGTAGTAGCAATATACATTTCGGGAATTGTTCTGGTCTTTCTGATCACTGCCTTGCCCTGGACGACTTTCTGGGGCAATAACGTGCTGCGACCTATTGAGCAAGTGTTTCATCAGCGTTCACCAAGCCAGGAGTTTTTCCGTGGTGGCGTGCAAGGGGTGCATGCTAGTCACCATACAAGTGTCGCCAATGCTCAGATTGAGGGAGAGCATGCTTCACTGGATAAACTGGTATCTGAAGTAAAGTCTCATGGTGCTAGCGGAGATTTGTATATCCGGTTTAGTAGCAAGGATAGCATCGTCAATGTTCGTGATGATCATCCTCATGCTCAGGATAATTTATACTTCAAATTAGACGCGGTGACGGGCAGTCTTGTCAGTCAAGCCAACTGGTCTGATTTTTCTTTAATTCCAAAGTTGGTCGCTTTAGGTGTTGATTTGCATCAGGGCACATTGTTTGGGTTGGCTAATCAAATAGTGAATACCATTATGGCGCTGGGGCTAATTTGGTTGTCCGTGAGCGGCTTTGTGTTGTGGTATCAGCGTCGTCCTTCAGCGACTGGTGTGTCGGCACCGCCTCGCCGCCAGATGCGATGGACATTAGGCCTGAAAATAAATGTTGTGAGTTTATGTGTCGTGTTGCCACTGCTTGGCATGTCGGTGTTGCTAATCAGTGGATTGGATCAACTGTTTGGTAGGCGATTGGCAGCTTGATGATTGAGTATGCTGTCTTTGGTAGAACACTACATTTGTTGTTTGTTGGCTCATCATGTGAGGTTAAATTATGCGCAAATTAATATTGGTGACGTATTTACTCAGCGGCAGTGGCGTGTTGGCCTGCGATCTAAAAGTAGACTCTGCTTGGATTCGTGAAGCGCCGAGTACTGCAAAGGCATTGGCTGGTTATGCGCTGTTGAGTAATGTGGGTAGTAAACCCGTAAACGTGGTTAGTAGCAGTTCTTCAGCTTTCGCCAAGGTTGAAATGCATGAGACCGTGACAGAAAACGGCATTGCAAAAATGCGGCCTATCGAAAAGCTCGAGATTCCTGCCAAAGGCAAAGTTGAGTTTGCTCCATCCGGTAAACATTTTATGTTGCTTGAGCCCAAGGCCGCGCTGAAAAACGGTAATGTGGTGTCTGTGAGTTTAAAAGATGCCACTGGTTGCCAAACGACGGTGCAATTCAAAGTGGGCGCTGGTGCGAGTCAGTCAGCAGAAACCATGGATCAATCTAAGATGGATCACTCCAAGATGGATCATTCGATGCATCATTGATCAGATCTTCCGATGCGTTTATGTTCGAAACGCATCGGTTGCTCGCACCAGTGCATCGGTGTTGGCTGGTTCATATGCTGAATGCCCAGCATTGGGTGTGATATGAAATTGTGCTTCTGGCCACCGTTGATGTAGTTCCCATGCCGTCTGCATTGGGCAAACCACGTCGTAACGACCTTGAACGATCACGCCAGGAATGTGGCGAATACGATCCATGTTATTCAACAGCTGATTCTCGCTGTCAAAAAAACCTTTGTTGATAAAGTAGTGGCATTCAATACGCGCAACAGTAATGGCGAAGTTGGGCTCGCCCCAATTGTTAATATTCTCTTCGTTAGGAATAAGAAAACTGGTGGCCGCTTCCCAGATAGCCCACGCTTTGGCTGCGGCTAATTGTTCATTGTAGTTGCTACTGATCAGGCGTTTATGAAAAGCGCGTATCAGATCGTGGCGCTCAGTCTCTGGAATTGCTGCAACATAGTCGGCGAATTGATCTGGATAAATTGCGCTGGCGCCATGTTGATAGAACCACTGTAACTCCCAATGACGCAGTAGAAAAATGCCGCGCAGTACTAATGCAGAGACTCGCTCTGGATAAGTTTGTGCATAGGCCAGCGCCAGTGTTGATCCCCACGAGCCACCAAATACCAGCCACTGTTCAACGTGCAAAAAATCTCGCAAGGCTTCCATGTCGCTGACTAGATGCCATGTGGTGTTGTCTTCTAGGTTAGCTTGTGGCCGGCTGCGTCCACAGCCGCGTTGATCGAATACGATAATGCGATATGCAGTGGGGTCGAAAAATCGACGCGATTGCGCACCTGCGCCCGCGCCCGGTCCTCCATGAACAAACAGCGCCGGTTTACCCTTGGGGTTACCGCTTTCTTCCCAATAAATTTCATGGGTGTTTGATACGCGCAGGTAGCCAGAGCGATACGGCTCAATGCTGGGATATAGCGTGCGATAGGTATCGGACATGGGTCAGTTTCAGTTTCAATTTCAATGATCGTAGAGGTGCGTAGTGTAGCTGCATTGAGCGCGCGACTAGGCATGGTGTGGATCGAGGCTGATCGGTATGATGACCCCCTGACCACAGTGGGCAGTTCATGAAATTTAATTCCGACACGCTGGCAACACAACTCAAGCGAGGCTTGCCCACTATTTGTTTAGTGACGGGCGATGAACCGCTGTTGTTGGGCGAAGCCTGTGATGCCTTGCGTGCCGCAGCGCGGGCGCGTGGATTTACCGAGCGCCAAGTATTCAATTCCGAGCGTGGCTTTGATTGGCAGGAGCTTCGTGCCGCAACACAAGAAATGTCGTTGTTTGCAGAGCAACGTATTTTGGAAGTCCGCATCGGCGGCAGTGGCCCCGGTACTGAAGGCGGGCAGGTGTTGGCGGAGATTGCTGCACAATCGTTAACTGATATGTTGATCATGGTGATTGCCGACAAACTTGATTCGCGTTCGTTGTCGACTAAGTGGGTGACGGCAATTGAGCAGCATGGATGGTTGGTGCAGATTTGGCCGATTGAGATGGCACAACTTCCTGCGTGGATTGAACGTCGTTTACAGCGTGCTGGATTACAGGCTGAAGCGGGCGTGGCTGCGCTGATTGCTGAACGTGTGGAAGGAAATTTGCTGGCGGCTCAACAAGAGATCGATAAGTTGGCGCTGCTGCATTCCGGCTCTCCGCTAACCGTTGACAACATTCTTGAAGCCGTAGCCGATAGCGCGCGTTATGACGTGTTGCAGTTGGGCATTGCGGCCATGCAAGGCCAGGCATCGCGTGCGCAGCGCATTTTGGCGGGGCTGAAAGAAGAAGGGGTGGCCAGTACCTTAATTCTGTGGGGGCTACATAAAGATCTGCAGTCTCTAGCGCGTGCGGCATTTGGTGTCAGTCGCGGGCAAAGTGTCGATGCGGCTATTCAGGCGTCAGGCGCATGGCGACCGCGTCATGCGGCGATGAGGCAGGCGCTGTCACGGCTCAAGCTCATGCCGCTGCGGGCGTTACTCGTGGATGCCGCTCAGTTAGATGCCGCGATTAAAGGCGCAAATCAGCGCGATCCATGGTTGGAATTGAGCGGCTTGGTGGCGCGTCTCTCGGGCGTGCGCCTGACTCGGCCGAGGTTGGCCTAGGTATTTTCGCCTTCATGCCAATTGATTTGGGCATGATCGCGCAAGTTTTCTTACACTAGGCGCCTTCAGTTCTTGGTTATTCAGGATTCAATGCATCCCATCGGAATTTTTGGCGGCACGTTTGATCCCATTCATTATGGGCATCTGCGCAGCGCCTTCGAATTGCTACAAGCGTTACGTTTGAGCGAAGTGCGATTTATGCCTGCCGGCGATCCACCTCATCGTGACATCACTATTGCCAGCCCCGAGCAGCGGTTGAAAATGGTGCGTGCGGCCATTGGGCAACAGCCAGGCTTTAATGTTGACGATCGCGAACTGCATCGCGCCGGGCCATCTTATTCTGTGGATACGCTGACGGAGTTGCGTGCCGAAATGCCCGACCGCTCGTTGTGTTTGCTGGTGGGTATGGATGCATTTCTGGGCTTACCCAAATGGCATCGTTGGCAAGATATTTTGTCCTTGGCTCATCTAGTGGTGGCGCATCGTCCAGGCTGGCGTGCCCCAACCATGGGTCCTTTAGGTGAATTGCTGGTGGATGCGGGCACAGGCCGAGTCGATGATCTTCATGAAGCTAAGGCCGGACGTATTTTTATTCATGCCGTCACGCAACTGGAAATCTCTTCTACCGAAGTGCGCAATCTAATTGCTTCAGGGCGTGATCCGCGTTATCTGATGCCTGATGCCGTGTGTGATTTGATTCAGCACTCCGCGTGTTATACCCGTACTAAATAGCGACAACTCAACCTGTTGATTACCGAGGACCGAATGGCCACTGCTAAAAAGAAATCCACTAAATCAAAAGCCACGACTAAGTCGGCTGTTGCTAAGAAACCGCCAGCTAAAAAAGTTGCGCTAAAAAAATCGGTTGCTAAAACAGCCGCCAAAAAAACAGCGGTAAAGAAAGTAGCCACTAAGCGCGAGGCAACACAGCGTCCTGCCAGTGCCAAATCGCCGTTAGTGAAAAACATTGAAGCCACCTTGGCTGATATGAAGGCAGTCAATGTAACAGTGCTCGATGTGCGCGGCCTGACTGATGTGGCCGATACCATGATTATCGCTAGCGGTAATTCCGATCGGCATGTGAAGTCGATTGCCGAGCGCGTGGTGCATAACGCTAAAAAAGCAGGCTTTCGCGCCATGGGCACCGAAGGTGAGAGTGATGGCGAATGGGCGCTGGTCGATTTAACTGATGTGATTGTGCATGTGATGTTGCCGCGAGTGCGTGAGTTTTATCGCTTAGAAAGTTTGTGGGATATCAGTGCCGCACGTCGTGAAGAGGCCAAGGCTTAGTTAAGCCATGAATCTGCGCCTGATTGCTGCGGGCACGAAGATGCCGTCGTGGGTTGAAGAAGGTTATAACGACTACGCCAAACGTTTCGGTCAGGATTACAAGCTGGAGCTGATCGAAATTCCCCTCGGGCAACGCAGTGGTGGCGATACCGTGCGTGCCACGGCCAAAGAAGGTGAGCGCATGCTCGCTGCGATGACGCAAAATCCTTATGTGGTTGCTTTGCAAGTGGGCGGCAAGGCGTTAAGCACTGAGCAGCTAGCGCAGTTTCTTCAGTTGCGTGCGCGGGATGCGCGAGCCGTGGCGTTTTGCATCGGTGGCCCAGAAGGGTTGGCACCTGAGGTCGATGCACGCGCCGATTTTCGTTGGTCGCTCTCACCGCTAACCCTGCCGCATGCGCTGGTCAGGGTCATTGTCGCTGAGGCGTTATATCGCGCAGTAATGGTGATTAAGGGGCATCCTTATCACCGAGCCTGAAGCTGTTTATTCGGGCGCAATCACCAGCATTTTGGCCACATCGTGGCTCCGGTTTTCTACACTGCGCTCTTCGTTCGCTTCAATCAGGCAGGAATCCATTGCAGATAAGGTGATGGTGCGATCTTTGGTGACCACAGTGATTTCGCCTTCCAACACCACATACACTTTTTCGATGGGGCTGGAGCTCGTTTCAGCGCCACCGCCCGGTAAGAAAATGGAATAGCCCACCCACATACCTTGGGTTTTAGTGGCTTCTTGGCCTTGAAGTCTAAATGCAGTCATTCCGTGGTGTTTGGGCGCCTGATAGGGTTGGGCGTCAGTGATTTTTTTGACCTGCATGAGCAAAGACCTCAACTAAATAATTAAAAAATAAGGATGCGAGAATAACCGATCAGCGCCTTGGTATAGCAGGGTAAGGACTAAATTTTTTCCTTAGTGATCAGTGTACACAGGATTCGGCCAGCCTAGGTTGATGCGTCTGGCGTCATCGCGAGTAACCAACACGTCTGGCATGCGATGAAAATCTAAATACTTAACTGGCGTGTTTTAAAAGACACTGGTGTGGTGGACGAGCAGATGGCAGTGGATTAAAGTCTGCTTAAGTGTGAAGGGTTAAGGAATGATGATTACAACTGCTAATAAGAAACATTTCACTCATTGGAGAAATGTTGGTAATCGCTATAACGATTATTCAAACGTTAGCGCGCCTGCGAAGCGAGCTGCTCAGCCAGTGCCGCAAACGCAGAAGCCGACGGTATGTCAGCAAATGGCTAACGCACTGGGAGGCGACACTGTTGGTGGAAACATGGGTGCCCTTGACTACGCTGATAGCGGTCTTGCAACTGCTGAGGGGTTATCGAATGCACATGCAGGCGCAAATTCAGTTAGCGGGACTTTAATGAGCATGACATCGGTTGCGGATGATGCTAGTGCCTTCGCAACAAAATCATGGCGAACTGGAACAGAATTCGCTACGTCAGTGGCTCATTATGCAGGTGGCGCTGGATATATGGTTGATGCGGCACAGATCGTACAGGGTGCTCGTCAAGGTGGAGCCAGAGGCGCTGGATTTGCAGCTACCGATACACTATTTAATATGGGTATCGGAAGATTAGGTCTACCAGGACTTGCAATTACGCTAGCTTACAACGGATTAGGCGGTGCAAAAGGCATTACTCAAAAAGCCTACAACACGATGTGCAAGTGATCAGACGGTTGAGTTGTAGGTAAATGTCATCAAACTATTCGACGTGGTCTGGAAAAAATCACGGGTTTATCACCCGAATTTTCTTGCGTGACTGTGCTTTCCAAATGAGGCTTTATAAAAATCGAAATGATCGATGGATATGGCGTAGTGCGAATTATTCGACTAGCACATCACTAGTTGCATTCGTATTGTTTGTTTTCATCTGCTGTGCCATAGCGCTTCGTGGCGTACTGCCGGAAACCATCAATCCTTTAACGGCTTCTAAAACTGTGACTCATGTGGAATTCTTGGTGCTTGGGTTCTCCGTGATTTTCTATGTTGAGTTTGTTACAAAACGATTCAAGGACAATGTGAGCGCGGCAAGACAGTACACATCGGGGATGGATCGAATTAAGTGGTGGTTGACAACTTTGATCACTATAGGGTGCGCGGCTGGCATTGGTGCCGTAGTGGTTCTGTTTGGCGGAAATTAGTTCGTAGCGCGTTCTGCCACCCGTCACGCGCCGTGCAGAGGAAAAGCATGCGTCGCGCTTGGCTGCGGCATCAGCCTTTGATGTTTTAGCGGAGTGCGGGGACAGGTCTTTATTGTTGCCTAACAATTTCATCGCGCAGTGATTAAGCTCCTGCTTTGATCCCTTGTCGCGTCGTATGTAGCTGGACAGGTTGGCTTCAGAAACTGGTCGAACCTGCGTGTTATTGGTGCCCGTGGTATCTTTATTCTTTTAATCAGGATTATCTCCACATGTCATCAGTCGTGATTGAAGTGCTGCGTTGCGCGCGCGATGCGCGAGGATATGTATTCGAGCCGCTTGATGGGGGGGCACTAGGCAGCTATGGCAATGTACACGTGGTGTATTCCATGCCCGGTGCGATTCGCGGTAATCACTACCATGTGGTGGGTACCGAAATTTGCAGTATTACCGGTCCAGCGCAGGTGTGTTACCGCGAGGCGGGTCAGGTGGTGACCCAGCGGGTGCCCGAGGGTGAAATTTGGCAGTTCACCTTTCCGCCGGGGGTGTCGCATGCGTTTCGCAACGAGGGTACCCAGCCGATGATTCTGGCGGCCTTTAATACCGAGGCGCACGATCCTCAAAAACCTGATGCCGTGCGGGATGTGCTGATCGAGTAAGTGATCTGGGTCGACAAATGACCCATAAATCTCTGTAACCACATGCCCGAGAGCCGGTGCCTCCGGTATGCTTGAAGGATGAGCATGCATCCCATTTATTTGGCCTCAGCCTCACCCCGACGCAGTGCGTTATTGCAGCAAATCGCTGTTCCGCATCAGGTTCTGATTCCCGATATGGATGAAAGTCGTTTGGCAGCAGAAACTCCAGCAGCTTATGTGGTGCGTTTGGCCTGTGCTAAGGCGCAGCGTGTGTGGCAGCAATTGACGCCTGAGCAGCGTCAACCTGTGCTGGCTGCCGATACAACCGTGGCATTAGGTAATGATATTTTTGGTAAGCCACAGCACCGTCGCGATGCCGTGGCAATGCTGCAGCGTTTGTCTGGCGTCACGCATCAAGTCTTCACGGGAGTAGCGGTTTGTCATGCGGGTGGTGTGCAACATGCGTTGAGTGTCAGCGACGTGACAATGCGAACGCTGACGGTGGCTGAATGTGAAGCCTATTGGGACAGTGGTGAGCCACAGGATAAGGCCGGCGGTTATGCAGTGCAGGGATTGGCCGCGACATTTATTCGCGAGATCAAAGGGAGTTATTCTGGCGTGATGGGGTTGCCCTTGTATGAAACCTCGCAGCTACTTGCGGCGTTGGGTTGGTCCGTTGCTCAGGCATCGAATGATCCTAAGACTGTAACTGGCAAGGGAGTGGTTTCGGTATGAGCGCAGAAATTTTAGTTAACGTCAGTCCGCGTGAAGTCCGTGCCGCACTTGTAGAAGAAGGCGTGCTGCAGGAGTTATTCATTGAGCGCGCCAATAAACGTGGATTGATCAGTAACATTTACAAGGGACGTGTGTCGCGTGTGTTGCCCGGCATGCAAGCGGCGTTTATTGATATTGGCATGGAGCGCACTGCGTTCTTACATGCTTCAGACATTGTCACGCCGTCAGATGCTGAACATGCAGAAGGACATGCTCACAAGCCAGAAGTGCACGCCAATATTCAAGATCTCGTAGCTGAAGGTCATGAAATCTTAGTGCAGGTACTCAAAGATCCGCTCGGCACTAAGGGCGCACGGTTAACCACATTTATTACGGTGCCGTCTCGCTATTTAGTATTTATGCCTAAAGGGCGTGGTGTGGGCGTGTCCTCGCGTATTGAAGATGAAACCGAGCGACAGCGGTTGCGTGAGGCGATGTTGGGTTTTGTGCGCCCCGAAGATGCGGGCGGTTATATCGTTCGCACTGCGGCTGAGGGCGCAAGCGTTGAAGCGTTACGCGCTGACATGATGTATCTACAAAAAATGTGGAGCGTGGTCAGTGAAAAAACTGCGTATGCCAAGCCGGGTCAGTTGGTACATGCAGATTTACCGCTGCAAGTGCGTGTGCTGCGTGATGTGGTCCTCAGTGGTATCACTAAAGTCAGAATTGATCAGCCTGAGGCCTTTCAGGCGATGATGGAGTTTGCCCGTACTTTTATGCCAGAAATGGAAGGTCGTATTGAGTTATTCCAAGGCGACCGACCGCTGTTTGATTTGTATGGTGTGGAAGGAGAAATTGAAAGTTCGTTGGATCGCAAGGTGCCTCTGAAGTCTGGTGGCTATTTGATTCTTGATCAAACCGAATCGATGACCACCATTGATGTGAATACGGGTGCCTATGTGGGACATCGCACCTTAGAAGAAACTATTTTTCGTACCAATCTTGAAGCGGCGGTGGCCATCGCTAGACAACTGCGGCTACGCAACTTAGGCGGCATCATCATTATTGACTTTATCGACATGCAGGAAGAAGAGCATCGTCGACAGGTGCTGCATGCGTTAGAAAAAGCATTGGTGGCTGATCATGCCAAGACCAGTATTTCTTCTGTCTCGCCGTTGGGCTTGGTTGAAATGACACGTAAGCGCACTCGCGAAAGTTTAGAGCACATGTTGTGTGTCGCTTGCCCTACTTGTGAAGGGCGTGGCTTTGTTAAAACTACCGAAACCGTGTGTTATGAGATTTTCCGTGAAATTCTGCGCCAATCGAAACAGTTTAATTTTCAAGAGCTCATGGTGTTAGCGCATCAAGATGTCATTGAGCGATTATTAGACGAAGAGTCGGCAGCACTTGCAGAGCTTGAGGTGCATACTGGAAAACCCATACGTCTGCAGACCGAAGCGCTATATCAGCAGCATCAATACGATGTGGTATTGATGTGACATGAAGTCGCTGATGACATTTTTAAAGTCTTTCTTTGCACCGATCATGTCGCGGCGTTGGTTGCGCGTGTCATTGCTCAGCCTGTTTGCAGTGATGCTGGTAATTGCCCTTGCTTTAGGTGCATTCACTTGGGTGATGGCCAAGGTGCCGGCTTATCGTACGCAGATGCAGGTATGGTTGAGCGAGCGTGCAAAGCTGGATATTCAATTCGATAGTCTGAGTGCGCAGTGGCGTGGATACGGCCCTGAGTTAGTGTTCACTCAAGCAACGTTACGCAGTAAGGATGGTCAGCGTGTGTTAGCGGTTGCAGATCAGGGCGGTGTTGGTTTTGATTTATGGCAGGCGTTACTTACGGGGCGTCTAAATGCCGCGCGTTTTCGTCTCGAAGGTACGGAATTAAAACTACAGCGTACACAAGAAGGTCACTTTGAGTTTATTGGTCAAGCAGACTGGCCGGAATTCAATGACGATTTGAATTTTGATTTGGATGCGTTGCCTGTCGGTGAGTTGGCGATTCGTAAGGTGAAGTTTAGTTTTCGTGACTTGAAGACTGGTCGAGGGCCATGGTCGTTGTCTGGTGTAGAGCTAGATGTGAGTCGTGATACAGATGAGTTCTTAGTAAAGGGGTGGGCACTGTTATCTGAAGAATTAGGCAAGGACTTGCATTTCGAAGCGCAAGGACAAGGTTCATTGCAGGCGATCAATCAGTTGGAGTGGCAGGCGAGTATTGATGGATCGGGAATTAATCTCGCTGGATGGAAGCAGGTGATGCCAGATGATTGGCCGGCACCGATAGAAGGCGGCGGTTCATTCCATATGAATGCGCAATTTACAGGCGGTCAGTTGCACGCTTTTGGCGGTAACATTAATTTTGAACAATTAGCTCTAAGCTTACCTGCGTGGCAACTGCCCTTGCCTCAGCCCGATGTCTTTCAGCAAGTCGTCAGCGCTCAGTCGCAGTCCTCTGCAGCTACCGTCAATAACGAGCAGACAAATTTAGAAGCTAATCCTTGGAATTATTCTAAAGTTGCGCTCGCCTTTGAGGGTCGATCAACAGCGCAAGGCTGGTTGACTAAATTCAGTAATTTTCAATTAGAACGAGCGGACTCTCCATGGCCTGCCAGTCAAGCCAGTGTATTAATATCTTTTACAAAGCAATCGGACGGTTCTCGCTCGCTAGAAAAGATTCAAGCCACAGCGCAAACATTAGTGCTTGATAATCTTTGGCCGCTACTGGCTTATCTGCCAGAAAATGAGACGCATGCGTATTGGCGCGCATTGCGTGCAACAGGCCAGATAAAAGAATTAGATTTGAGTTATGAAAAGCCAGTAAACACTGAGTCACTGCTCAGTGACCCTCTTTACAGCTTAAAGTTTAAGTTCGATCAGCTAGGTGCCTTGCCTGTAAATAAAAAACCAGGGATTGCTAGCGTGTCGGGTCAGTTCTCTGCAACTAATTCTGCTGGGACTGTGGCTATTGATAGTAATAATGCGGCGATTACGTTGCCTCGGTTGTTCCGTACGCCCTTGCCGATGGATCAAGTCAAAGGCAATTTAAGCTGGACCCATAATGAGCAGGGGATATCACTGCGGTCAGATGATGTTGCGATTGAGAATTCAGATGGCAAGTTACAGGCAACGCTTAACTTGGTTTTACCAAAACAAGGTGAGCCGGTTATTGATGCGCATGCCAACATTCAAGCGCTTGCCGTGGAATCAGTGCCACGCTATTTGCCCGCAGGTATCATGCATGAGCATGTATTAAATTGGCTAGATGCGGCGTTCTTGACGGGCAAGGTGACGACGGCGGAAGCCACATTAAAAGGACCTTTAAGAAAGTTTCCTTTTCATCATCAGGAAGGGGAGTTTCTGGTGAATGCGCAAGTTGAGGGGCTCACCTTGCAATATCAAAAAGGGTGGCTGCCTGCGACGGAACTGACTGTTGCTGCACAGTTTCATAATTCGGGATTTTCCGCGGTCGCTACATCAGGAAAACTGAATGGGCTCAATGTGGAGCAAATTGAAGGCGGCATCAAAGATTTTCGTGATGCGCAGTTGGTGATTAATGGGCGAGTGTCCGGAGGATTAAGCCAAGGCTTATCTTTTGTGCAACGCAGTCCAGTAGGTCCTGCAATTGGGGACTTGTTTCAGCATCTGACGGGTAAAGGCTCGCTTCAGGCGCAAGTGGCGCTGAACCTACCGTTAAAGCAACTTGAAAAACATAAAGTCGATATCGATTTGGCGGTTACTAAATCTACGTTGACCTTACCTGCAGCACAGCAAGTGTTGTCTGATTTATCCGGTCGCCTACATATAAGAAATACTGAGGTAACTTCGGCTACTTTGAGTGGTCGACTTATGCAAGGTAACTTCAATTTGAAAGCTGAACCTGTCGCAGGCGGGCATTACACCTTAATTGCCGATGGGCAGTTACAAGCACAGCCCTTGATGCAATTTTTGCAGTTGCCCGCTTGGGTCAAGTTGAGTGGAGCTACGACATATCGGTTATCTATGCCTGGATATGTACAGAAGAATTCATCAGGAGTGCGTGGGCTGTATAGCGTGAGTAGTGATTTACAGGGCTTACAAATTGATTTGCCTGAGCCATTCGGCAAGTTAGCCAAAACTCAGCGTAGCTTAATGTTAAATGTTGAAATGCCGGATATTTCAACGATGCAGGTACGCGCTTCGCTAGGTGAGCTGCGTTCGCTTGCCCGTTTCAAACAACAAAAAAATAGTTGGCAATTTGATCGAGCTGGATTGCGTGCCGATGGAGTCGCGGCCGCGCTACCTGCGCACACTGGGCTGCGTGTGGAAGGCAAGTTGGATCAGTTTTCTCTGGATGAGTGGTTGCATTTAGATGCTGTAAGTCATGCTAAGAATACGACGGCATCTGCTGTTCAAGTACAAGACGTACTACGAGCAGCCAATGTGACTATAGATCATTTTTATTTATATGGATTTGAATGGCCGAGCCTACGTGCCTTGTTGCAGGCCACGGAGAGTGGTTGGCGGGTGAATGTGTCTGGTGATCATGCCAGTGGTCAAGTGAATGTGCCGTATGCTTTTACCGGCGGCCAAGCGCTCACGCTTAATATGGATACATTATGGCTGCAGACTCGTGCTACAGCTGCTGGCAAGAAAGTGGCTTCTACATTGAGTCCTAAAGATCTTCCGGCGATTCACGCAGAGATTAAGCAATTAAAGTTTGGCGATCATGATTTTGGCGCCATGCAACTATCAGCGCGTCGTACTGCGCAAGGTATTGAAGTCGATCAGCTGCATTTTACGGGGGATACGTTTGATGGCAGTGCTCAGGGTCGATGGGTTGAGGCGGCGGGTGGGCAACATACGGCTCTAGCGTTAACTTTGGACAGTAAAGATGTGCGTGGCACGCTGAGTCAATTGAACTATGGTGAAGCTATTTCAGGTAAACGTGGAAAGCTTATTGCTAATTTGCAGTGGCCCGGAGGTATTGATGCGCAGATGTTAGGGCGCGCTTCTGGCACGATTGAAGTACAAGTGGATGAAGGTCAGTTGCTCAACGTTGAGCCGGGCGCAGGCAGGGTATTGGGTTTATTGAGTATTACTGCGCTGCCTCGAAGGCTTGGTCTTGATTTCCGTGATCTTACGAATAAGGGTTTGGCATTCGATACGATTCATGCCGACTTTACTGTGAGCGAGGGTAATGCCCGAACGCAGAATTTGATTTTACGGGGTCCCACCGCCGAAATTGGTATCGCAGGACGTATAGGATTGGGTGCGCGTGACTATGATCAAACCGCAGCCGTTGCCAGTAACGTGAGTAGTGCCTTGCCTGTGGCCGCAGTGGCTGTGGGGGCTCCAGTAGTCGGTGCAGCGATTGCACTGTTCTCGCAAATATTCAAAGAACCTTTGAAGGGTGTGTCGCGGGCTTACTACCACATCGGGGGTAGGTGGGATGATCCTAAGGTTGAGCGTATTGACTCGGATATCGGTAAGGCCTCGATGTCAGGCACTGAATCTGGTGCTACGCCATGAGTGTTGCCGCTGTAATACAAATGACCTCGGGTCCAGATCTGCAGCAAAACATGATGACTGCGTTTACTTTGCTGGAAGAAGCGGCGCAGAGAGGCGCTAAGTTGGCCGCATTGCCCGAAAATTTTTTATTAATGGGTATGACTGAACAGGATAAGTTTTCTATTGCTGAGGATGAGGGGCAAGGACCGATCCAGAGTTGGCTTGCGGACACGGCGCGTCAACTCAATCTTTGGATTGTGGCCGGTACGATTCCGTTGAAAGTGCCCAATGAATCACGATTAGCCGCCGCATGTTTGGTAGTGAATGCTCAGGGTGATGTTGTTTCGCGATACGACAAAATACATTTGTTTGATGTGCATGTGGATGATGCTACTGGGCAATACCGTGAATCAGCAACGCTACGCCCAGGTCACTCTGCAGTATTGGTTGA
>CANGFV010000027.1 GCA_947453225.1 Pseudomonadota bacterium
GGCAAAAACACTCTGGGATGAGAATTCCAAAGCTCCATGCCAGGCATAGGACAAGACAACGGCAAGTCAGCCGCAGTCACTTGATATTGGTTCTGAGCATTGGGCTGAATATTTCTTGTGGCGGCTTGGGTAGTAGTCATGATGGCTGATAAATAACAGATTAAAACTTGTGCGGCATTTTGCCACAAACCCTCAGCGATTGATGACCGCCATGGTAATTCTTGAAACACAGATGCGCTTGCCGCGCTCATCCATGATTTCAATGCCCCACACATGACTGCGCGCGCCGATGTGGAACGCCTTGGTAATGCCCGTCACCACCTGACCGACTGGCGCGGGGCGTAAATGATTGGCATTAATTTCTTGACCGACACAGGCAAAGCGCGTGTTATCCACCACCGCATTGGCAGCAAAACTGCCCAGCGTTTCAGCCAACACCAGCGAAGCACCGCCATGCAAAATACGTAGCGGCTGACAGGTGCGTGAATCCACTGGCATAGTGGCTTTCATGTAATCACTGCCAAGCTCGGTGATCTCAATCCCTAGATGACTGACCAATGTATCCAAAGTACGCTGTCTTAAGGTTTCTAGCGTCACTTCCTGACGCCAAATAGAAGTTGTGGGTTCACTCATAATTTATTACTCATCCGGTTTGAATTACTTGTAGCTCAAAACATTATTCCATGGTCTGCTGCCAGAGTTGAATCACCCGCTGGCGCTCAACCACAAACTCATCCGCACTAATTAGTGCTTCTTCGCCGCTCAACGAAGCATGATGCATACGCTCACGATATTTACGATACGTGGCTGTTAAAAAATCTACCTCTTGTTGTGGAATAAGATTACCCGAGGCCAAGCTCTCTAAATGACGAATATTGTCACTGAATAAAATAATCGGCGGATAGTCATCTGCCCAACGCAACATCCAGTACTGCACTAAAAATTCAATGTCTGCAATGCCACCGGCATCTTGCTTTAGGTCTATCTGCCCTGCTTGCGCTTTAGATAACTCATCACGCATGCGCTGCCGCATATTGCGCACTTCTTGGCGCAAGCCGTCACGGCGAATGGCCTGACGCAGTATCTGTGTCCGAATTCGTTCAAATTCAGTGCATAACTTTGTGTCACCAGCAACAGCGCGTGCGCGCAGTAACGCTTGATGCTCCCAAGTCCATGCCTCTTTGCGTTGATACTGCTCGAAGCTAGTTAAACTTTGTACCAACAAGCCGCCCTTACCATTAGGCCTTAGGCGTACATCTACTTCATATAAGCGACCGGCGCGAGTATGTGTAGTCAGCAAATGCACTAAGCGCTGGCCGAGGCGCGCAAAAAACACGCTATTTTCCAGTGGCTGAGCACCATCAGTTTGCTGAAATGCGCCAGTGGAATCGTGCAGAAATACCAGATCTAAATCAGAGCCGTACCCCAACTCAATACCACCTAACTTGCCGTAGGCGACAATCACTACACCGGCAGGTCGACTCGTCTTTTCACTTTCACCACAGCGTGGTTGCCCATGGCGTTGAGTCAGTTGCTGCCAAGCCATTGACAATACACGACGTACAATCAGCTCGGCCAAATCAGTGAGCCGATCACTGACTTTCATCAACGGCATCCGTCCCGTTAAATCAGCCACTGCAATTCTAAACATGGCGATACGCTGAAACTCTCGCAGCAGCTCCACTTGACGTTCATCATCATCCGGTTCGGCACTATCCATTTTTAGAGCCAGATCGGCAGCCAGTGAATCGCGTGTCGGCAGATCCGTCATCAAGCGCGCATCGATAAGTTCGTCCAACAACAGTGGAAACGCTGCGATTTGATCGGCTAAGAATTCACTCTGCGCACACAGGTCAATCATCAAGGCCAGCACATGCGAGTGTTCGTTGAGCAGTGCGAGATACACGGTACGACCGCCAATTTTTTCGATAATACGCAGCACACGAGCAAAGACGGTATGCTGATCTGCTTGCTTAGCGATAAGTCGCAAGATTTGCGGCAGCAGTACTGTCAGCCGTGAACGCCCCACCTCATCTAAGCGCTTAAAATACGTACTATCACGCACTTGTTGAAGTTGTTGCACAAAGTGTGGCGGGTCACTAACTCCCAAAGCTTGCATGGCGCGCAGTCGATCATCTTCAGGCGTCACCGCATCAAGAAAAACATCCTGCGCGGCACTCGTCTCTGATATTTCGTTTGCGCCACCAAACACAATACTGGCAAACCAATGACTGACTCGCTGCCGATGTTCATTTAACTCGGCCAAAAGACTAGACCAGTCTGGATAATTGAGTGCAACAGCTAAGCGCAACCGCGCTTCATCGGTTTTAGGCAGATAGTGAGTATTGTTATCGCTCCATTCCTGCAAGCGATTCTCCACCAACCGCAAGTAACGATACGCCGCTAGCAACTCATCTACCGCTTGTTGCGTGAGTAACTTCTGCCCGACCAACCTAGGTAATACTTGCTGTAATTCACGTGACTGCAACTGCACATCATTACCGCCACGCAGCAATTGAAAGGCCTGAGTAATAAACTCCACTTCACGAATACCGCCAGGACCGAGCTTTACATGATCATGTAATTCACGACGCGCCACTTCACGCGCAATCATCTGCTTCATATTGCGTAGCGACTCAAATACCGAGAAATCTAGGTATCGGCGATACACAAAGGGTCGAATCACGTTTTTATATAAGCCCTGATACTCATCCATCGCCGTGATAGGTCGTGCTTTTACAAACGCATAGCGCTCCCAATCTCGACCGTGCTGCTGCAAGTAGGTTTCTAAACTGTCAAAACTCACAACCAACGGCCCGCTGTCACCAAAAGGACGCAGTCGCATATCGACACGAAACACAAACCCATCCACGGTTTTATTGGCCAGCCACTGAATCATGCGCTGCCCTAGCCGCAAGAAGAACTCTTCATTGGCTACCGGTTCTGCTGCGTTGGTTTCACCTGCTTCTGGGTATAAAAAAATCAAATCAATGTCTGAAGAATAATTCAGCTCACGCCCACCAAGCTTACCCATGGCTAATATCAGTAAAGACTGCTGCAAGCCGCTATCGCGACCTATGGGCGTGCCATATAACGCAGTGAATTGTTCATAGGCGCGCGCATAGGCGGCTCGCACACACACATCCGCCAGATTGGATAAATCTAATAACGTTTCATTTAGTGGTGCCCAGCCAGAAATATCACGCCAGGCAATACGAACCATGTGCTGTAATCGAAAGCGCCGCAACACGGATTGCAGCTCCATATCATTGGATGTAGATTGCAGCGCGCTATCTAACTGTACACGCAACCAATCGGCATCCACACTTTCTAAAATTTTTCCTGTAGTCAGTAAGCGCGGCAGCAAATCAATATCACGCAGACAGGCATGCGCTACAAATTCACTGCTTGCCCATACTTGGGGGAGCGACTTTTCAAGCATTGGATGTTCAAGAACGCTCTGCTGCTCAGTACTGAGTTGATCTAGCAGGGATTGCCACTGCGCCCTGACTGAGTCCCGCACCATTGCAGGCAGTGCGTCAAAGTTTTGGTAACAGGACTGGGCAAGTGTCATAGCGAACAAGTGTACTCGTTCTCTATCCCACCGGCATCACTGCAACCACCAAACAAATAATCAGCAAAATTTGCCAATATGGCTTGAGCGTTAGATGCGAAGCACCGATACTTTGCCCATGTCGGAATCTCCTTATTTGACTAATCAGTTATTAATCGCCATGCCTAGCTTGGCCGATGACAATTTCTCGCAAACTGTCACGCTGATTTGCGAACACACGCCACAAGGCGCGTTGGGCATTATCATTAATCGCCCCATGTCGATGAACATGGGTGAAGTCTTTGATCAATTGGAATTGAATTGTGCCGACACTGCAGTCAGTACACAGCCTGTATTTCGTGGCGGCCCAGTACAACCTGATCGCGGCTTTATTATTCATCGTGCTGGCGCATTGTGGAATTCGACGCTGGTCATCTCAGACAGCATTCACGTCACCACTTCGCGCGATATTCTTGAGTCCATCGCTGCCGGACATGGCCCTAAGCCAATGCAAATGGCACTGGGGTATGCCGGATGGGAGGCAGGTCAGCTCGAAGCGGAGATGGCACAAAACTCTTGGCTGACTGTGGCCTTCAATGAACACATTCTTTTTGATACGCCATACGAACATCGCTGGCAGGCTGCGGCAAGTTTACTTGGGGTTAATTTAGCCACGCTGAGTACTGCGGCGGGCCATGCATGAGCGATACAAACGTCAGTCCAACTGAATTGAAGGTCATTCTGGCCTTCGATTACGGCACTCGACGTATTGGCGTGGCGAGCGGCAACACCATGAGTCGCATCGCCCAAGCGCTATGCACACTAGAGTGCAAACAGTTGCACACGCCTTGGGCAGAAATAGATAAAGTGCTCCGTGATTATTTACCTAGTCAGTTAATCGTCGGCCTTCCGTATAATGACGACGGTACCCCGACGGGCATGACCGCCGCATCACAAGCATTTGCCAGCGAACTGGCAGAACGTAGCGGATTGCCTGTTACATTGGTCGATGAACGTCATAGCTCGCGTGAAGCGGAGCGTGAACTGGCTTACTTACGCCGTAGTGGCGTAAAAACGCGCCGTGTGACGCACGCTGATGTGGATATGATGGCCGCTAAGGTGGTACTGGAGCGCTGGTTTAGCCAGCGTAATTAAGTTTGAATATGCAATTTGAGGCTGGTACTAAATCCAGCCTGACAGCCAGTGTGAATACACTGGCAATGTATGAGCACAGAGAACATGCCCAATTTTGATACTACTTTAAGCCAAAAAATTCAGCGCACTGCTGAGGGTCGTTTGCGTCATCTGATCACGCTCGATGCCCTAAGCTACGATGAAATCACTGCACTGCTTGATCTGGCTCAAACTTATGTGCGCAAACCACATGAATTACCGGCACGCGATCAAAGCCTAGCCGGTCACACGGTAGCCAACTTATTTTTTGAACCCAGTACACGCACCCGCGTGTCGTTTGAACTGGCCGCACAGCGGCTCGGTGCTTATGTGGTCAACCTTGATATGCAAACTTCATCGCGCGTCAAAGGCGAGACCGTACTCGACACGCTCTACACCCTACAGGCCATGCACGCTGATGTGCTGGTGATGCGAGATGCTGAACCCGGCTTACCAGCTCAGGTAGCTCAGTACATTGCACCGCACGTCAGTATTCTCAACGCCGGTGAGGCTCACGTCTCGCATCCCACACAAGGACTGCTTGATGCGCTGACTATTCGGCAACACAAGCCAAACTTCAAAAATACTAGTATTTTAATTGTGGGCGATTTGATGCACTCGCGCGTGGCACGCTCAACATGGCGCGCCTTAAATACGTTAGGCATTGGCGAAGTGCGTATCGCAGGGCCCGAGCATTTATTACCACCTGACAATGAATTTACCGGTGCAGTGCGCTTTACCGACATCAATAAGGCACTTAAAGATGTAGACGTGGTGATGGCACTACGCATTCAAAAAGAAAGAATGAACCAAGCGCATATTCCCAATGACGCCGGCTATTGTCGCGAGTTTGGTTTAACGCCCGAACGTATGACACTCGCCAAACCCGATGCTATTGTGATGCATCCGGCACCCATGAACCGTGGTGTAGAAATTACTGATGCAGTGGCTGATGGCAAACAATCGGTGATTCAACAACAAGTCACTAATGGTGTAGCGATACGCATGGCAGTTCTCGCTACCATCGCACGCGGCGCGCACGGTCAGTAATTTTCCCCAATACCCGCGACTTTGTCTCACCCTACTTTATTCGTTGAAGATGCTGAATTGTTGGCGCGACAAGCTTGTGCCGCACAACAATTCATTTTCAAATTTTCAGCACCAAAATGTGCGCGCACTGCACAACCTGGACAATTTATTCACGTCGCCTGCGATAGTCAGGTACCGCTGCGTAGACCGCTATCCATCATGCGCGCCAATGCAGAACGCGGCACCATCGAAGTGCTATGCAAGGCCACTGGGCCGGGTCTATCTGCTTTGGTAGAAAAACCTATCGGTGAATTAGTCAATATAACCGGCCCAATTGGGCAAGGTTTCAAGCCACATATAGATAGACCTCGCACAGTGCTAATCGGTGGTGGCTACGGGGTACCGCCCATGATTTTTCTTGCTGAACAACTAAAGCAACGTACCGACGCGCCTTGGAAGCCACTGGTATTCATGGGCTCTGAACTGCCTTTCCCCTTTCGCACTCGACCCTCAACCATCATGGTGGATGGCATGCCTGATGGCGTCATTGCCGCTTTAAGCTTTCTAGATGAGCAAGGCATTGCCAGTCGCCTTAGCAGTCGCTCCGACTTCCCCGGCTGTCATGATGGTGTAGTGACCGACTTGGCGCGCGCGTGGCTATCCACATTAGAGGCGAGTACATTGAAAGAAGTTGAACTGTTTGTATGTGGCCCAAAACCTTTATTAAAAGTTGCCACCGAAGTAGCGAAACAGTTTGGCGTACCCTGTCAAATTTCTATGGAAGAACACATGGCGTGTGCTGTGGGCGCATGTGAAGGCTGTACGATAGAGGTCAAAACATCATACGGCTTTGTTATGCAGCGGGTCTGTGTTGATGGCCCAGTGTTTGATGCTTACAGTGTATTTGATTGATCGAAGTCTTTACTTGCAGACATCACCGCATTGATCCGATCCGCAACAGTCATCGTTGCTTGGTTTGCCGCCATAAATAAGTGATGCACTTTGAGCGCCAACACCGCCACCCCTGCTGGCACACGCGGCGCCCAGTTGGATGGAAAGGCATCAACATGCTGCTGAATAAATCGTGCGGCTGCTTGAATCGACTGATGCGCGATACGATCAGCTTCCGTTGCATAAGTGAATTGCCATGCACGTATACGACGATTAATCACTGGCTTATCTTCGCCCGCGTCAAGACCAGCCGCTGCAAACACACGACAGTCATAATCCAAACACGTTTGTGGCCGCTGTGCATAAATTGAACACAGCCCCGCAGTAAACATCGGACAGGTACCATCAGCACGCGGATTCATCTTGGCATACGGATAAGGCTTGCCCGCCACGCTAGACAGCACGGCAGCCGGCACGAGATCTAACGCTATATCTTCCGGGCGTAACAAAATAGAGTAATGCGAAGTGCAACAGCCCACGCAATCACCGCAGGGTACTTGCAAGCCCGCATGACCACGCAACGCCGCTTGCGCCTGAGTGAGCCATTGACCAAATGGGCCGGCGTTAATATGGATAAATTCCTCGTGTACTTGGCTCATAAAAAATAAATTGAAATTAGATTGAACTAAAAGCAGCGGTTACTGTCTAGGCAAATAAAATAATTGTCCCCCCCCCCCCCCGCTAGTGCATGTTAAATTACATTTTTGTTAATTCTGTACCTAAGGGAGATCCAGATGATTATTAGAACATCACATGCCTTAAAAGTATTGAACCTCGGCATTATGACCCTGTTGCTTGTGGCCTGCGGAGGTGGCAATAGCAACTCTAGTAGCAGTTCAGTCCCAAACTATACAGTTGGCGGCACAATTACGGGCCTGACTAGCAGCGGACTAACTATCTCACTTACTGGCAGTAAAACAGAAACAATCACCCCAACCAGTAATTCAGCAACGTTTGCTTTTTCACAGACTCTCCTAAGTGGCAATGCATACGCAGTTGCAATTAGCACTCAACCTACCGGGCAAACTTGTTCTATCGTCGGCTCAAGTAATGCCACTGGCGTGGTATTAACCTCCAATATAAGTGTAGGAATCACTTGTACTTCTATTAGTACAATATCTGGGATTGCCAGCAAAGGAATCCTAAAGAATGCAATTGTGACTGCATATTCAGTATCAACTGACGGAAAGAAAGCTGGAAAATTAAAAGACACGCGCACCGATGCTTCCGGTTACTACACTCTATCCATTGTTGATTATAGCGGGTCAGTCTTATTAGAACTAACAAGCGACTCTAGTACAAGAATGGTCTGCGACATTCCAACTGGCTGTGATGGATCTAAATTTGGATCTGAGGTCACTACAAACATCAATCTCTTAACAGCCATACCCTCATTAGTTGCTGGCGATAATAAAACCTCCATCACGCCATTCACACACCTCGCTATACAGCGGGCTCTGGCCAGCTCATCTGGGCTTACCAAGGAGACAATCGAAAAAAATATTCTTCAAATAGCATCTCTATTTAACTTGCCTCCACTTAATGACACAAAGCCCTCAGATATCACTCTCGCTTCCACAAAAACAGAATCCGAGGATGCACAACGCTATGCGACGCTTAACGCTGCTATTGGACAATTATCTGGCTCTCTTTCTCAGCTAAACAAGAAGCTTGATGAATTAATTACCGCCCTAAACAACAACAATGGCCAATTAAAAGTTATTTCTAGCAACACGTCCGAAATTGATTTAGAAAATATTCTTTCCGCTGCAAATTCAATTGCGACAAGCCCTTTGGTTTCCACGAATGTAAGTTCTTTGATTGTCTCTATAATCAATCAGGACTTAGAAACCGCCAAATCAACCAAGGTCGATTCGCTTACGACTGCATCAAGCTCACCACTTGCCGGAGCAGACGACCTGACCAAAGCTAAAGCATTCGCAAAAAGTGCCCACGACATGATAAACACAATTAGAACAATCGATGGAGAGGGTAGCTTAAAGCAGCAATTAGAAGAAAGATATCAACCCATCAGTGACTTTTTTAACGGAACCGCGGGTGACGAAATAGATTTACTCACAGAAGCAAATAGAGCCGCAATGATCGTGGCTCGAGCAGCCTTGAGACTTTGCGTAACTCAAGCATGCACCCAAGACTTGATTGAGGCAAACATAAACGACGCTGCCAAAATGAAAAAAATATTAGAAGATGAGTTCAATATACCCTACGGTCACTTAGATGATTATTACCCTATTAAAACTATTGCATCAATTGATAACGCCGACTTGTTAGGAAAATCACCACTAAGAGTCACTGTAACGCAATCTGGCGCCACAAATAAACTCACTTTAGATGGATATATAAAAGTTAAACGCGGCGCAGTGCCCACATATAATTCCGATGCTGAATCTGTATACCAATTACAAGATTTCAGCTTTACCTTTGCTTCTTACAACAGCGTGTTAAATACACAGTCTATGAACATACTACAGGGGAGTAAAATTAGCGCTCCTCATGTTAGCCTAAATATTGCAGCCAATAGTGGACTAACCGTTGAGCTCAGCAGTCCAACCACCATAGATGGTTTTAACTCTATTTTTAATTCATTCCGACTCAGCGACGGCACGGATTGGAGCAAAATGCCCACCAAGGCTACCTTCGACTTCCCAGAAACAAAACTTGAAGTTAGAGATGAGTCTAATCACACGGCTAGTTTTACAGGGAAAATCAAGTGGGTGCTAAATAAGGTTGAACTGCCAAACTCAGTAGATACCTCTAAGAGCTTTACCTTTGCGTTACCTAATCAATTCTATTTATCCGGTTCTTTCACGGGGCTAAACAATGACTCCTTGACTGCTAGCGTCACTATCACACCATCTAACACAAGTAATCCACTTCGCCCTCCACCCTCGGGCTATGAAAGATCAGGTTTATTCGTCTACAACTTTGATGCTGCCACTAATACAGCTACATTTAGACCCACCAGCTCAGTAGTAGTTGAACCAAATTGGTGGGCGCCTGGGACTTACAGTTATGTACTGACCCTTAATTCATCCAACTGCTCCTGGGGCAATAGCGTTTATCCAAATGAACTGAAAAACACTTCACCGGGAGGATGGGAGGACAGGTTATGCACCGATAAATCTACCGCTTACGATGCTTTAAATGAAGTGCTTTCTAGTAATTATACGAGCTCGTCTGATTGTTATGCGTACCCTTATAGCTATCTAGACTCAACCACAGGCTGGCGGGTTTATGACTGGCCTTCAATCTATTTATGTAAGCACCACAATACTCTATTCTGGTATAAAAACTCATTCAGGTGGAAAAGAGTTGAGATAACGAACGATGGCTACTACTTCTTTGACTTAGCGGGCATCACTTCGTTAGGCACAACAACAAGGAACTTCCCTGGCATCAAAGATGCCTCTAGTGACTTGTATGAAGACTCAACCCACTTTGCCTCAGGATCTGCAAGCTTAGACGCAACCCTAAGCCTTACAGTAAATGGCAAACTACAAGTAGCAACCATTCGCCTTGATGCTCAGCGCGATGCATTCACAGGAGGATCGGGCACATTAAAAATCATCCTCAATGGCCAGAACCTTACACTAACAACAAAGGTCGTCGATAGAGTTGCTACCTACACTCTCTCTGATACTAACGGCGTTTCTATAGGGGCCATACCTAACGCTGATCAAAACAGCATAGCCTTGATGGTAAATGGTAAACAGATGAGAACCATTTTCACCCTGAGCGGACTACCAGTGGTTAAGTTTGTTGATAATACCTTAATAGCTTTATAACAACTTTCAGCAACTGTTAAAAAGGCGGCAGCCTTGTCGCCTTTTTTATTTCGCATCAATCAACCCATGACATCAACCAAACTACTAACTCATGGGTTATTGTTTTCCTTTTTTACACACTGCGCATGGAGTGCAGATACTAAGCTCAGCATAACCCTCGATAGCTATTCAGAGCCCGTATCTATACATCAGTTTACCCGCGACTGGAATGGGAAATTTGAGGGTGGGCATCATGCGATGCTTCATGGACGAGCAGAACTATCACATCAAGACCTTCAGCATGAATTTGCACTGATATGGCGATATGACTATCTAATAGATTTTAGTGAAGATGCCGCTGAAGTTTATAATGCATACAAAAAAGAACTCTCTCCAAGCCTAAAGAAAGAGTATTTAGGTAACTTAAGTGCAAGCCATACCAGCGCACTAGGTCTTAGATGGGCGCCAAAATTTCATCCTGCTAATAATCTAATTATTTTTCCGGCACTTAATTTACTAAAGGGTAAAAAACTCACAGAGGGCTCAATTCAAGGCATCACTCAATTTATTGGCGCCGGCTTTTCTGGAAATGATATTGGAGATACCAGCATTAATATTAGCTACCATTACGATCATCCTCTGATACACGAGAGGGACTTAGACTGGTACCCGCCATCGCCTGTTGGATATGGAGCATCACTAGATCTAAGATTCATCTATAAACCTATTGAAGCCAGTTTAATAAGCCTGAACTTATATGATGTCATTGGCGAAATCTACTGGAAAGAGGTACCCAAAACTCTTTACGACTTTAGCTACACGAATAAACCAAAGTCTTTTAATCTTAATGGTGTTTTATCCATTGATGATCGCTTTACTCAGAAACTACCTATGCACGGAACATTTGCAGCAGACCTTAGAGTACAAAACAAATGGCATGCTGGACTCAGCCTTCAGGGTGACCGTTATGTATGGCTCGCCCAAGTGTATGCAGGCTACCAGCATAATGATTGGCTAACAAAAATATTAGTTGAACCCCAGAGCCAAGCGTTCGGTGTCAATATTGAACATCAATATTTCAGCTTGCGTTGGCTTTCGGATAGCCTGAAAGCAGATCAAGCACACAGACTAGGGCTTGATGCTTCTGTACGAATTCCATTCGGATCGAAAAAATAAAAGCTATTTAACTAAAACAGTTTCTTTTCACCCAATCAGCATAAGGCCCAAGTTCATTGGTTACAGGAACTGAATAAATTGCGGGTAAGTCATACGGGTGCATATTCAGTAGCGCCACCTCTACAGCAGTATAGTGAGAGACAGTTGTTTTCAGAACCAATCGCCACTCTTTTTCCTGCTGAAGCTGATCTTGCCAGCGATAAATACTTTCGACAGGTGAAATTTGGGCACAGGCAACCAAATGCTGCTCCACTAAAGCAGAAGCAATACGTCTCGCAACGTCTTCAGTGGATACGGTAGTCATCACTAGCAGTAAGGCATCTATACTTTCTTGCATCAGGATAGGCACATTCGTACAGAACTTATGGAAGCTTAGCCCGCTTAACCAAAGTTAATTTTTGCTTCTAAGTTCGCTCGCGAGTCAGCATGCGTTAGCGCATCTTCAATGGTGATTCGCTCCTCTTTATATAACTGATACAACGCGGCATCGAAGTCCTGTATAGATTTATCAGTGCGAGCAGTTAGCGCCTCCTTGATACCCATGACATCGGAATTTTTAATCAATTGCTGAATATGTGGCGTATTCACCAGCAACTCTACGGCAGCAACGCGCCGCTTGCTTTTTCCTGGCACCAATCGCTGTGCAATGATGGCGCGTAGATATTGAGACAGATCCAGACAAATTTGCTTATGCTGTTCGTGCGGAAACATATTGATCACTCGATCAACAGTCTCAGCCGCATTATTGGCATGCAAAGTTGCTAATACTAGATGACCAGTACCTGCCATCATCAAAGCAATTTCCATAGTTCTTCGATCACGAATCTCTCCAATCAATATAACATCAGGTGCAGCACGCATCGCGCTATGTAGCGCATTAGCATATGACTTAGTATCCAGACCAATTTCGCGTTGATTAACAATGGACTGTTTATTTGAATGCAAAAACTCAATTGGATCTTCTATGGTGATAATGTGCCCAGCGCTGCTTTCATTACGATGATTAATCATCGCCGCGAGCGTCGTGGTCTTACCACAGCCCGTTGCACCCACCATCAGCACTAAGCCTCGCTTATGCATTACCAAGTCTTTTAGTTGTGCCGGTAATCCCAAATTATCAATGCGCGGCATATCAAGCGTGATGTAGCGCAATACCATGGCTGGATTGCCACGCTGATGAAAAATATTAACCCGAAAGCGTCCAAGACCCGACTCGGATACGGCGAAGTCAATCTCGCGCTCTTCATTAAATCGATTGATTTGATCCTGACTCATGATGCCATGCGCCAGATCACGCACCATCTCGTTAGTCAGAAGCTGATCATTGACCGAGTAAATCTTCCCCTCAATCTTAATTTTGATAGGCGCATACGGGGTGAAAAACAAGTCCGATGCCTGCTTTTGCACCATTAACTTAAATAACGGTTTGATATTGATACTAGGACCGGCGCCTAAGTCACCACCCACAGATCCAACATCAGCGCTCATTTCAGGTGATTCAGCGTTCATAGACTCTCTTGCCAAAGAATATAGCTCAATGGGCTAGTCTTTTTGTTCAGCCATGATACGCAATATATCTGTAGAGTCAGTGAAGTGCTTTTGCTCGCGCTTACTTTCTAACTTGATACGCAAGCGCACCTCATTCTTGGAGTCGGCGTTACGCAAGGCATCTTCATAACTGATGTAATTCGACTCATACAAATCAAAGATAGCCTGATCAAAGGTTTTCATGCCTACGCGATTCGAGCGCGCCATGATTTCTTTGATACCCGCCACATCGCCCTTAAAGATCAAGTCCGCAATCAATGGCGATTGCAGCATGACCTCCATCGCCGCAATACGTCCCGGCTTGTTCTCACGTGAAATCAGACGTTGCGCAATCATTGCCCGCAAATTCAAAGACAAATCCATCAGCAGCTGCTCGCGACGCTCTTCGGGAAAGAAGTTAATAATGCGATCTAACGCCTGATTAGCGCTGTTAGCATGTAAGGTGGCCAACACTAAATGGCCCGTCTCAGCAAACTGGATGGCATATTCCATGGTTTCACGATCACGAATTTCGCCAATCAACAACACATCGGGCGCTTGGCGTAGCGCATTTTTCAGCGCTGTCGACCACGATTCAGTATCGACACCTACTTCGCGTTGAGTCACTACGCATCCCTTATGAGGATGCACATATTCAATCGGGTCTTCGATGCTGACAATATGACCGCGCGTCAGTTGATTGCGATGATCGAGCATGGCTGCAAGGGTCGTGGACTTACCTGAACCGGTTGCACCCACCACAATTACCAAGCCACGTTTTGATAAAGCCACTTCCTTAAGCACCGTCGGCAACTCCATCTCATCAATGGTTGGAATTTTGGAGTTGATTTGGCGTACCACACAGCCGACATGCCCCTGCTGAATAAATGCACTGACGCGAAACCGGCCAATGCCAGGAGGAGAAATCGCAAAGTTACATTCTTTGGTGCTATCAAAATCACGCGTCTGACGATCATTCATAATCGCCCGCACCAGTACGGCACTTTGCTCAGCAGTTAAAGGCTTTTCTGATTGTGCGCGCACTTCGCCGTCAATCTTGATCGCCGGCGGGAAGCCCGAAGTAATAAACAAATCCGAACCTTTTTTGTCGACCATGCGCTTTAGCAGGTCTTGCATCAGCTTGATCGCAACATCTCTTTCCAAAGTTAAGCCCTCAAAAAACCAAGCCGACGAATCTGGCTACTTATTATTAGAACGCATCCTTGTTGACTGCCTTATAGCGGGCGTCATCCTTAGAAATAATACCCTTATGTAGCAACTCCGTCAGACACTGATCCAAGGTCTGCATTCCTTCTTTCATGCCCGTCTGAATCGCAGAATACATCTGCGCCACTTTACCTTCACGAATTAAATTACGGATAGCTGGGGTGCCCACCATGATTTCGTGGGCCGCCACGCGCCCGCCGCCAATGCGCTTTAGAAGGGTTTGCGAGATCACCGCCCTCAACGATTCTGAGAGCATCGCACGTACCATGTCTTTTTCGGCAGCAGGGAACACATCAATAATACGGTCAATGGTCTTGGCGGCCGAGGTGGTATGCAGCGTACCGAACACTAAGTGCCCAGTTTCTGCCGCAGTCAGCGCCAAGCGAATCGTTTCCAAATCGCGCAACTCACCCACCAAAATCACGTCTGGGTCTTCACGCAACGCCGACCTTAAAGCCTCGTTAAAACCGAGCGTATCTGTGAATACTTCACGTTGATTGACCAAACCGCGCTTACTTTCATGCACGAATTCGATAGGGTCTTCAATAGTGAGAATATGGTCTGGGCGATTCTCGTTGATGTGATTAATCATCGCAGCCAAGGTAGTCGATTTACCTGATCCGGTCGGGCCAGTCACCAGCACCAAGCCACGAGGCTGCAAGGACAGTTCCTTAAAAATCAGCGGGGCCGCCAAGTCATCTAATGACAAAATTTTGGAGGGAATGCTACGAAATACTGCGCCTGCACCCCGATGCTGATTAAACGCATTCACGCGAAAGCGAGCGAGCTTAGGGATTTCGAAGGAAAAATCGGTCTCGTAAAATTCTTCGTAGGCCTTGCGCTGTTTGTCGTTCATGATGTCGTACACCATGCTATGCACTTCTTTTTGGGTCAGTGGCGGCATGTTGATGCGCTTAATTTCGCCATCTACCCGAATCATTGGCGGCTCGCCTGCCGACAAATGCAGGTCAGAAGCGTTATTCTTCACAGCGAATGCAAGTAGCTGTGCAACATCAACGGCCATTGAAGCTCCCGGTGAGAAGGCTGGCAACCTGCGTTCTTGTGAACATTGGCATCGCCAGTATGTCCAAAAGTATAACGGAGCAGTATGGGGATCAAGATGTTAATCGGTACGCAGTTTTGTCTTTTTATTGAGTCATGAGTGAAGAAAACACCCTCATAAGTCGTTGGCTGCAGGTATATCAGCAACTGGCAAAGGCGACCACCACCGCCGGTCGCGACCCAGCATCAGTCAAATTGCTCGCGGTCAGCAAACAACATAGCGCCGAGACTATTCGTGCGCTTGCCCTAGCTGGCCAGCGTGATTTTGGTGAAAGTTATGTCCAAGAAGCGCAGCGTAAACAGGCGTTACTGAGCGATCTACCCCTTTGCTGGCACTTTATTGGCCAGATACAGAGCAACAAAACTCGAGCCATTGCCGAACACTTCGATTGGGTGCATACGCTGGATCGCCACAAACACGCCGAGCGACTGAATGAGCAACGCCCCACACACCTGCCTGCGCTACAAGTGTGTATTCAGGTCATGCTCGCTGAAGAATCCGGCAAGGGCGGCCTATGGCCAGAGGAAGTTTTGGCATTGGCACAACAAATTCAGCAACTGCCGCGTCTGAAATTACGCGGTTTGATGTGCATTCCCCCGCCCCTCACCGACCCGAACGCGCAGTTGGCACAGTTCCAACGCATGCAAGCACTGCTAAAACAACTAAATACTCACGGCCTATCCTTGGATACATTATCGATGGGAATGAGCGATGATTATGTGGCGGCCATTGCTGCAGGTGCGACAATCATCCGTATTGGCACGGCAATTTTTGGCCAGCGTAACTCTCAGCATGAGGATCAATGATGTTGACTCAGACCCTAGCGTTTATTGGTGGCGGCAATATGGCGCGCAGCCTCATTGGCGGCCTGATCGCCCAAGGCCTACCTGCAACGCAGATTACCGTGTCAGATCCCATGGAAAGCCAACGCGCTCATCTGCAGCGAGATTACGGTGTCCATGTCACTGCCAACAATGAAACCGCCTGCGCCGCACAAATTATCGTGCTCGCGGTTAAGCCCCAAGAGCTACGACAAGTTGCCGAGCAATTACGTCGTCATATTGCATCGCACCGCCCGCTGATTATTTCGGTGGCTGCCGGTATTCGCGCCAGCGATCTGCACCATTGGCTCGGTCTGCCAGTGGTACGCACCATGCCCAATCGTCCAGCGCTAAATAGCTGCGGAGTCACCGGCATGTATGCCAGCCCTGAAGTGCCTACTGCACAACGGGAATTGGCGGAACGCATCATGAATGCCGTGGGCACATCCGTCTGGGTAGAACAAGAAACGCTGATTGATGCGGTCACTGCCGTTTCGGGCAGTGGTCCGGCTTATTTCTTTCTGCTGATGGAATTGCTGGAAGCGGCGGGCGTTGCACAAGGACTCCCCGAGGCCACCGCGCGCAAGTTGGCGATTGAAACGGCATATGGCGCAGGGATGATGGCGCATCATGGCTCTGATGCACCTGCAACCTTGCGCGCGCAAGTGACTTCTAAAGGTGGCACGACGGCTGCAGCACTGGCTATCTTCGAAGCCCAGGGTCTTAAAAACACGGTATTTGCTGCAGTACAGGCGGCGGCAGATCGCTCGGCCGAACTCGCGGTATTACTCGGCGGCAACAAGGGCTAACCCATGACTGCACTGATCTTCATTATCAGCAGCCTGCTGCATCTACTCGTACTGGTATTTTTATTGCGCGTGCTATTACCCCTGTGCGCAGTAGATTACCGTCATCCTTTTTCAGTAGCGGTACTGCGCCTGACTAATCCGCTGATCCTACCCATGCGCCGACTCTTACCTGCCATCGGGCGCATAGATACCGCTTCGTGGACTGCGCTGTTGTTAATACAACTGACCAGTACACTGCTAATTTCAACACTCAGCGGCAATACGCCTCACTCCATTGGACCGTTTCTGTGGATGAGCATTCGCGGATTATTATCCATACTGTTGCAGTTCTATTTATTTGTACTGATGTTGCATGCCGTGATGAGTTGGATGGCACCCACCGATGATAGCCCAGCAACTAGCGTGCTTCGCAGCCTATCTGCGCCAATTCTCAAACCCTTCCAGCGTTTTATTCCGCGTATTGCCGGCCTGGATTTTTCGGTGTTATTTGCACTGATCGCCATTCAAGCATTATTGATCCTCATTGGCACCTAATGCACTGGTACCGCTGGGATGAAGCCGACCTATTACTGGAGTTAAAACTCCAACCGGGCGCGAGTCGCAGTGAGTTTTCCGGATTACACGGCGACCATCTGAAACTGCGGATTCATGCTCCGGCAGTCGATGGCAAGGCAAATAGCACGCTGATCGCATTTCTTGCAGAAGCTTTTGGTACGGCAAAACAACAAGTCCGCATCGAACGTGGCGAACTCAGTCGGATCAAAAGTTTGCGCATTTGCGCACCACAAACCCTTCCACCAGCATTATTGCAACTGGGATTAAGCCGTGAATAATAGACACGAACACGCCCCTCGATACTTGTGGAGATTCCCAAGGCTTGCCGTGGCATGTGTCTGATACACTGCAGTTGCACACTTTTTCGAAACGCTCCAAACAGGGAAAAACCATGAAAAACCAACTTGTCGTTGCCTGTCTAATCAGCCTTTCTGCCCTAGTCACTGGCTGCGGTCGTCAACCCAGTTCAGTCATCCAACCCGCCCTGACTGGAAACGATTCGTTTCAAGTGTCAGGTGATTTTGAGATGCATTACAACGCGGTTCGCACCGATCAACTCACTGCAGAAATTGCCCGCGCTTACGGCATAGAACGCAGTAAAAACAAGGTGTTACTGAATGTCTCTGTGTTAAAAAAATCTGCTGAGGGCGCTAATTCGCCTGCTGATGCAGAGGTAAAAGTCGCTGCACGCAACCTGAATAATCAGCTTAAAGAAGTACAACTTCGACGCATCAATGAAGGCACTGCGATCTATTACATCGCTGAAGTAGGCTTCACTGGAACAGAAACTTTAGTGTTCGATATTTCCGCCACACCAGTTGGCTCCAGCACACCTATTACCGCAACGTTGACCCGTGAATTTTTTGCTGACTAAGACTTCAGGCTGGCAAGAAAGGGAAATTTCAGCGTTATTCGCAAAATCACGATAAAGATATTTTTTATAGAAAATTTAACCACAAGCAAAACTTGTGGTATTTTCTGCGTGGATTGATACCAATTAAATTCGAATAATTGATCTGACACACACTCATTAACTAAATCAGGAGCACGAAATGGCAAAAAAGAACGCAGCCCCAACTAAGTCTGAAATTCTCGCTCAAATCTCCAAGGACACCGGTTTGACCAAGAAGCAGGCCGGCGAAGTATTTGAATCCTTGAATGGCATTATCAAGAAAAGCTTGCGTGGTGCAGGTGTATTCACGATGCCTGGCTTGTTGAAACTCAAAGTAGTTAAAAAGCCAGCTACTAAGGCACGCAAGGGCATCAACCCATTCACCGGCGAAGAAACCACCTTCAAGGCAAAGCCAGCCAGCAAGAAAGTGCGCGCCGCTGCACTGAAATCTCTGAAAGAAATGGTCAACTAAGACTCATTTCTGCGTTCAGCAGAGAATCAAAAGGCCCGAACAGTTCAACTGCTCGGGCCTTTCTTATTAGTGACTATTACTGGCTTACCGCTGGCGATATGCCTGCAATGTTTTAGCGTTTAAATCTTGTCAACTATAGATGCCGCATCAACCAATCTCGAACCACTTGCCGTAAATCAATCAGGCGGCCATGAAAAAAATGCCCCGCACCTTCCAGCATTTTCATTTCGGGTTTAACTATCAAAGCCTGTACCCAGTCTGTGACAGTGGCGGCGGGCACCACATCATCCGCATCACCTTGAATTAACAACCAAGGACAACTGGGTAACTGCTGAGGCGGGGCATCGCGCGCAATAGCAGGCGCTACAGTGACTAATCCCACGCAGGATGTCTGCACTGCAGTACGCAAGGCAACACCGCCACCAAATGAAAAGCCCGCCACATACAAAGGCAAACCAGGCCAACGATTCTGCGCCCAACGCACCACGGCTAATGCATCCTGCGTTTCTCCCACGCCCTCATCATAACTACCTGCACTGTTGCCAACACCACGATAATTAAAGCGTACGCTCACCATCTCACATTCATTACAACTGCGCGCCAGAGCATGGGCCACCTTGTTAGTCATTGTTCCGCCGTGCAATGGATGTGGATGACACACCACAGTAATCGCGATGGGATTGGCTGGCGCCTCAACAATAGCCTCCAACGAACCGCAAGGTCCTGGAATCATCAGCGATTCTGGTAAGGGAGGCTGATAAGCCATATCAATGCTCCAAATACATAATCCAAGTACATAAAAAAGACCAAGCGTTTCTAAGATTGCTTATCTCTCAAACAAATACAGGCACGGGAGAGATGCTCACATGCCTGTACAGTTAAACCATGCCATGCTAATCGGCATGACAATGATAGCTTCTCTTCTTAGTGCGTTAGCAACAAACGATTGAGTCGTTGCACAAACGAAGCCGGTTCAGGCAGTTGATCGCCATTGGCCAGCATGGCCTGTTCATGCAGCAAGGTGGCCAAATCAGTGAAGGCTTCGCCCTCCGGCAAGCCCGCCAATTTCTGCAACAAAGGATGGGTTGGATTAATTTCTAGCGTAGGTTTATTGGCTGGCATTTTCTGCCCCGCCGCTTCCATGATGCGTCGCATTTGCGGGGTCATTTCATGCTCACCCACCACCAACACTGCGGGAGAATCACTTAGACGTGTCGTCACTCGCACTGCAGACACCTGATCTTTGAGCAAACTCTGAATACGTTCGGTCAATGCCGCATTGTCTTTGGCGAGCTCTTCTTTATCCTGGACAGTTGGACCGCCTTCAATGGCGGAAAGATCTAGATCACCACGCGCCACATTGCGTAGTTGTTTACCCTCAAACTCACGCAGGTGATCCATGAGCCATTCGTCAACACGATCACTTAATAGCAAGACTTCGATGCCTTTTTGTTTGAGCATTTCTAGGTGCGGACTGGATCGAGCGGCAGTAAAGCTATCCGCAATCACATAATAAATCTTATCCTGACCCGACTTCATGCGAGACACATAATCATCGAGAGAAATCGCCTGTTCTGCTTTGTTATCGAAGGTACTGGAAAAACGTAACAACTTAGCCACACGCTCACGATTTGAGAAATCTTCCGCCGGGCCCTCTTTAAGCACTGCACCGAATTCTTTCCAGAAGCTAGCGTACTTTTCACTTTCTTCTTTAGCCATCTTCGCCAGCATATCCAGCACACGACGCGTTAACGCACCGCGCATGTTTTCAATGGATTCATCTTGCTGGAGCAATTCACGCGATACATTCAAAGGCAAATCTGCCGAATCGACCACGCCTTTCACAAAGCGCAGATACAGGGGCAAGAACTGCTCGGCATCGTCCATGATGAACACACGACGCACATACAACTTTACCCCGCGTGCCGCATCGCGCTGATACAGATCAAAGGGTGCGTGCGCAGGGATATACAAAAGGCTAGTGTATTCTTTGGCACCCTCCACCTTATTGTGCTGCCATGCTAAAGGCTCACTGTAGTCATGGGTAATGTGCTTATAAAACTCTTTGTAATCCTCATCTTTTAGCTCGGTGCGATTGCGCGTCCACAACGCCTGCGCGTGATTAACTGCTTCAAACTCAATCTTTGCTTCTGTGTCTTTTTCGTCTTGCTGCGCGGGTTTTTTCATACGCACTGGAAAGGCAATATGATCTGAATAACGGCGCACCAGCGATCGCACACGATAGTCTTTAGCAAATTCTTGCTCAGCTTCCTTGAGGTGAAGCACGATGCGTGTACCGCGCTCAGGTAGTAACACCGTTTCTACATTGAAATCACCCTCAGCACGTGACTCCCAGTGCACACCGTCTTCTGGAGCAACGCCGGCTTTGCGCGTATAAACCTCCACATGATCGGCAACAATAAACGAAGAATAAAAACCGACACCAAACTGACCAATGAGCTGTGCGTCTTTTTTCTGATCGCCAGTCATACGACCTAAAAATTCAGCAGTGCCCGAACGAGCGATTGTGCCCAAATGTTCGATAGCTTCTTGGCGAGTCATGCCAATGCCATTATCGATAATACTGATGGTATGTTTTTGTTCGTCCAGCTCTATACGAATACCCAGCTCCGTATCGCTACCCATTAGCGTTGGGTTGGCTAATGATTCAAATCGCAATTTATCGCAGGCATCGGAGGCGTTAGAAATCAGCTCACGCAGGAAAATTTCCTTATGCGAGTACAGCGAGTGAATCATCAGCTTCAGCAGCTGCTTAACTTCGGCCTGAAAACCCAGTGTTTCTTTAGCAGTGGTCGTCATGATCTTGTCCTATCGGAAAATGTGTACGGCGCCGACCGACATGGCGATACCTCGCCATGGGTGCAAGCAATACTTCAAGGGAGCTCCCTGTGTGGGGGCGGATTGTTATTTTTCAAGTTCGGCCGGGGGCAGCCGATATCACCAGCAGTTCAGACTGTAACTACCGCAGCCCAGTCGCGTTGA
>CANGFV010000028.1 GCA_947453225.1 Pseudomonadota bacterium
AATAAGGGTAACGGCAATATGGGAGCGACGGGCAGTGTGTCGTTCTTGTTCAAGCACATGGGTGTGTTTCGCTTGAATCCCGAAGGCATTGTTCAAGATGATTTAGAGCTATATCTGATTGATCATGGTCTTGAGGAAATGGGCGAAAGTACGGGCGAAAAAGGTGAGCCACAATTAGTGATTCGCTGTGCCTTTGCTGATTTTGGGCAGGTTCAAAAGGCCTTGGAAGATCGCCAGCTGACGCCGCTGTCTGCTGAATCTGAATATATTTGTTTAGTGCCGACTGAAGTGCCAGAGCCGGGCGCCACCGAGGTGCTCGAATTGATAGATAAACTCGAGCAAGATGACGATGTACAGAAGGTGTATCACACCCTCGCGTAGGTTAGTTGCGCAGTTCTGTAGGAATGTGCGGTGCAATTGCTGTCAGTAACGCCGCATGAATCTTTGGGTTGCCAGCCACAACATGACCTTGGTGCTGGTATTCACTACCATTTAATGTACTGATACGTCCGCCGGCTTCGGTGATGAGCAGCATACCCGCAGCAGTATCCCACGGTGACAAGCCCAGTTCCCAAAAGCCATCAAGCCGACCGGCCGCTACATAAGCCAGATCAAGAGACGCTGCACCTGGGCGACGTAGTCCAGCCGCTTCTTGAGTTAGGTCTTTGAATATGCCCATATAGGCATCAATCCATTGCATATTGGCGCGGTACGGAAAGCCAGTACCGATCAGGGCCCCTTCTAAAGAGGGCTGCTGGCTGACACGAATACGTCGGTCATCAAGTTGTGCGCCACCGCCTTGAGTCGCGGTAAATAACTCTTGTCGTAGTGGGTCGTAAATCACTGCGCATTCCATGCGACCGCGTCGTTGTAGGCCGATAGAAACGCCAAATTGGGGGAAGCCATGGATGAAGTTGGTGGTGCCGTCCAAGGGATCGATGATCCAAACAAACTCATCCTGCCCTTGGGCATTTTTTATACCGTTGGCGCTTTGGCTCATGCCACTTTCTTCAGCCAAGATGCCATGGTCTGGATAAGCGTTACGAATAATGGAAACGATTTCAGATTCGGCGCGCAGATCCACTTCAGTGACAAAGTCATTGCGTTCTTTGCGCTTTACTTCCAGTTGGTGAAGTCGGTTCATGCTACGTACGATCACTTCACCGGCACGTCTAGCGGCGCGAATAGCGATATTTAGCATAGGATGCTGTTGCATGAATCACCTAATGATGGGCTGGAAGCTGGAAAAGAGCGGGGCGGTTCGTTCGAACCACCAAATTAGTTTGTGAAGCATACATCAAACTCTGCGTCGGCTGTAGACTAGCGGCTTCAGTTCTGGGGTGTCGTAAGTCATAAAGTTGATTGGTCAATGTCGTTAAGTTCGCTACCCATTCGTATCGTGCTGGTTGCTACCAGTCATCCCGGTAATATTGGTGCCGTCGCGCGTGCCATGAAAAATATGGGCTTAACGCAATTGCATCTGGTTGCGCCCCAGCAATTTCCCCACCCCGAGGCGACCGCTCGTGCGGCCGGTGCCGATGATTTATTAGGTCATGCGGTGGTACATCAGACCTTGCGCGAAGCAGTGTCTAATTGTGGCTTGGTCATTGCTACCAGCGCTCGGCAGCGCCATATCCCTTTTGTACCTTATGAACCGCGCGAGGGCGCATCCATTGCAGTCAATAAAGCGCATGAAGGTAATGTCGTGGCCTGGGTATTTGGTGCTGAACGTACGGGCTTAACTAATGATGAATTAGCCCAATGTGGGATGTTGGTGACTATTCCAACCAGTGAAGAATATAGTTCGCTTAATCTTGCGATGGCGGTGCAAATCATCGTTTACGAATTAAGTTTGGCTGCTCGTAAAACGACTGAGCTGCCTGTGTCAGAAGTCCAGTTGGCTACGCAACTAGAGATGAATCAGTTCTATGAGCACTTGCAAGAAGTGCTGTCAGGTACTGGCTTTCGTGATCATACGGCTGATGGGCACTTGATGGCGCGGGTACGGCGTTTGTTTAATCGTGCTCAGGTAGATCAGAACGAAGTGCGTATTTTACGTGGCATTCTCAGCGCAGTAGAAGATAAGCGCGGTGTTAGTGGCGGAGGCGAAGCATGACAATCTATATGGATTATGCGGCCAGTACTCCGCTCGATCCTCGCGTTGCGGCCTGTATGACTGAGTGTCTTTCAAGCACCGAATTACAGGGCAATCCTTCATCGACGCATGCCTATGGTCGCAAGGCTCGGGCACTGATTGAACAAGCGCGTGCACAGATTGCAGCATGTATTGGTGGTGTACCCGCCGGTGTTGTGTTTACTTCTGGAGCGACCGAGTCTGACAATCTGGCGTTGTTCGGTGTGGCCAAATTTCATGCAGGTAATGCGCGTCATATCATTTCCTCGCGCACTGAACACAAGGCGGTGCTTGAGCCATTGAAACGTCTAGAAAAGCAGGGTGTGAAGGTCACTTATCTCAAGCCAGATGCTCAAGGCATTGTGCATCCGGCGCAGGTTCGCGAGGCAATGACGCCTGAGACGATGTTGGTGTCATTAATGCATGTCAATAATGAAACCGGCGTGATTCAAGAGGTGGCAGAGGTAGGTCAATTATGTCGAGAGCGAGGCGTGCTGTTTCATGTGGATGCCGCGCAGAGCGTGAGTCGTTTACCCATTAATGTTGAGCAGATGAGTATTGATCTGCTGTCTATCTCTGGTCACAAGTTATATGGTCCCAAAGGCATTGGTGCATTGTATGTGCGCCGTCATCCGGTGATTGGCCTTGAGCCGCAAATTATCGGTGGTGGTCATGAATTTGGTTGGCGCTCCGGAACTTTGGCGACACCACAGATTGTGGCTTTTGGTTTGGCGGTACAACTTGCTCAGGCCGAGCGTGATGCAGAGCATCAACGTATTACAGACCTGCGTGATCGCTTATGGCAGGGTTTACAGTCGCTCGGTGGCGTTGAATTGAATGGTCATGCCACTCAGCGGGTCGCAGGTATTTTGAATGTCGCATTTCATGGCGTGGAGGGCGAGAGCCTGATGTTTGCGCTGGATGAATTGGCCGTGTCCGCCGGTTCAGCGTGCTCAACAGGTTCAGATGAAGCCTCGTATGTGCTGCGCGCCTTGGGGCGTAGTGATCAATTGGCGCAAAGTTCGTTGCGCTTCAGTCTAGGAAGATTTAGTACTGCCGACGATGTAGAGCGGGCACTGCAGTTGATTCATCGAGAGGTGACTCGGTTACGCAGTGTGGCTGTGGCAGATTGAAATATGCAGCCGATGGCCGTACCGATGTCTGAACAAACTTATAACTTGCGAGTGCGTGAGTTGTTTGCGCAGTTAACGCATGCGGGTAGTCTCAACCCGGCGCATGATCTATTGCGTTTCACGGTGGGTGCTCATGAGCAGGGCGCGTACGCAGATTTTTCTGTGGCGCATGGTAAAAGCTGCATCGAGCTGGTTCGTTATCAGGCCTATGGTTGTCCGCATTTTTTGGCGGCGTGCGAGTGGCTGGCGAGCTGGCTTGAGGGACGCGCTTGGTTAGAGCTCTCTATGTGGGATTGGCGTGATGTTGAGCATGTGCTTGATGTACCAGCTAATAAGCGGGCGCGGTTATTGTTATTGGATGACGTGATTGGTCAGTTACGGCGCTTGCAACCGGGTTGAGTATAATTCTCCTAAAGGCTTGCTTGTTTGGCTGCTTGGTTGTAAACGTACCCCATCACTAACGCTTTCTGGGTTTTGGTTGTTATGTCGATTTCTTTAACCGCTGCTGCTGCTGATCGGATCAAGAGTTATCTTGATAAGCGTGGGCATGGCGTTGGGCTGCGTTTGGGGGTGAAGAAAACCGGCTGCTCTGGGTACGCCTATGTGGTCAATTACGCCGATGAAGTGCTCGGCACCGATTTGGTATTTGAGCAACTCGGGGTCAGAGTGTTGGTGGATAAGGACAGTTTGGGGTACATCAATGGCACGGAGGTCGATTTTGTGAAGCAGGGTCTAAACGAGGCTTTTAAGTTCCGTAACCCTAATGTGAAGGGCGAGTGTGGCTGCGGTGAGAGTTTTACCGTTTAGCCAGTCAGATCCTAACGTAAGAACAATAACTAACCCCCTGTCTAGCTTCATTTTCTTGCCGCTTAAGGCTTCCGCCGGTACACTGCGCGGCTCCTAATTTGTTGCCGTTGGATGGATCTGAACTCAGGTCTGCAAGGCGGCGTTCTTAAGGTTTCCATTCCATTGATGGCCGTATGGCCCGAGGTTGATTTCATGGCGATTGAGCGCACTTTTTCCATTGTTAAGCCAGATGGCGTCCGTAAGAATTTGATCGGTTCAGTGCTGCAACGATTTGAGCAGGCCGGTTTGAAGGTTGTTGCTGCTCGTATGTTGAACCTAAGCCAAGCTCAAGCTGAGGGTTTTTATGCGGTGCACCGTGAGCGTCCATTCTTCAAAGATTTGGTTAAGTACATGACTTCAGGTCCGGTGCTGATCCAAGTGCTGGAAGGTGAGGGTGCGGTGCTTAAGAATCGTGAATTAATGGGTGCTACCGATCCTAAAAAGGCGTCACCAGGCACGATCCGTGCTGACTTTGCCAGCAGCATCGAAGAAAACGTAGTGCATGGTTCAGACAGCCCAGAAAACGCCGCCATTGAAATTGCTTATTTCTTTGCCGGCTCTGATCTTTGCCCGCGCGCCTAAGTCGTTATGACATTGCCTGACGACATGGTGTCCAACGAGCGAGTGAACCTTTTGGGGCTCACTCGTGGTGACTTGGAGGCCTTTGTCGAAGGGATGGGTGAAAAGCCGTTCCGCGCGCGCCAATTAATGAAATGGCTATACAAGCGCGCGGTTGGTGATTTTGATCAAATGACGGATTTGGCTAAGTCGTTCCGCGAACGACTGAAGCTGATGGCGGAAGTGCGAGTTCCCGAAGTGACACTTAGGCAGCATTCCACTGATGGAACCCGTAAATGGCTTTTAAGAGTTGATAGGGGAGTTAACTCTACTCCGCAAGCCATTGAAATGGTTTACATTCCTGAGCCTGGTCGTGGCACCTTGTGCATTTCTAGTCAGGTGGGCTGTGCCATGGATTGCAGTTTTTGCTCCACTGCTCAGCAGGGCTTTAATAGCAACCTCACTGCGGCAGAAATTGTAGGTCAAGTCTGGTTGGCTAATCAGGAGTTGCACGGAGATAAGCCGCCATCAGCCGATACCGCCGAGCGCTTGATTACCAATATCGTGTTTATGGGTATGGGTGAGCCGCTGGCTAATTACCGACAGGTGATTTCGGCGACTGAGATTCTGATGGATGATTTGGGGTTTGATATTTCACGTCGGCGCGTCACAGTGAGTACCTCAGGGCTGGTACCGCAAATGATGAAGTTGGCCGAAGAAACCAATTGTGCCTTGGCAGTTTCCTTGCACGCGCCTACTGATGAGTTACGCGATCAATTAGTGCCCATCAATCGCAAACACAAAATCGCCGAGTTGCTTGATGCTTGCTGGTATTACTTAGAGCGTCAAAATGCGCGCAGTATTACTTTTGAATACGTCATGCTAGATGGCGTTAATGATCAAATTGAGCATGCCCGTCAGTTGGTTAGTTTGCTGCGGGGTAAGCCTGCCAAAGTGAATCTCATTCCATTTAACCCGTTTCCGGATACACGTTATCAGCGTTCACCGGCGGCAGTAATTTCTCGTTTTCGTGATTATCTAAATACCAATGGTGTGATTGCGACTACACGTCGAACCCGTGGTGATGATATCGATGCAGCCTGTGGGCAGTTGGTCGGTCGCGTACATAATCGTACGACGGTGCGCCTTGGTTCTAAATTGGTCTCGGTGGTGGCGGAAGTATGAAAGCACATTCGCTGAGTCTGATTTGTCTGGCGCTGCTGGTTTCTGGCTGCATCAGTAATGAGCCGCAATTAGGCGTGCAAGATAAAGAAGCCGCTGCGGCATATAACCTGCAGCTAGGCATTGATTATTTCAGTCAAGGGAATCTGGTCCAAGCCAAAGAAAAACTGGATCGTTCTTTAGTACAGAATCCAAAAAATGCTCAAACCCATGCGGCAGCAGGATTGCTGTATGAGCGGTTGAATGAATTAGATAAAGCCGATCAGTATTACTCGCGTGCCGTTGATTTAGATTCAGGCAACGGGAATTTATTGAATATGTATGGTGTTTTTTTGTGTCACCGTGGAGAGTGGGCGCGCGGTGAGAAGTTGGCATTACAGGCGGCTAATAATCAGCTTTATAAGACGCCGGAAATGGCTTATTACAATGCGGGTAGTTGCGCGCAAGATGCGGGTAAGTCGCAATTGGCTGAACAGCATTATCGCCGTGCGTTAGAGGTCAATCAAAAGTTTTCATCTGCACTATTGCGGCTTGCTGAACTCAAGTTCACGGCAAATGATTTCATGTCAGCGCGTGGTTTTTTAGATCGCTTTCATGCGGCGGCACAGGCAACGGCGGAGTCGCTTTGGCTCGGTGCTCGTATTGAGCGTTCTTCGGGCAATGAAAGTCCGGCAACTGAATATATTCGACGCTTGAAAACAGAGTTTCCTGCATCGCCACAAGCCGCTGCTGTGCTTGAGGCAGAAAGAAAAAAATAGAAATTACTACAGAGAATTCATGAATCAATCTACACAATCTGAAGCTCTCTTCAGTGCATTGCCTGGCGAAATGCTGCGTGAGGCGCGTATCAAGGCGGAAATGTCTGTTGAGCAAATTGCTAAGGAGCTCAATCTAGATGTTTCAAAAATTGAAGCGCTTGAGGCCAGTAAATTTGTCGAGTTGGGTGCGCCGGTATATGTGAAGGGCTATTTGCGAAAATACGCACGCTTGGTGTCGATGCCTGAGTTGGATTTACTCAAGCGCTATGACGTTTTTGAAGGTGCTGCGCCTGATGTGGTTCCAGTGCCGGTTACGCACAATTTAATTCAGGAACAGCGTCCTTTAGTGCCTCGATGGGGCTGGATTTTAATTTGGCTGGCTGTGGGTTTAGCGATTGCTGCTAGTTTATTGAATCTGCGTAGTGCTCAGCATGAAGTTGCTGTTGAAGTGACCCAGCCCCAACTGGGTAGTTCAGACGCGGTTACCCAGGTCTCTTCACCCTTGGAGGCATTGCCCGCGAAGCCTTCTACTGAAAGTACGCAAGGGTCTGCTGCGCCGTTGCCGGTAAAGTTTCGTTTTGCCGAAAACTCCTGGATTGAGGTTAAAGATGCTCAAGGTCAACAGATAATTTATGAAAATGTACTGGCCGGGGAAGTTCGTAGCATTAGCGCCGTGCCTCCTTTGCAAGTCACACTGGGTTCGGTCTCTGCGGTCACGGTTGAGGTGAATACAAAATCAATCTCTATTCCTGCAGGGCGCGTGAATCAGAATGTGGCGCATTTTGTGCTGAATGCCGCTGGCTTGATTGAATAGCGAATTTTTGGAGCAGGGCATTGAATAGCGAGCAGAAGCTACAAGCGATCCGAGGCATGAATGACATTCTGCCTGCAGATATTGCTTATTGGCAGCATCTAGAAAATACAACGCGCACGTTATTTGCTGAATATGGATTTCAGGAAATACGTGTGCCCATCGTTGAGCACACTAGTTTGTTCAAGCGATCCATTGGTGAGATGACTGATATTGTCGAAAAGGAAATGTACACCTTTGATGATCGCAGTGGAGATTCGCTGACCTTACGTCCAGAAGCTACAGCAGGACTCGTTAGAGCCATGATCAGTAATGGCTTACTACACAATCAGCGACAGAAGGTATGGACTTCAGGCCCGATGTTTAGGCATGAAAGGCCGCAGAAGGGTCGTTATCGCCAATTTCATCAGATTGATGTTGAAGCTTTTGGCTTCGCAGGTCCGGATCTTGATGCTGAATTGATTTTAATGACGGCGCGGTTGTGGCAACGATTAGGATTAAAACGTCTGGTGCTGAATATCAATTCGTTGGGAACGCCAGAGGCGCGCCAGAACTATCGTGAGATTTTGCGTAATTACTTCAAGGCACATATCGATCAGTTAGATGAGGACAGTCTGCGACGTTTAGAGGGCAATCCGCTCCGTATTTTGGATACTAAAAATCCAGCCATGGCCACGTTGGTAGCGCAGGCGCCTGTGCTCACCGACTATCTAGACGCTGAATCTGCTACGCATTTCAAAACGCTGTGCCATCACCTAGATGCGGTTGGCGTGCCTTATGTGGTTAATCCGCGGTTGGTACGCGGTCTGGATTACTACTCGCGTACTGTATTCGAATGGGTGACCACGGAATTGGGTGCTCAGGATGCGGTTTGTTCGGGCGGTCGGTATGATGGTCTGGTTGCGCAACTCGGTGGTGAGCCAACGCCGGCCATGGGATGGGCGCTGGGTGAAGAACGAATTATCAACTTGATGCAGGCGCAAGGGGTTACCGTTGTGCCTAATCAGGCGGAAGTGTACGTGGTGTTAGTGGGTGAGCAGGCGGAGGCGCAAGGTTTGGCGCTGGTTGAAAGACTGCGAAATGAGTTAACTGCCTGTCGCATTGAAACCAATTGCGGTGGCGGTAGTTTTAAGTCACAGCTGAAGCGTGCCGATAAAAGCGGTGCTCGTTATGCGGTGATCGTGGGTGAGTCTGAAGCAGCGCAGCAGATGGCGGCGATTAAAGATTTGCGCTCTGAAAGTGAACAACAGGTGGTGACTTGGGCAATGCTGGGTGCAACGCTTGGGCAGCGACTGACGGCGAAATGATTGGCTAATTTAGAATTTATTTTGATAAAGAGAGTGGCAGGACATGGTTGACGAATTTATGAATGATGATGATCAGGCCAAAGTATTAAAAAACTGGTGGCGTGAGAATTGGTTATGGATGGTTGCGGGTATCGTGCTTGGTTTGGGCATCTTATTTGGGTGGCAGTACTACCAGCGCTATACCATCGAGCGTGCAGAAGCCGCCGGTAATAAACTGAATCAGTTTGCTGCTGCATTATTTTCAGATCAGGCCAAGGCTGCGCTGCTGCTTAATGAATTAAATACGAAGTACAAGGCTACGCCCTATGCAGCACAGGCTCAGTTGTTAAAGGCGCAGCGCGCCGTAGAGACCGAAGATCTTGTCGGTGCTGAAACAGCCCTACGTGCAGCTATGGCGACCAGCAAGGATGAGCAGTTGGTGCAGGTCGCTAAACTGCGTCTAGCTCGTGTGCTGATTGAGCTTAATAAAGCAGATGAAGCGCTCACATTGTTAGATGTGAGTAAAGCAGGAGCCTTCGCAGCGCAGGCGCATGAAATTCGTGGTGATGCGTTGCTGGCCAAGCAAGATAACGCTGCTGCCATTACAGAATATCAGGCGGCCTTAACTGCTTATGAAGGTGTTGAAGGCGCCGATACCACGTTGTTGACACTCAAGCTTGCTGATCTTGGTGGTGCCAATCCGGCGGCAGCCTCAGATGTGGTTGTGAGCACGAGCGTAAAATGATTGGACCTAAGTTCGGGTTGATATCGCTCTGCTTGAGTGTGCTTGCAGCTTGCAGCAGCACTAAAGCTGTGGACATGCCTGCAAAGCTTGTCAGTATCAATCCGGTACTTGAGGTTAATCGTCTGTGGAGTGAAAGCCTAGGCGGTGGTGGAGAAAACTTTCGTCTGGGATTGCAACCTGCGGTTGATGCTGGGGTTGTTTATGCGGCGGGTTACAAGGGAAGCCTTGTTGCGCTCAATTCGCAGAATGGTGCGCGTATCTGGCAAGTAAAGACTGGCTTGGTATTATCTTCTGGTCCAGCGGTAGGCGAAGGGTTGGTGATTGTTGGTGGCACCGATGGTGTGTTGCTGGCGTTATCTACCGAAGACGGCCAAGAGCGTTGGCGCTACCAGCTTTCAAGTGAACCTTTATCAAAGGCGCTCATTGCTGAGCAAGTCGTGGTGGTTCGTACCGTTGATGGTCGATTGCTCGGTCTGAATGCTTCAGATGGCAAAGCTCGTTGGTCTTATGAAGGAGCTGTACCTAAGCTGAGTTTGCGCGGTACTGCGTGCCCAGTTTTGGCTGAAGCGGTTGGCGCAGTGATTGAAGGGTTTGATGATGGTAAATTGGTTGCGCTCGATATAAAGACCGGAGATTTGCTGTGGTCGGCTACGGTTGATAGTCCTTCGGGGCGTACCGAGCTAGATCGTCTAGCTGATGTGGATGCCGCAGCGGCAGTGCTCGGCAAAGATGTCTTTGTCGCGGGATATAACGGCAAGATCGCCATGCTCGATCTCAGTAATGGTCAGGTGTGGTGGGAAAAAGAAGCCTCCAGTTATCGCGGCTTTGGTGTGGATGCGCAGACTTTGTATTTGTCTACCTCTAAGGGTGAAGTGACTGCCTTGCGCCGTAATGATGGTAATCAGCAGTGGCAACAGTCTGCGTTATTGCACCGCGCGCTTACTGCGCCAGTAGAGCTTAATGATTCATTGGTGTTGGGTGATTTTGAAGGTTATGTACATTGGCTGAATAAGGCTGATGGTTCGCTTCAGGCACGTATATCCACCGATGGTGAACGAATGACTAATGCGCCTGTTGTTGCTGAGGGGCGCATTTATGTACAGACCGATGGCGGTAAATTGTTGGCTTTTGAAACTAAACCTAAGGGCTAAATCGAGTATCTACTTACCGCATATCGGTATAGATATTGGTAAAGCTTTATCTGGGCTTTAACTCCCGCACCGCCTGAAAAAAATTATGCTTCCTGTTATTGCATTAGTTGGCCGACCGAATGTCGGTAAATCCACGTTATTCAATGCCCTCACTGGGACGCGTGATGCATTGGTCGCCGATTTGCCGGGACTGACGCGTGATCGCAAATATGGCTATACCAAAGCGGATTATCAGCCCTGTATTTTGGTGGATACCGGAGGCTTAACGCCCGGTGCTGAAGGTATCGAGAAGTTGATGGCTGAGCAAAGCTTGCGCGCTATGGAGGAGGCCGATCGAGTATTGTTTGTGCTTGATGCTCGCGAAGGCTGTACGGCGACCGACCATTTCGTAGCACAGTTGATCCGCCGAAGCGGTAAGTCTTGTTTGGTGGTGGTTAATAAAGCGGAAGGGCAGGAGTCCTTCTCTGCAGGCGCGGATTTCCATCAGTTGGGTCTCGGTGAGCCGCTAGCCATTTCTGCGGCCAATGGCGCAGGCTTGCGTGGATTGATGGAGGTTGCACTTGAGGGCTTTGAAACTCAGGTTGCCGACATTCCTGATGATCGTGATCGTATCCGTGTCGCGGTGATTGGTCGTCCGAATGTGGGTAAGTCCACACTGATTAATCGTCTAATCGGCGAAGAGCGTCTGGTGGCCTATGACATGCCGGGGACGACTCGCGATTCAGTTGAGGTTCCCTTCGATCGTGACGGTCAGGAGTTCACGTTGATTGATACCGCCGGGGTGCGACGCAAGGCCAGAGTTGAGGAGGCAATAGAAAAGTTCAGTATTATAAAAGCATTGCAAGCCGTTGATTCTTCTAATGTTGTCATTGGTGTTGTTGATGCTCATGAGACGGTGGCCGAACAAGATGCGGCCCTTTTCGGTATGGCCGCTGAACGCGGTCGGGCACTGATTATTGCAGTGAATAAATGGGACAACATTCCCCCTGATCAGCGTGATTCAATCCGTGCCGGCATTGATGCTCGTTTCCCGTTTCTAGAATTTGCCTACTTACATTTCATTTCCGCCCGACATGGTACGGGCGTGGGCGAAATGGTTGGATCGGTCATTGCTGCCTACAAAGCGTCGATGAGTGAATTGCCAACGCCTGAGCTAACGCGCGTACTTGAGGCGGCAATGGTGCAGCATCAGCCGCCGCTGGTGCGAGGTCGCCGCATTAAGCTGCGTTATGCGCATCAGGGCGGGCGTAATCCTCCAGTGATTGTCATTCACGGCAGTCAGGCCGATCGTCTGCCTGATGGCTACAGGCGCTATTTGATGAACACTTTTCGTGAGGCTTTTAAGCTTAAAGGCACGCCGGTGCGCATACAGCTTCGTTCTGAGGAAAATCCGTTTGCCGGCAAGCGAAATACTCTCACTCCGCGTCAGGTGCGAAAACGTCAGCGCTTAATGAAACGTGTTAAAAAGAACTAGTCAGTCACAACCCTAGCTTTTCTGCTTCCGGTAATCTGTACATAGATAGCTGGAATACTGAAGGGCTGTCGAGCTCACTACACTGCAGCCTAATATTTTTATAGACAGCCAACTATGGCCACTGCCCGCAAATACTTAACTTTAGATAAGCCATTCCCGATGCGTCGGGGCGGCAGTCTGCAGGCTGCGCAAATTGCCTATGAAACCTGGGGCGAACTTAATACCGCTCGGGATAATGCCATTTTGATTTTCACTGGGCTGTCACCCTCGGCGCATGCCGCTTCCTCCGCGCAAGATTGCTCTGCAGGCTGGTGGGAAGATATGGTGGGTCCGGGTCGGCCCGTGGATACGCATCGCTTCTTCGTGGTGTGCGTGAACTCCTTAGGCAGTGTCTTTGGTTCGACCTCACCTGCGTCTATCAATCCACAGACGGGTAAGCCCTATCGATTGAGTTTTCCAATACTCAGTGTGGAAGACATTGCGCGTGGTGGATATCAGGTGATCCAAAGCCTAGGGATTACGCAGCTTAAGTGCGTTATCGGCCCCTCGCTGGGTGGCATGACTGTGCTGGCCTTTGCTGCGCTGTTTCCTGAAGCATCGCGTAATCTGATTTCAATTTCGGGTGCCGCGCGTTCAACACCATTCACTATCGCGTTGCGTTCATTGCAGCGCGAAATGATTCGTAAAGATTCGGCATGGCAGGGCGGTAATTATCCAGTGGATGCAGTGCCGGTAGAAGGGATGCGCTTGGCGCGCAAGCTCGGCATGATTACTTATCGCTCGGCAAAAGAGTGGTTACTGCGTTTTGGGCGTGAACGAGCTTCAGTTGAGCACAATCCAGATGATCCATTCAGTATCGATTTTGAGATCGAAGCCTATCTTGAAAGTCATGCCTCAAAGTTTGTGGGGCAGTTTGATCCTAATGCCTATTTGTATTTATCGCGTGCAATGGATTTGTTTGATCTGGCAGATCATGGAGAAGGCTCGCTGGCCGAAGCGCTTAAGCGCTTTAAGATTAACTCTGCGCTGATTGTTGGTGTGGAAACAGATTTGCTGTTCCCCATTGAACAGCAGCAAGAATTGGCGGAAGGTTTGGTGGGTGCGGGGCGCGAAGTTAAGTTTGCTCGACTAAATTCTTTACAAGGCCATGATTCATTCTTAGTTGATATGGATCAATTTCGGCCGTTAATTGGCGACTATTTACGCGGCCTTTGATTATTCGCTGTTGTAAGGCTTCTTGCTTTGAATGCCTGTAATTCCTGTTCAGTAGATTTTCGCCACTGACCAGGGGCTAGTCCTTCAATCGTCCAGTCTCCTATGGAGTGTCGAATTAACCGCAACGTGGGGTGCCCCACGGCAGCGGTCATGCGGCGAACTTGCCGATTACGTCCTTCACGAATCGTAAGCTTTAGCCATGCAGTACTGATGGCTTTTCGAAAGCGAATGGGCGGGGTACGTGGCCACAGCCATTCAGGTTCAGAAATCAATTGCGCCTCTGCGGGTAAGGTCATTCCATCATTTAGCTCGATGCCATCCTGTAAACGTTGAAGTGCGTGTTCGTCAGGGGTGTGCTCCACCTGCACCAAATAGGTTTTAGAAACTTTCCATTTTGGGCTGCTTAATTCGGTCTGTAGTCGACCGTCATTGGTCAAAAGTAATAAGCCCTCGCTGTCGTAATCCAGTCTACCCGCAGGATAAAAGCCAGGAGCCTGAATGTAATCAGCCAGTGTGGCTCGATCGTCGTCACGACTGAAGCGAGTCAGTACCTGAAAGGGCTTGTTAAGTAGCAGTAGCGACAAGGCGCGATTCCAAATAAAAATTAAGACAAGTATTGAATCAAGAGTGCCACATTTGGGGTTGGATTGTTATGCTTGCCCAATGCCAAATTCTATTAATCAATCCTTTGATTCAAGCTGTACCCGCTGTCCAAGGCTGGCTGAGTTTCTATCGAATGGTAAGCGCGAATACCCCAGTTATCATTGTGGACCGGTAGCGCCTTTTGGTGATTCACAGGCGCGTCTCATTGTTGTGGGGTTGGCGCCTGGCTTTCATGGCGCTAATGCCACAGGGCGTCCCTTTACTGGGGATTATGCTGGGGTGCTGTTGTACGACACATTATTTAAGTATGGATTCTCAACGGCATCCAAATCTGTATCTATCAATGATGGGTTACAGCTGATAAATACTCGTATCAGTAATGCAGTGAAGTGCGTGCCGCCAGAGAATAAACCTACGCCCGCAGAAATTAAGCAGTGCAATGGTTATCTTAAAGTCGAACTGCAGTCGCTGACCCAACCTTCGGTGTTATTGACCTTGGGCACTATTGCCCATGGTGCGGTGTTAAAAGCGTTTGGCTTGAAGTTGGGTGATTACAAGTTTGGTCACGGGGCTGAGCATGTGTTACCCAATCAGCATGTGTTATTGAATAGTTATCATTGCAGTCGTTATAACACCAGCACACGACGACTGACCGAAGTGATGTTTCATCAAGTCTTTGCGCGTGCGCAGTCTTTATTGTCACAGCTGGCATGACCGCGTTTGATAGCGACACTTTTCTAGCCACGCTGACCCCTCGTCCTGGGGTCTATCGCATGCTGGATCAGCAGGGAGAGGTGCTGTATGTGGGTAAGGCGCGTAGTTTAAAGAAACGTGTGGCCAGTTACTTTTCCGCTCGGCCACAAACAGCTAAAACCATGGCGATGGTCGCGCAAATCGCTAACATTGAAGTAACTGTCACGGCCACTGAAACAGAAGCTTTGCTGCTTGAATGTAATCTCATCAAAAAATACCGGCCGCGTTACAACGTTCTGTTAAGAGACGATAAAACCTTTCCTTATATTCAGGTGTCAACGCGTCATCCCTTTCCAAGGTTCAGGTTTTATCGGGGGTCTCGTAAACAATCGGGCAGGTTGTTCGGGCCTTACCCAAGTTCCCCCGCAGTGCGTGAAACCCTCCAAGCGTTACAAAAGTTATTTCGCATTCGTCCTTGTGAAGATACTTTTTTTGCTCATCGCACGCGACCTTGTTTGCAGTTTCAAATTCAGCGCTGTTCAGCGCCCTGTGTGGGTGAAATTGCAGCCGAGGCTTATGCCCAAGATGTAAAAGATGCGATGCAGGTACTTGAAGGTCGAAATCATGAACTGGTTGATGACCTGGTGGTGCGTATGGAAAAGGCGTCTGAAGCTTTGGAGTTTGAGCGTGCCGCAAAATTGCGTGATCGAATTCAGGCAGTCAAAGGGATTCAGTCATTGCAATCTATGGACGTGCGCGGTGATGGTGATATAGATATTGTCGGCTGTGCGGAGCTTGCCGGCAGATTTTGTGTGTCATTGGTCTATGTGCGTGGTGGACGTAATTTAGGCAGCGTCAATTTTTTTCCTAAAGCAGGGCTAGCTGAGCGCGATGACGTGCTGGCAGGTTTTATTGCTCAGTATTATTTAAGTCATGAAGCGCCCGTTGAAATTGTGGTGGATGTTGGCCTGACCGAGGTTGATCTACTTGAGGCCTCGCTGGCTGAATATGCAAAGCATCTCGTCAAAATTAGACATAAAGTGCGCGGGCAGCGGGTGCGCTGGTTGGAAATGGCGCGTAACAATGCTGAGATTGGTCTGCGGATGAGGCAGGCTGATCAGGCTAGTGTCACCGCACAGTTAGAGGCGCTCGCAACAGTGCTGGGGTTGCCGCAGGCGCCCGCTCGAATGGAATGCTTTGACATCAGTCACACCATGGGCGAAGCGACCGTGGCATCGTGCGTGGTATTCGGCTCTGAAGGGCCGATTAAGGCGGATTATCGGCGCTTTAATATCGAGGGGGTTGTGGCGGGTGATGACTATGGTGCCTTGCGTCAGGCGATCACAAGACGATACGCACGTATTAAGCGTGGGGAAGTGGCGTTGCCTGAGGTATTGTTTATTGACGGGGGAGAGCAGCAGTTGGCTGTGGCGCGAGAAGTCATGAACGAGTTAGAAATCAGTAACATGATGCTGGTTGGGGTTGCCAAAGGGCCGGATCGCCGGCCTGGGCAAGAGCGTTTGTTTATTATGGAAGATTCCGTGGCTTTAACCTTGCCAAATGACTCAACAGCATTGCATCTTGTGCAGCGTATTCGCGACGAGGCGCATCGCTTTGCGATTGCAGGTCACCGTCAAAAGCGGGGTAAGGCACGTCAAGAGTCTTTGCTGCAATCGATTGAAGGTCTGGGGCCAGCTAAGCGTCGCGAATTGCTTCGGCAATTTGGTGGTATTCAAGGATTAAAGAAGGCATCTATTATGGATATTGAGCAAGCGAAGGGAATTGGCCATGCGCTGGCAGAGAAAATATTTGCTGCTTTTAACCGTGTATAGTTGGTGTGCCCTTTCATCTTACAATTACTTATAAATGACGGCCTCGTTCGATAAAAAAAACACCAAATTAATGCAGGGCTTGGCTTTGCATCATCAGGGAAAATTGGCTGAAGCCAAGGCGCTGTATGAGTCATGTCTTAAGCAGCAGCCTAACAATCCTGATGTATTGCATTTGATGGGTATTGTATTGGCTCAGTTAAAGCAGTCTGCGCGTGCAATTGAACTATTTGATCAGGCTATCAAAATTAAACCAAATGATGCGGGATTCCATTGCAATCGAGGCAACGCGTTTTTTGAATTGAATAAGTTCGCAGAGGCTATTAAAGACTATGATCAAGCAATTGATTTAGTGCCAAGCTATTTAGAAGCCTATTTCAATCGTGCAAATGCTTGGTTTTCGATGGGCGAATTTCACGAAGCGTCTTTAGGTTACGAGCAGGTGATTAATTTTGATGCTGCTCATGCTCAGTCATGGCGCAGGCGTTCGGTAGCGCTGGCTAACCTTGGTAGTCACAAAGAGGCGATTGCCTGTCTAGATCGACTTATTTTTCTCTGTCCTGATGATGCTGAGGCTTATTACCATAAGGGTATTGCATTTCATGCTCTGCAGCAGCGAGATGCAGCGATTGAAAGTTATCAAAGTGCTGTAGGGCTTAAGCATGACTATATTGATGCGCTAAACAATCTTGGTATTGTCTTATCTGAAAAAGAGCGTTTTGAAGATGCGCTGGATGTATTTAATAAAATAGTGGAATTAAAGCCGGACAATGTTCAAGCGTATAACAATTTGGGTTCTATTCTAAGTAGGCAGGGTAGGCATAAGGAAGCGCTGCTCATCTATGAAAAAGCAATTCAGTTAAGACCTGATTATTATGACGTTCACCTTAATGCTGGTCTTGCATTGGCTGCTTTAGCTAGATACGAATCCGCTATAAAAAGCTACAACCAAGCAATTTCGAGCGATCCAGAAAAGCCAGAGCCTTACTACAATCGTGCGCTTGCTTTTCAGGCGCTAAAATATTACGAGCAGGCGCTTGTGGATTACGAAAAGGCCATCTCATTAAGGGCTGATTATTCTCAGGCGCATCACAATAAAGGCATCGCACTGTTTGTATTGAAGCGTTGGGCGGAGGCTATCAGCAGCTTTCAGGTGGCCAGTAAAATTAAGCCAGACATTGCCTATTTAGATGGCATGGTGATGCACAATAAAATGTGGCTATGTGATTGGCAGGAATTTTATGGAGAACTGAAAAAATTAACTGATGGCCTAATGAACAATAAAAAAGTTTCACTCAGTTTTCCTGTTTTAACGCTCATTGATTCACTGAAATTACATCGTAAAGCCGCTGAGATTTGGATCTCCAGTCAGTTCTCATTTAAGTCGGTATTGGGTGAGATTCCGAAGCGTAGCCGTCGAGAAAAGATTCGGCTGGGTTACTTCTCTGCCGACTTTCGTCAGCATCCCGTATCCATCTTATTGGCAGAATTGTTTGAAGCTCATGATAGAGAGCGTTTTGAGTTGTTTGCCTTCTCCACCGGTCCAGATACTCAAGATGCGATGCGCCAGCGAGTCAAGGTGGCCTTTGATCATTTTATTGATATCACTCATCTTCCAGACAAAGATGCAGCGCAGCTGGTGAGGCAGTGGTCAGTTGATATCGCAATTGATCTGGGTGGGCATACTCAAGATGCTCGTACCGGTATATTTTCTTATCGAGCGGCGCCGATACAGCTCAGTTACATTGGTTATTTGGGCACGATGGGCGCAGATTACTATGACTATCTGCTTGCAGATCGGATGTTGATTCCAGAGTCTAGTCAGGCTCAGTACACAGAAAAAATTGCTTATCTGCTAAGTTATCAGGTGAGCGACTCTAAAAGAGTGATAAGCGATCGAGTGTTTTCTCGAAAAGAGTTGGGCTTACCAGAGCACGGAGTGGTCTTTTGCTGTTTTAATAATAATTATAAGATCACTCCCGATACTTTCGAGCAGTGGATGAATATTTTGCGTCAAGTGCCTAATAGTGTGCTTGTGCTTTATGTAGAGAGTTCATTAACCAGGGATAATCTGGCCAGAGAGGCTCAGCAGCGGGGTGTGGATTCAGTCAGGATAATTTTTGCGGAGCGGTTGCCTTATGAGCAGCATTTAGCTCGTTACCGCGTCATGGACATATTCTTAGATACGCTGCCTTATAATGCTGGCGCAACGGCTAGCGATGCCTTGTGGGCTGGACTGCCCGTCATTACTCAGATGGGCGAGAGTTTTCCAAGTAGATATGCGGCCAGTTTGTTAACGGCGATTGATTTACCTGAATTGATTACTGATACGTCAGATGCCTATGTGAAGTTGGCTGTTGACTTGGCGACTTATCCAGAAAAGCTAAAAAAAATTAAAGATAAATTAGAGTATCACCGATTCACCACGCTTCTTTTCGATACGCCAAAGTTTACGAGACATTTAGAAGCTGCTTATCAAGCCATGTATGACCGCTACCAGGCTGATTTATCGCCTGATCATTTGGTGGTTGAGGCTTAAGCAGATGACAAATTCAGTTCAGCAGCAGTTTCTGCGCTCCGTTAGTTTGCATCAGCAAGGCAAAAACAAAGAAGCACTGGATATTTGTGAGCATCTTCTGATTACCCAAGGCAGCGATGAAAATATATATACCCTAACAGGGGTGATATTGATTCAGTTGGGTCGATATTTAGATGCGTTAGAGATGCTTAATCAGGCGATCTCAATTAACCCGAACAACTTAGATGCGCATTACAACATCGGCGTTATTCTGCAGTCCATGCATCGCATAAATGAGTGCATAGCCAGTTATCAGCAGGTTCTTAAGCTACAGCCTAAGCATTGTGATGCATTAAATAATTTAGGCGCGGTGCTGTTCTCAATTCATGAATATGAAGAAGCTTTGGTTGTTTATGATCGTCTAACTGAAGTTAATTCTAATTACGCCCAGGCATACAATAACAAGGGATTAATTCTGGGTGCGCTTAATAGCCCAGAGGAGGCGGTTGTTTGTTTTGAGCGGGCGCTGTCTCTTGTGCCGGGCTATGAGTATCTCTTAGATACGCTCATTCATTACAGAATGAAAATATGCGACTGGTCTAATTATGAGAAAAATCTAAATCAGATGCTTACCGAAGTTGCTCAGGGGGCCAAGGTTTCCACTGGATTTTCCATTCTTTCTGTCGCTCCGCAGGCGAAAATCCACCGGATTGTTTCTGAGGTTTTATGTGCGGACAAATATGCTGAAAAGTCTGGTTCTGTGTCTTTAGTTAAAAAGACGATCTCAAATAAAATCAGAATAGGGTACTTCTCAGCTGACTTTCATAATCACGCAACTACCTGTCTGATGGCAGAGTTGTTCGAACGGCATGATCGCGATCGTTTTGAGCTATTCGCTTTCAGTTTCGGTCCTGATCTCCAAGATCAAATGCGGCATAGGGTTACATCAGCCTTTGATCATTTCTTTGATGTCAGGTTCAAGAGTGATGAAGAAATAGCAAAGCTTTCTAGAGTCTGGTCGATCGATATTGCCGTGGATCTTAAGGGGCTGACTCAAGATCACCGTCTTGGTATTTTCTCTTACCGCGCTGCACCGATTCAGGTGAATTACATTGGCTATCCTGGCACGGTGGCTGCGCCGTACATGGATTACATCATTGCGGATCACACGCTGATTCCTAAAGAATCCCGGCAATACTATTCTGAGAAAGTGGTTTATTTACCGGGCAGTTATCAGGTGAATGACCGTCAGCGAAAGATTGCGGATCGGATATTCACTCGAGCTGAGCTTGGGCTACCAGAGCAGGGGTTTGTGTTCTGCTGCTTTAATAACAATTACAAAATCACGCCAGATGTGTTCGACAGTTGGGTCAGGATTCTGCTGGCCGTCCCGGGTAGTGTGCTGTGGCTCTTTGAGGATAACCCCACGGCCGCTGCTAATTTGAGAAAGGAGGCGCAGCAGCGGGGGTTAGATCCGAACCGATTGGTCTTCGCCAAGAAGATGGAGTTGTCTGAACACTTAGCCCGTCACCGACTAGCAGACTTGTTTCTGGATACCTTGCCTTATAACGCCCATACCACGGCCAGTGATGCCTTATGGGTGGGGCTGCCGGTGCTGACGAGGATGGGTGAATCCTTTGCCTCTCGGGTGGCTGGTAGCTTGCTCAATGCCATTGGGTTACCGGAGCTGATTACTGACAGCCCGCAGGCTTACGAGCCCTTGGCCATTCAGTTGGCCACGCATCCAGATCAGCTTAACGCCATCAAGGCCAAGCTGGAGCAGAATCGTCTGACTACGCCACTGTTTGATACTGAGAAATACACCAAGCACCTAGAAACCGCCTATCAGTCGATGTGTGACCGGTATCAGGCTGATTTACCCCCTGATCACATAGAGATTGAGGCTTAACAGTGAGTCAGGCTCTGCAAGTACAGTTCATGAAAGCCGTAGCGTTGCATCAGCAGGGCAAACTCGCTGAGGCCAAAGTTATTTATGAGTCAATCCTCAAGTCTTATCCAAAACACGCCGATACTCTGCATTTGTTGGGGGTTATAGAAGCGCAATTAGGAGCCTTTGATAAAGCGTACCACTTGATAGAACAGGCAATAAAAATATTACCCACTAATCCCAATTATTATTTTGATTTTGGCAATGTACAGTTGGCCTTAAGGCAGAATGAATCCGCGCTGCAAAGTTATGAGCAGGCGGTGATTTTAAGTCCGGAATATACTGATGCTCATTTCAATCTTGCAATGGTACAGCAAGGGCTGAGTAATCTAGAGGGAGCGTTAAAAAGTTTAGATGCTGTTATTCGTCTTGCGCCAAATCACGTTGATGCAATCTTCCAGCGCGCAATAACGTCTTATTTTCTTGGCAAATACAGCCAAGCTCTTTCTGATTTCAGTCTGTTTTTGACGCACCGTCCAGATCATGCCGAGGCGCATCATCAACGGGCAAATACATTGATTTCCCTGCACCGAATTAATGAAGCGATTGAAGGCTATCGTTCTGCTATTTCATTTAATAGTAATCATGTTGATGCGCATAATAATTTGGGTTGTGCCTTACAAGAGGCTTATTGTTTTGATCAGGCGCTGGTTTATCATGAAGCTGCAATTCGCATAATGCCAAGTGCTGTGTCTTCTTACTTCAATGCCGGAACGGCATTGCTGCGTCTTAATCGATATGAGGAGGCTATTGCCAGATTTGGAGAGGCTCTGGAATTAGATCCTCAATATGACTTTCTGTTTGGTAATTGCTTATATCTAAAAATGAAGGTATGTGACTGGTCTAACTACCAAAGCAATATGCAATTATTGTTAGAGAAAGTTAACCGTGGTGAGAAAGCTATATCTGCCTTTGCTTTTTTGGCGCTGGTTGATTCGGCGTTATTGCAGCAGAAGGTCGCTAAAGTTTGGATTTCAGCTAAACACCCAGAAAATAATTCGTTGGGGCGGAGTCCCAAAGTTAATGG
>CANGFV010000029.1 GCA_947453225.1 Pseudomonadota bacterium
AACTTGCTCGGTCAAACCGTGAATGCCTACGCCGGTGAAATGGAAGATGGCGAAGAATGTGATTTAGCAACACTAATTCGACATGTGGCCGAAGTGGATGGCATCGAGCGCATTCGTTTTACCACTTCGCATCCGGTGGAATTTAATGATGCATTGATTGAAGCGTATCGCGACGTGCCGAAGCTAGCCAACTATCTGCACCTGCCCGTACAAAGTGGTTCCGATCGGGTGTTGTCCTTGATGGGGCGCAGACATATGGTGCTCGAGTACAAACAGAAAATGCGTAAGTTGCGCGCAGTCCGCCCGGATATCAGTATTTCTTCTGATTTTATTGTCGGTTTTCCCGGCGAGTCCGAGCGTGATTTTGAAGACACAATGAACTTGGTGGCTGATGTTGGGTTTGATCAGTCCTTCAGCTTTATTTATAGCCGTCGTCCTGGTACGCCGGCCGCTTCTTTGTTGGATGAAGTGACCCACGAAGAAAAGCAGCAGCGTTTGGAGCGTCTACAGGCGCGACTCAATCAACAAGCAGCAGCGATTAGTCATACGATGATGGGTTCGGTGCAGCGCGTGTTGGTGACAGGGCCTTCTAAAACAAATGATCGACTGCTATCCGGTCGTACTGAAAATATGCGTTGGGTTCATTTTGAAGGGCCTGCGTCATTGATCAATCAATTTGCTGAGGTGCAAATTGTGGAAGTTCTCAAGAATTCCTTACGTGGTCGATTAGTAAATATGCACCATGCCGACAATCAGTCGTTCGCAGTTCGTACCGCACAGGCCTAAGTTGTTTATCTTTTTCTACTTAATCACAAGAGCACTCAAGCACACCCTGTGAACGCTCCTCTTCATCAGCCTGCAGCGACGACGCGTGAGTTGACTCTCGCATCGGTTACGCCTGATCGACTCGCCAATTTAGTGGGTCCTCTTGAAGATAACTTGCGTCAGGTTGAGGCGCGTCTGAGCGTGGAATTACGGCGTCGTGGTCCGCAGTTACAAGTGATTGGTATTGAGCCGAATGTTCAACAGGCTGCCTTGGTGTTAAAGCGATTAGATGAACTGGCAGGGCAAGAGCTGTTGTCACCAGATCGTGTGCATTTGTGCATTCAAGAGATGATCGGTGGTTCAGTTGAAGAATCTGCTGCAGTGCAGTCTGCTGCGCTTGAGCAGGAAACCGTCATTCATACGCTTCGTGGTGGCGTGCGTGCGCGTGGCGCCAATCAACGGCAATACCTAAACAATATGCGTACGCATGATTTGACCTTTGGTATTGGTCCTGCTGGCACCGGTAAAACTTATTTGGCAGTGGCCAGTGCAGTGGATGCGCTGCAGTCTGATCGCGTTAGACGTATTGTGTTGGTCAGGCCTGCGGTGGAAGCGGGCGAACGTCTTGGATTCTTGCCTGGAGATTTGACGCAAAAGGTAGATCCATATTTGCGCCCCATGTATGACGCGTTGTACGACATGATGGGTCCAGATCGTGTCAGTCGTGCGATTGAGCGCAATATTATTGAAATTGCCCCTCTAGCTTTTATGCGTGGCCGGTCTCTGAATGATTCATTCATTATTCTCGATGAAGCCCAGAACACTACGGGTGAACAGATGAAAATGTTCTTAACCCGATTGGGCTTTGGTTCTAAGGCGGTCGTGACTGGCGACATTACACAAACTGACCTACCTAAACACCAAATCTCTGGCTTGCGACAAGTGATGGATTTATTGCCTGGAGTTGATGGCGTGGCCTTTAGTTATTTTCAGACGCGCGATGTAGTGCGTCATCCCTTGGTGCAGCGCATTGTGCGTGCTTATGAGCAGCGCCAGCAGTCCAATCAAGCCGATCATAATGAGTAACTCTAATGCCATCAGTTAAGAAAAAAACAGCTGTACAGTCGCGACGTCGTGCAGCAAAGAAATCAGTTGTGCGTAGTGCACAGAAAAAAACTGTATTGCATTTAGAGGTTCAGTCGGCGGTTAAGCGCGTTGGTGTGCCTACCAACACAAAGCTACAGGCGTGGGCGCAGGCAGCATATTTGGTCCATCACGCGGCTCATCGGGGTCGACGTAAACAAGCGGTGACGCCTGTGCATGTATCGCTGAAGTTGGTGGGCTCGGCTGAAAGTCGTCGCCTTAACCTACAGTGGCGTGATCAAGACCATGCCACCAACGTGTTGTCCTTTCCTGCCGGCGAGCAGTTTGAGTTCGAACCTGTGCCTAGTTTAGGCGATTTGGCGATATGCGTACCTGTGGTTGCGCGTGAGGCTAAGCAGCAGGGTATTACGCAACAAGCACATTGGGCGCACTTGATTATTCATGGCGTACTGCACTTGCTTGGCTACGATCACGAAGAGGTTCGAGATGCGGCAGTGATGGAAGCCTGCGAAGTGGCTTTGCTTGAACAATTAGGCTTTGCTAATCCTTACGCGCTTGACGAGGCGATTTAAAAATGAACGATGAGACTGAACATGCTAAGGGCAGTCCAAAGCGTTGGATTCGTAAGCTTGCGGATTCTTTAAGTGGTGATCCGCGAGATCGAGATGAGTTACTTGAAACGCTAGAAAGTGCACGAGACCGCGCCATTATTGATGATGAAGTGTTCTCTATGTTGCAAGGCGTGCTTGAAGTGGGCGAGCAGCAGGTGCGTGACATCATGGTGCCGCGCTCGCAAATGGTGGTGATTAATCGCGATGATGCGTTGCAGGATATATTGCCCGCCGTGATTGAATCAGGTCACTCTCGCTTTCCAGTGGTGGGTGATGATCGAGACAAAGTAATTGGCATTTTGCTGGCTAAAGACCTGTTGCGGCTTATTCATGAAGATGAAGAACATTTCGATATCAAAGAGTGTTTAAGGAATGCGGTCTTTATTCCTGAAAGTAAACGTTTGAATGTATTGCTGAGAGAATTTCGCGCTAATCACAATCATATGGCTATCGTGGTTGATGAGTATGGTGGGGTTGCGGGCTTGGTTACCATCGAAGATGTGTTAGAGCAAATCGTCGGTGAGATTGATGATGAGTACGACATTGATGACGAGCAGGATATTCGTCGCGAAGATGCTCGTACGTTTACTGTGCGCGCTCAGACGCGTCTTGTAGATTTCAACGACTATTTTGCTACAACCTACAGTGATGAAGAGTTTGATACTGTTGGCGGTCTGTTGCTCAATCACTTAGGGCGCTTACCGCGCCGCGGTGAAGTGATTCAGTTAGATGGGTTTGAGTACAAAGTGCTGCGCGGTGATCGTCGCCGTCTTGAGTTGCTGCGCTTAACTACCTCGCGCGATATTGCCTTGCCAAGTGTTGAGTAAAGAGCGATGTCATTGGATGAGCAAAAGCTAGAACAACTAGAGTTAAAGATTGCCTACTTAGAGCAGGCCAATCAGGAGCTTAGTGATGTGGTATACCGACAGCAAGGTGAGCTCGATGCGCTGCGTAGTAGGTTTCAGCATCTGGCCAGTCGTCTCGAAGAATCAGCTCAGCAGCAGCGGCCTTATACCGAAGAAGAGGAGCGGCCACCTCACTATTAAACTCAAAGACATGAGTGAGAGTTGTGGGTTAACTTTTTACTAGATGGGCATACTCGGAGTGACGCTTAATGAATGCACTGATGAAAGAGCATTCCGGCATGATCGATTCGCCGCGGGCTTTGATGAGATCTAATGCACCCTGAGTTAATGTAGAGCCGATGCCACGGCCGCCAAGCTCTGCGGGGACATAGGTATGAGTCAGAGTGACTACTCCGTTGTGACGATGGTACTCAATCACGGCCAGTTGTCCCGAAGCTTCTAGCTCAAAGCGTTGCGCAGTTGGGTTATCTACAACTGAGTTCATGACTGCGGTGCCTATAATAAAGTTTCAATATCTTTAGCAATGCTTTCAGGGGTGTCTGTCGGCGCATAGCGTTTGATGACCTTGCCCTGTCGATCGATCAAGAACTTTGTGAAATTCCATTTAATTGATTGAGTGCCTAAAATCCCAGGTTGTGCCGATTTAAGATGTTCAAATAAGGGATGTGCCTTACGACCATTCACTTCAATCTTGGCAAACAGCGGAAAGCTAATGTCATAGTTTAGGGTGCAGAAACTTTTAATTTCAGCGCCATCGCCCGGCTCTTGTAAGCCAAATTGATTACAAGGAAAGCCAAGCACTGCAAAGCCTTTGGCATGATATTGCCGATAGAGCTGCTCAAGCCCGCGATACTGCGGAGTAAAGCCGCACTTACTGGCAACATTGACAATCAATAGGACTTGATTGCGAAAGGCTGCAAGCGAGGTGGGCGTCCCATCGATATTATGTACTTCAATGTCGTAGATGCTCATGGCGGCTAAATGATGCGTAACTGATTAGTAACAACGGCTCGAGCTTACGTGATTTTAATATGACAACACAGAAAGCAATGCTCGCCTATGTGATAATCCCTAGTCTTCGACTTGAGCCGAGCTCTGTGCGTGTCATTTAACCTGCGGTCATACAATGAAAATTACGCCTTACCCATAGCGTTTGCGGTGGGGGCGGCGTTGTCACTTGCATTCGCGCCTTTCGGGTATTGGCCGCTTGCCATCCTGTGTCCGGCATGGCTGTTTTTTGCTTGGCAGGGTGTAGCACCACGACGTGCGGTAATGATTGGCTTCTGCTTTCATGCGGGCACTTTCTTAGCTGGAACCTATTGGCTTTATCACAGCGTGCATACCATTGGCGGTGCGCCTATTTGGTTGGCAATTGTGTTGATGTTGGCGTTAGTAGCCATCATGGGTGCTTATTTGGCGCTGTTGGGATATCTACAGGCCCGATGGTTACCGGCCTCTGGTGTGCTGCGCTGGTATGTTGGCTTGCCTGCATTATGGGTATTGGTTGAATGGTGGCGCGGCTGGTTTTTAAGCGGCTTCCCATGGTTATCTTTGGGTTATGCGCAGATTGACTCTCCATTGGCAGGATGGGTTCCACTGTTAGGCGTCTATGGCGTAAGTCTGATATGCGTTATTGCTGCCGGTGCGCTGGTGGCTGTATTTGAAGTTGGCCGACGACTATATCAATTAGCCATAGCGGTAATTCTCCTACCCTGTGTGGTGGGTCTGGCATTGCAGAATCATGAATGGACGCGCATATCAGATGCACCAGTTACTGTTGCAGTCGTACAAGCCTCTGTACCGCAGGATTACAAATGGAGCCCAGAATGGCGCGACAAAACATTGTCGCTGTATCGCAATCTTGCTAAACCTTATTTTGGTACTCCCCTAATCATCTGGCCCGAAGCGGCGCTGCCTGACCTGTCTTATGAGTTGACCGATTACTTGAGCGAGTTGTGGGGTGATGCGTATCGAGCGCATAGTGATTTAGTGATGGGGCTGCTGCACTATGATTTTAATCATGATGCTTATTACAACGGAGTACTGGCCTTAGGTGATCAAGCTCAGTGGTATCACAAACGTCACCTCGTTCCCTTTGCTGAATTCTTTCCAGTACCGGAGTCTGTGCGTAGTTGGTTGCGCCTGATGAATCTGCCTTACAGTGATTTCACTGCCGGTGCGGTAGAGCAACCGACACTACGAGTGGCCGGGCAAAAATTAGGGCTAACTATTTGTTATGAAGACGGCTTTGGAGCTGAGCAATTATCTATTTTGAAGGATGCAACATTGTTGGTGAATGTGACCAATGATGCTTGGTTTGGCGAAACTAGCGCACCACCGCAGCATCTTGAAATCAGCCGTATGCGCGCGCTTGAAGCGGGTAGGGATATGGTGCGCGCTGCTAATGATGGTATTTCTGCGTTGATTACCGCAGATGGAAAAGTAAAAGCGACGCTGCCGCGTTTCAAGCAAGCAGTGCTTACAGGTACCGTGCAGCCGCGCACCGGATTAACGCCTTATGCCAGAGTGGGTAATTGGCCTGTGCTGTTGTTGTGTATGCTTGGCTTAATTTGGGTGTTGTTTGGTTCAAAGTATTATTTGGCCGGCAAGAACTCAGTCAAATCACAAGCTGATTAGTTAAATCATTTAGGCGCTTATGGAATATTTACTACATACCATTTTGTTGGGGTGCATTGAGGGCATTACGGAATTTCTGCCCATCTCAAGTACCGGTCATTTATTGATTGCGGAGCATTGGCTGGGACAACGCTCTGAGTTATTCAATGTGAGCATTCAGGCGGGTGCTATCTTAGCTGTTGTACTGATTTACTGGCAGCGGTTATGGAGTTTATTTCTAGGTATTGCCACATCAGGGCATCGCGATTATCTAATGAAGTTGTTGTTGTCCTTCCTTATTACAGTGGTGGGTGGATTCGCTGCAAAACAACTAGGTCTAGAGTTGCCAGAAACAGTGGCGCCCGTTGCATGGGCCTTAATTATTGGTGCTGTTGTAATTTTTGTGGTTGAGCGATATGTCAGTCATCATCAAATCAGTGATCAGGTGACGTGGCAGGTTGCTGTCGTGGTGGGTTTAGGACAGATACTTGCGGCAGTATTTCCTGGGACTTCACGATCTGCGGCAACCATCTTCGCTGCAATGTTGGCGGGGTTAACCTCGCGCGCTGCAGCTACGGAGTTTGCATTTTTGGTTGGAATTCCAACCATGTTTGCTGCTACAGGGTATGAACTACTGAAGGTAGTTAAGAATGATCATTTGCTGCAAGAAGATTGGAGTGCGTTGGCCATTGGTTTTGTGGTTTCAGCCATTGTGGCCTTCATCGCGGTGAAGTGGTTGTTGCGCTACATCCAAAGCCATCGCTTCATTGTGTTTGCTTGGTATCGTCTAATACTGGGGGCATTCTTGTTAGTTGCGCTATGAGGATGCGCTGCGACTTGATTGACTGACTTATTCCTAGGATCAAATATCGTAATAGAGCAGTTAGTGTGTCGTTCGCGTACACTGCCGCTTATGACTGATTCGATTTCTTCTGCCACCCAATTATTCTTTGCGACCTGCCCCCTGGGTGTGGCTGATTTACTTGCGGCTGAATTAAAAGCTTGCGGCGCGACGCGCGCTCGTGAAATGAAAGCGGGTGTGCAATTTGAAGGCACGCTAGAGACCGCTTATCGCGCGTGCCTGTGGTCGCGTACTGCTAGTCGTATCCTGATGCCGATTACTCAAGTGGCTGCGCATGATGCCAACGCAATGTATCAAGGTTTGCAGCGTATAGACTGGTCACGTCATATTTCGCCTTCGGGCACCTTGGTGGTGGATTTCCAGGGCACTTCGTTAGGCGTGAAGCACACGCAATTTGGTGCACTGAAGACTAAGGATGCCATTGTCGATCAGTTGCGTGACAAATTTGGCGAGCGACCTTCTGTCAATGTAGAGACGCCCGATGTCCGAATTAATGTGCATGCGCATAGAGAGCAGGCGACGGTTAGTATCGACTTATCCGGCGATTCATTACACCGTCGTGGTTATCGTGCTCGTGGCGTTGCTGCGCCACTAAAAGAAAACTTGGCAGCAGCAATTCTGCTACGCGCAGGTTGGCCAAGCTTGGCAGCTGCAGGTGCAGACTTCATTGATCCACTCTGTGGATCGGGCACATTAGTGATTGAGGCTGTATTGATGGCCTGCGATATCGCGCCCGGTTGGTTGCGTGCTCAATACGCACATTGGGGCATGATTCGCTGGCGCGGGCATGATCCTCAGTTGTGGCAGCGTCTTTTGGATGAAGTTGACGCGCGTGCTCAGCAGGGAAAGCAAAACATGCAGGGACGAGTGTTACGTGGTTATGATCAAGATGCTTTTGCAGTGCGTGCCGCCCTTGAAAATACCGAGCGTGCTGGCTTGCGTGGGCTGGTGCATTTTGAAAAGCGTAATTTGAGCGAGTTACAACATACCTCGACGTTACCCGCCGCATCTGCAGCGACGCTGTCAGCGGAAGACTCAGTGCAGCCGGTGGGAATAGTGGTGTGTAACCCTCCGTATGGTGAGCGCTTGGGCGAACAAGATACGCTAAAAAGCTTATATGCGTTGCTGGGTGTGAAGCTGCGTCAAAGTTTTATCGGTTGGAAGGCTGCCGTCTTTACCGGCAATCCACCGCTGGCCAAAGAAATTGGCATCAATGCTAAGCGCAGTCACACGCTTTATAACGGCGCACTGGAATGTCGCTTATTACGTTTTGATATTGAGCCCGCACATTTTAATGCTCCTGAGGCTAGACCCAGTGCTGAAGAAAAATTAGCTGAGGTGCGTCAAAGCGCAGGGGCGGAAATGTTTGCCAATCGCCTGCGCAAAAATTTGAAGAATGCACGTGCTTGGGCAAATAAAAACAACATTCGTTGCTATCGAATTTATGACGCAGATATGCCGGAATATTCGTTTGCGATTGATCTTTATGGCGCCGCTGAAGATGCAGCCATGAATTGGGCGTATGTGCAGGAATATGCCGCACCGGACAGTGTCAATCGTGATGCGGCGCGGTTACGGCGGTTACAGGTGTTGTCTGTGTTGCCGGAAGTGCTGGAGCTACCGCGCGAGCGCATTCATGTGCGTACCCGTCGTCAGCAGAGCGATCACTCGCAATATGAAAAGCTGGATACGCAGCGGCAATTTCAAGTGGTTGCTGAAGGCGGGTATCGCTTCTATGTCAACTTTAGTGATTACCTTGACACTGGATTGTTTTTAGATCACCGCATTACTCGTCAGCGTTTGGGTGAGTTATCTAAGGGTAAGCGCTTTCTCAATCTATTTGCTTACACGGGTGCAGCAACTGTGCATGCAGTAGGCGGTGGGGCGACCGCCTCAACGACAGTCGACATGTCTTACACCTACTTAGAGTGGGCCGAAAAAAATCTGCAACTGAATCGATTTGACGCGCCCGAGCACGAACTGATTCAAGCCGATTGTTTGCAATGGCTCAAGCATGAAGCCGAACAGAAGCAACGTCAGTACGATGTAATCTTTATTGATCCGCCAACCTTCTCACGTTCTAAGCGTATGGAGCGAGACTTCGAGGTGCAGCAAGATCATGTGCAACTCATCCTATGGGCAAATGAGTTGTTAGCGCCAGGTGGGCTCATTGTTTTTTCCAATAACTACACGCGCTTTAAGTTGGATCAGCACGGATTGAGTGGCTTTCAGATTCAGGATTGGTCGCGCGAGACCTTACCGAAAGATTTTGAGCGCAACCCTAAGATTCACTGCTGTTTTGCCATAACACCAAAATGATGCGCATTTTTACTGACTGTTGCAGGGTTCGTACCCTGAGGGTCTGCCGAGTCGCCGGTTAAAAAGCGAAGATTTTCCGAGAAATGGCTGAATTGGTGTCTATTCGCTGGGGTAAATGATTGCCTTGGCAGGGGCATTGCCGCACAATAAACCTCCTTCTTATCTCCCAACTTCAGTGTGATTCAGGCTGGTCTTAATGAGCGGTGATCCGTTTCAGGTGCGTTTTCATTCCAAGTTGGGTGTGGTCATTTATGATCCCCTGACTCAGATGAGTATCGCCAAGGAACAGGTGCGCTTATTCAAAATCACCAGCATGTCGATGACCACCTTCCGTCGTGACATTGTGAATAAAGATTTGGGTGTCGGTGAGCCCGATGTGATGCAGGAGTCGGCAAATGCTGTTGATGCCTATCGCGTGGCACGACAAGGCAAAGTCAAACCTTATTGCATTAGCTGCCGCCGCCACTTTGGTTCCGTAGATTTTTCAATATGCACTGAATGTACCGCGGTGCGCTGTACCTGTGGCACCTGCGGTTGTGTGGCACGCAAAAGAAAGGCTGCGTGATTCGATAGGTGTGATACCTGCGATCACTTGATGTGTTCTATGGATATTTTCCGAATCTTCACCATCGAAGCTGCGCATCGCCTACCGCATGTGCCTGCAGGTCATAAATGCGCGCGGTTGCATGGCCACTCGTTTCGGATTGAGCTGCATTTATCTGGTGAGGTCGATGCGCGCACGGGCTGGATTATGGATTTTGCTGAAGTGAAAACTATTTTTCAGCCCACTTATGAGCGCTTAGACCATCACTATCTCAATGACATTGCAGGTCTTGAAAACCCTACCAGTGAAAATCTTGCGCGTTGGATTTGGCAGCAAATCAAGCCGCAACTGCCAGCGTTGAGCAAAGTGGTCGTGCACGAAACCTGTACCAGTGGTGCGGTTTATCAAGGCGGCTGATGTTCTTTCTGCTTGAGCTTTTCTGACTCTGGTATGTCAACGCATAAACCCCTGATTGGTGTGCCCGCAGACCGTAAGTTACTGGGGAGTCATTATTTTCATTGCGTTGGCGAGAAATATCTAAAGGCAATTATCGATGCGGCCGACTGTGTGCCGGTGGCGGTACCTGCAATAGGCGCGGGGGATCGACTCGATAAAATTATCGATCAGGTGGATGGATTGTTGTTGCCCGGTAGTCCGTCGCATATTGAGCCTTATCATTATGGGCAACCTAGTGAACCGGGCGCGCCGCATGATCCTCATCGCGATGCCACCACCTTGCCCTTGATTCCGCGCATTGTTGAGGCGGGCATTCCGTTGCTGGCAATCTGTCGCGGCTTTCAGGAAATGAATGTGGCTTACGGCGGTAGTTTGTGGTCCAAGTTGCATGAAGTGTCTGGCTTTAATGACCATCGAGAGAACGAAGCCGATCCGGTAGAGGTGCAATATGGTTCGGCTCATTCGGTTCAACTGATGGCAGGTGGCTTGTTGCATCGTTTGGCGGGCAGCGAAACAATTCAGGTGAACTCCTTGCACTGGCAAGGCGTGCGTCAATTAGCACCCGCGTTGGCGGTTGAGGCGATCGCTCCAGATGGCGTGATTGAGGCATTTCGGGTGCGGGATGCGGTGGCTTTTGCGGTCGGGGTGCAATGGCATCCTGAATGGCAGGTGATGAAAAATCCATTTTCAGTCAAATTGTTTGCCGAATTTGGTCGAGCTGCGCTTCAACATATGAATCAACGCTAGGGCTCGGGAGTGCAAGCACTGATGCTATGTCGGCATCTGCTGGCTTGACTACCCACTCAACCACTTGGCGCATCGGTGTGTCTGCGTTAACCTTCCACAAATTTCGTGTTTCATTTTTCAGTGTTCTATCTTTTAGGGGCGTTGCGCCATGACTGTGCTGTCTAGTCAAACCTTTCCAAAAATTACTCTTATATGGCTGATGTTGCCATTGGCCTTGGTCGCCTGTAGCAAAAAGGAACAAGCGGTCACGGCGTCTGTATCTAATGGTGCTGCAGTTTCTGCGTTGACTGACGATGAAAAAGTATTGAACGTCTACAACTGGTCGGATTACATCGCCGAGGACACGGTAAAAAACTTTGAAGCCAAGTACGGTATTAAGGTGAACTACGATGTGTTCGATTCCAACGAGCTCGTTGAAACCAAGATGCTGTCGGGCAGCTCTGGCTATGACATCGTGGTGCCTTCCTCTCAGTTTATGGAGCGACAGGTTAAAGCTGGTGTTTTTGCCAAATTAGATAAGTTGTTGCTACCTAATTTAAGTAACTTAGACCCCACTACAGTCAAACAAGTGGCGATGTATGACCCTAATAACGAGCATGCTGTGCCTTACATGTGGAGTACGGATGGCATTGGCTATAACGTTGATAAAGTAAAGCAATTCGCGCCCGATGCGCCGTTAGATAGCTGGGCATTAATTTTTGATCCTAAGTACGCCGCTAAACTTAAAGACTGCGGTATTTCAATCTTAGATACGGCGTCAGATATTCGTAGCATTGTGCTGCTGTATTTGGGTAAAGATCCTAACAGTCAAAGTCCCGAAGATTTGAAGCTGGTTGAAGCGCAGTTGATGAAGATTCGTCCCTTTGTGCGCAAGATCAATTCTTCACAGTACATTGAAGATTTAGCGAATGGCGATTTATGTGTGGCCATTGGCTATAACGGCGATGTGTTGCAGGCGCGTGATCGCGCATTTGAAGCCAAAAATGGCATCAATATCGCGTATGTGATTCCAAAAGAGGGCAGTATCGTGACTATCGATACGATGGTCATTCCCGCCGATGCCAAGCATCAAAAGAATGCGCATCTGTTTATGAATTATTTGATGGAGCCTGAGGTAGCGGCAGCCAACTCCAATAAAGTGAATTATGCAAACGGCAATATAGCCTCTGAAAAGTTCCTCAATGAATCAGTGAAGAATGATCCGGCGGTGTATCCGACCGCAGAAATTAAAGCCAAGCTCACACCTGAGTTATCTATTGCAGATGAGTATAATCGTCTACTCACCCGTACTTGGACGCGTTTCCAGACGGGCAAGTAAACTCCGATGCGGGAGTGATGGTCACTCCGGTGGATATTGATAGGCGTCTTGCATCAGGCGCCTCTGGGTGTGTGAAACATGGCGGCATCCCCTCCAAATTCTATGACTGTGCGTGAGCCTTGGTTGGATCCGAGTGCTGAGCCGTATATTCGCATTGAGCAAGTCACTAAATGTTTCGGTGAGTTTGTCGCGGTCAGCGATGTCTCATTAAATATTTACCGATCCGAGCTGTTCTGTTTGTTGGGCGGCTCAGGCTGTGGCAAGACCACTTTGCTGCGTATGCTGGCTGGATTTGAAGAGCCGAGCAGTGGCAAGATTTTCATCGACGGCATCGACATGAGCGGGATTCCGCCCTATGAGCGTCCGGTCAACATGATGTTTCAGTCTTATGCGTTGTTTCCACACATGACAGTGGAACAAAACGTCGGCTTTGGCTTGAAGATGGAAGGCAAGGCCAAGTCAGAAATTGCTGATCGAGTTGCGGCTATGTTGAAGCTGGTCAGCATGACACAGTACGGTAAGCGTAAGCCGCATCAGCTCTCGGGTGGGCAGCGACAACGAGTGGCCTTGGCGCGGGCTCTGATTAAACAGCCTAAATTGTTACTACTTGATGAGCCATTAGGTGCGTTGGATAAAAAACTGCGTGAACAGACTCAATTTGAGTTGGTGAATTTGCAGGAAAAGCTAGGTGTCACTTTTGTGGTCGTGACTCATGATCAGGAGGAGGCGATGACGCTGGCTTCACGTATTGGCGTGATGGATCACGGTCGCATTGTGCAAGTGGGCACGCCCAAAGAAATTTACGAATTTCCAAACAGTAAGTACGTGGCCGAGTTCATCGGCTCGGTCAATCTATTCGAAGGTCAGCTTATTGAAGACAAGGCTGATCACGTGCGCATCAGTTGTTCGGAGTTAGATCAACCGGTGTATGTCGCCCATGGCATCAGTGCGGCGCCGCAGGCCAGATTGTGGGTGGCGATTCGTCCTGAGAAAATTCATTTATCTCTTGAGAAACCCGCACAGCATGAAAATTGGACGCGTGGCATTGTTAAAGAGATTGCTTACATGGGTGATTTGTCGGTGTTTTTAGTGTTACTTGCCTCAGGCAAAACAGTGCGGGTGACACGACCTAACATGTGGCGTCATGAACATGAGCAAATGACATGGGAACAAGAAGTGTTTTTGCATTGGCATGACAGCAGCCCTGTGGTCATAGGTGCGTGATGAGCGAGCCTAGTTCAGCTCAGCTCACTACGAGTAGGCGATTGAGATCAGGTGCGCGTGGACGTATGGCCGTAGTAGCGGTGCCTTATCTGTGGCTGCTGCTGTTTTTTTTGATTCCGTTTCTTATTGTGTTGAAGATTTCTTTTTCAACGACGCAGCTGTCCATGCCACCGTATCAGCCCTTGGTGCAATGGACGGGAGAGCAACTTAATCAACTGCGCCTGAATATTAATCCCGGCAACTTTTTGTATTTATGGCAAGACGGTCTGTATGCCCAAGCGTTTCTAAACTCTATCAAGGTCGCGGCCATTGCCACATTTATCACCTTGTTGATTGGTTATCCGATGGCTTATGCCATTGCACGCTCGTCCATTAAGTGGCGTGGTGTGCTGATGATGATGGTCATCTTGCCGTTTTGGACATCGTTCTTGCTTCGCGTCTATGCATGGATTGGCATCTTAAAAAATAACGGCCTACTTAATAATTTATTGCTGTGGTTGGGCGTAATTGATGAGCCGCTGGTGATCTTGCAGACCAATTTTGCGGTGTATTTGGGCATCGTTTATTCGTACCTGCCGTTTATGATCATGCCCTTGTACGCTACGCTAGAGAAAATGGATTTAACCTTACTAGAAGCAGCGAATGATTTGGGCTGTCGTCCATTGCGAACTTTTCTCACCATCACCGTGCCCTTATCTATGCCCGGTATTGTGGCGGGTTGCATGCTGGTGTTCATTCCTGCAGTGGGTGAATTTGTGATTCCTTCACTGCTTGGGCCACCGGATTCTCTGATGATTGGTAAAGTGCTGTGGACAGAGTTTTTTAATAATCGCGATTGGCCGGTGGCCAGTGCGGTTGCGATTGCTCTGCTGCTGTTGCTAGTGATACCGATTGTTTTATTCCAGCGTGCACAGGCACGAGCGGCTGAGTCGGAGTAATCATGAGCTCACGTGTTTCATGGTCTAGGCTTTCTGCACTGGTGTTTGGTTTTGCCTTTTTGTACATCCCCATTCTATCTTTGGTGGTGTATTCCTTTAATCGATCGAAACTGGTCACCGTGTGGGGCGGCTTTTCTACGCAGTGGTATGGCAAGTTATTTGAAAACACACAAATTCTTGATGCTGCGTGGTTGTCGTTGCGCATTGCTGCGATCAATGCCACCGGTGCGACACTGATTGGCACCTTCGCAGGCCTGGCTTTGGCGCGGTTTGGTCGGTTTCGTGGGCGAACGCTGCTATCGGGTATGACGACGGCACCCTTAGTCATGCCTGATGTGATCACCGGTTTATCATTACTGTTGTTATTTGTGGCGATGGAGCAGGCCTTTGGTTGGCCCGCAGGTCGTGGCGTGACCACCATCACGATTGCGCATATAACACTGACCTTGTCTTATGTGGCAGTGATCGTGCAGTCACGCATGGCTACACTAGATGGTTCGCTTGAAGAAGCGGCGATGGATTTAGGGGCGCGGCCGGTGAAGGTGTTTCTTCAAGTGACTTTACCGATGATTGCGCCAGCGTTGGTGTCTGGTTGGTTGTTGGCATTCACTATTTCATTAGATGACATGGTCATCGCCAGCTTTGTCTCAGGGCCGGGCTCAAGCACCTTACCGATGGTGATTTATTCTAAGGTGCGATTGGGGGTGAGTCCCGACATCAATGCATTGGCCACCATTATGGTGGGGTTAGTCACGTTGGGCGTGATTACTGCTGGATTGTTCATGTTTAGAAAAGAGCGCCTGCGGATACGTGATATGCAGCTTGCGGTCAGTGCGAGCTGAATAGCTCACGCATATTGATGTGAGTATTATTCCAGCGTCAGGCGTTCGGGTTCGCGAACAAAATAACCTTGAATGTAATGTACGCCTAATTGCCACAGCACGGCCATGGTGTTGGCGTCTTCAACGCGTTCAGCAATCGTGCTGATGTTATGTTTCTTTGCGGCTAAGACTAATGAGGCGATAGTTTCCTGAGTCTTAGGGTCTGTGGCCAGCGTTTGAATCAACGTGCCATCTAGTTTTAGATAATCCAACGGCAATTGTTGTAGCAAGGTCGCGCTATCGGGTGATCTGCCGGCATGCTCTATTGAAAATCGGAAGCCACTTTGTTTTAGCTGTTGGGCCAGTGTTGTTGCTGCAGGTAAGTATTGGCTAGCTACCGATTCGCTAATCTCGAACACAATCTGATTAGGCTTAATTGATTGGCTCTGTGCCTGAGTTTTAAGCCAGGTCGGTAACGAGCTGTCTTGTACTGAGTCTTTTGACAGACGTACAAACAAGGTGCTGTCAGGATTGCTACTGCAGAAGGAGAGCGCAGCATTAATTACCCAGCGATCAATTGTTTTCATCAGGCCATTGCGTTCGGCGATGGCGATAAACTGTGACGGCAAGATTTCGTTATTGGCTTCATCCTGCATGCGTACCAACACATCACACATGCCCTGATCCTCACCGCCGAGAGTGATGATGGGTTGTTCAAGCAGATGGAATCTATTTTGCATTAATGAAGATTTAATCAAGTCGACCCATTCTTGATCTGCGGCCAGTGTTTCTTCGCTGACGTTTTGATCAGTAGCTAGGGACAGTCCAGCGTCGGCGGTCAAGGTATCAATCAATTGCGTAGTGGCAAAATCCCGCGCCCCATAGAGCGTCGATTGAATCAATTGATTAATGTCTACCTCTGTGGAGTGAATAGGTGCAATGCCGCTTGCACCGTTAAGCACTATGGATTGTTGATCTTGTACGAAGGGCTGTTCATTGATGCGCCGCAGCGCATTGTTACACCAGGCCACAACATCATCTTGAGTGCCGCGCTCTAACAAGACGAATATTTTTGAGTTACCGAAACGTCCGACCAGGTCATTAGGCTGTAATTGTTCTTTAATTGGCTTCACAAAATGCGCGATACAGGATTCAATAGTAGTTGGTCCAAGCGTGGCTAAAACATCAGGAAAGTTTTCGAGCTCTAATCTGACAAAACTTCTGATGCCGCCCTTAATGGATTGAGCTAGTCGAGTGCGCAGTTGTTCAATAAAGAAATGCCACTGCAGAAAACCGGTAGTGACATCACGACTGAAAGCATCTTCCATACGGGTCTCTAACGGCCGTTCATCCTGAGCGTGCGAGGCGATTTTAAGTTGCACGCCAGGCTCGCCCTCAATATCAATCTTGTGGAGAAGCAACTCAATGGGTACTGATTGGCTATTGGCTAGAAGCACGTTAATTTTTAGCGTGTGATCTACCCATTTGCCTTGTAGGCAAGCGGCTAATGCGCCCTTCAATGCGTTGTGCGAGTCTGGCGCGATACAGTCGAGGATGGGTAGGCCTTCAAGGTCATCAAGACTTGAATATCCCAGTAGTTTCATCCACGCAGTATTGGGATTGGTCATGATGCCTTCTTGCACCAAGACGATGGCATCTATAGAGCCGGCAATGAGTTCTTTGATTTGTTCGTGATACTGATGCGAGGCATGCAGCGCGATGCCTAATCTGCGCTCTAACCTAAAGCTGCGCAGTTCACGCGCAAATACCGCCTGCAGTCGTTCCGGATGATTTAGGCTTACCACATCACGCGCGCCGATCTGAATGTCATGCGTGAGCGTTTCTTCATTAATTTGTTCGCGAACCAGTAAGGTAGGTGCTCTGGGCGCGAGTTGTCGGGTGGCTTGTAATAAGGTAGCAGGGTCAAACTCATCATCACTGCTGACCACACCAAAAATCATGTGCACATTCGGACCTGCTAGCGCCTCATTCAGGTCGCTGAGTTGCTTTGCCCAGTGGCAGTGCACGGCATGGCCGGCATTACGCAGGATACGGTTGATGTACTCGACATGATCCTGTTGTCGGGTGAGTACCACAATGGGGATGGCACTGGTTTCCGACGTGTTCACTTCATGACACCTCACGCGTGTGGCAATGACTATGCGTTGATTTCATCTTTTGGTTTCAGGGCAATGTCTTAAGGTTAAATGTTCGGCAATCATAACACCCATGGTCGTCTTAAAAGGCTACTGGAGTCTTCGAAGTGTGACCTGGTACTTCCCGAACTAGTTTAGGTACCAGAAATCCGGGTAGTTTTTTCAGCAGTGCGCGCATCAGTGTTTGTGCGGTGATTTCAGTGACCTCAAAGTGGGCAGCACCTTGTACGCGATCTAGTAAATGTAAGTAGTAGGGTTGAATGCCTGCATCAAATAAGGCTTCGCTTAAGTCAATCAGTACCTGATCGGAGTCGTTTACGCCTTTCAGCAGTACCGACTGATTCAGCAATCTAACCCCATGCTGAGTCAGTGCGTGGCAGGCATCAATGACTTCTTTGCTGAGTTCATTCGGATGATTGACATGTAGCACCATGACTTTTTGTAAGGTCACTGAGTCCAGCCACTGCAGCAGTCCTGCATCGATGCGTTCAGGCAGCACGATGGGCTGGCGGGTGTGAATGCGCAGGCGCTTGAGGTGAGGAATGTGTGTTAAGCCCTCACTGAGTTCGCGCAAACGTCGGTCATTAAGGCTCAATGGGTCGCCGCCACTGAGAATCAGTTCGCGAATACTGGTGTCGTTTTGAATGGCGCTAAGTGCAGGTTGCCAGTGTTGGCTGCTGGCGGTTTCTTCGCCGTAAGGAAAGTGTCGACGGAAGCAGTAGCGGCAATGTACCCCGCAGGCGCCGGTGGCAATCAGCAGTGCCCGTCCGTGGTACTTGTGCAGTACGCCGGGCGCGATCCGACTGGCCATATCGCCCACGGGGTCAGCGGCAAAACCCTGTGTTTCTAGGCTCTCAAGACCTAGGGGCAAGATTTGTCTGAGCAGCGGATCATGAGGGTTACCGTATTCCATACGCGCAACAAAGCCGCGCGGGACTTTCAGGGGGAAGAGTTTTGCAGCCGCCTTGGCGGCAGGCAGTAACGCTGGGTCTAACCCGAGCACCGCAATTAATTCAGCCGGATCAGTAATGGCTTGCGCGAGTGCCGTCTGCCACGCGGGTAGGGCGGTTGGGGCAGATACAGTGCAGTCTTGCAGCTTGGTCTGGTTAGATTGTGTGCTTACGGCTATCATCGGCGGCCTTTTTACCAGATCTCCGGACGTTTCCGGAGTGTTATCCAACCACCACGGTGCCGAGATGGCTAGCTATAGCACAAACGAATTTAAGTCCGGGCTCAAGATTATTCTTGATAACGACCCTTATACCATCGTCGAAAATGAAATGGTTAAGCCCGGTAAGGGCCAGGCCTTCAATCGTGTCAAAGTACGTAACTTAAAAACTGGTCGTACCGTCGAGCGTACTTTCAAGTCGGGTGATACCGTGGAAGGCGCTGACGTAGTGGAAACCGAAATGCAGTTTCTGTACAGCGACGGTGAGTTCTGGACCTTCATGGTGCCGGATAACTTCGAGCAGCACACTGCCGGTAAGGCCGCCATGGGGGACACCCCGCAATGGCTCAAAGATGGCATGAGCTGCACGGTGATGTTGTGGAACGGTCAGCCGCTGTCAGTGACACCTCCAGCCCACGTTGAGTTGAAGATTGTGGAAACCGATCCGGGCATGCGTGGTGATACCGCGACTGGCGGCTCTAAGCCGGCCAAGCTTGAGACCGGTGCGATGGTGCGTGTGCCGCTGTTCATCGGTGAAGGTGAAGTGGTGCGTGTGGATACCCGTACCGGTGAGTACTTGGCGCGCGGTAAGGGCTAATTCCCAGTCATAAAATGGCGTGAAGTGCGCTGCGATTATCATTGCACTGAAGCCGTGACTTTTAAGGACCGCCTGCGGGCGGTCTTTTGTTTGTTAAAGCATGTTCATAGCGAGGCCTTATCATGGCTCATCCCATCGAATTACCCCTCTTGCGCTTGAAGCGCGATGAAGATCGCCGTCTATCTGCAGGGCACCTGTGGGTGTTCTCTAACGAAGTGAACACGACCGAGACGCCGCTGACTGCATTTAAAGCCGGTGATTTGTGTCAGGTGCGTTCGCAGCGCGATAAGTTCATGGGCTATGCGTATGTGAATCCACGGGCACTGATTTGCGCGCGTATTTTGGGCCGTGATGAGCGTCATCCGCCGGGCGATAAGTCGTTGCTCGTGCATCGCTTGCAAGTGGCGTTGTCCTTGCGTGAGCGGGTATATGCCGAGCCTTACTATCGTCTGGTGTATGGCGAGTCGGATTTGTTGCCGGGTCTGGTGCTCGATCGCTTTGGTGATGTCATCGTCGGGCAGATCAATACAGCGGGCATGGAGGCGATGAAGGAGCAGATCGTCGCGGCAGTAAAACAGGTGATCAAGCCTGCGGCTATGCTGTGGAAGAATGATAGCGGCGCGCGTGAGCTTGAGGGCTTAGAGTCTTACGTTGAGACAGCCTTTGGTCAGGTGCCTGAGCAATTACAGCTGCAAGAAAGTGGTGTGACCTTCTCGGTGCCGGCTCAAGAGGGTCAGAAGACCGGCTGGTTCTATGATCAAGCCTTCAATCGTCAGGCCTTGCTGAAGTACGTGAAGGGCGCGAAGGTGCTGGATGTGTTCAGTTATGTGGGTGCCTGGGGGCTGACCGCATCGCGTGCGGGTGCCGCAGAAGTGACCTGCGTCGATGGCTCGGCAAAAGCGTTGGAGTGTGTGCAGAACAATGCCGCAGCTAATGGCTTGAAGGTTGATACGTTGAAGGGCGATGCCTTTGATGTGCTGGAAAAGCTGCATCAAGACAAGCGTAAGTTCGATATCGTCATCATTGACCCGCCGGCCTTTATCAAGCGTAAGAAGGACATCCCTAAGGGTGAGGCGGCGTACAAGCGGCTGAATCAGTTGGCGATGCAACTGGTTGAGCGTGATGGGCTGCTGGTGTCCTGTTCCTGCTCGTATCACTTGCATGGTGATGTACTGATTGACTCGATTCAGCGTGCGGCGCGGCATTTGAATAAGCATGTGCAGATCATCGAAGTGGGCGGTCAGGCGCCGGATCATCCGATTCATCCGGGCATTGAAGAGACGCGCTATCTCAAGTCATTTATCGCGCGCGTGGTGTCGGAGTAAATTCGAGGTTGTAGCCCATGTGGATAGTGATTGATCCTCTGACGCGCGGCGTGTTCTGCTGTTAAGATTGCGCACTCATGTTCATCTATCCCAACATTGATCCGATCATCTTCTCGGTAGGTCCTCTAGCCGTGCGCTGGTATGGGCTGATGTATGTGATTGGTATTTTGGGCGGCTGGTTTTTGGCCCGACGTCGTGCGGCCCTGCCGGGTTCGACGTGGACTGCGCTGCACGTTGATGATGTGGCGTTCTTCTGCGCCATGGGCTTGATCCTTGGCGGTCGTATTGGCTGGGTACTCTTCTATGGCATTGAAGAAGTGATACATGAGCCTGTGCGTGCCTTGCGTATTTGGGAAGGGGGCATGTCATTCCATGGTGGCATCATCGGCGGGATGATTGCAGTGGCATGGTTTGCACGCACACGTGGTAAGCGTGTGGCCGATGCGCTGGACTTTGTCGCGCCCATGCCCGCATTGGGTTTGTTCACCGGTCGCATTGCTAACTTCATCAACAGCGAGTTGTGGGGTAAGCCCACCGATGTGCCGTGGGCAGTGGTGGTCGATGGTGTGCCTCGCCATGCCTCGCAGTTGTATGAGGCCTTCCTTGAAGGCATCGTGTTGTTTTTCATCGTCTGGACATTTACCCGTAAGCCAAGACCGCAGTTGGCGCCCACAGGGTTGTGGCTGCTGTGCTATGGCGTGTTTCGTTTTGCGGTCGAGTTCGTTCGAGAGCCGGATACCAATCGCGGCTATCTCATGTGGGGCTGGGTCACCGAAGGGCAGTTACTGTGCTTGCCAATGATTCTTGGTGGGTTGTACTTATTCATGCGCGCCTATCGTTTGAATCGACCCAGCGGCAATTATCTGATGTCTGGCTCAGGGCGTTAACACATGCGGCAGTATCTTGAGTTGATGCGCCGAGTGCGTGATGAGGGACTAGTAAAGACAGATCGAACCGGCACCGGGACGCGTTCGATCTTTGGTCATCAGATGCGCTTTAACTTGGCGGACGGCTTTCCGATGCTGACCACCAAGAAGCTACACCTGCGCTCCATCGTCTACGAATTACTCTGGTTTTTACGTGGCGAGACTAACATTGCCTATCTCAAAAAGCATAACGTCTCGATCTGGGATGAGTGGGCCGATGAGCAAGGTAATTTGGGTCCTGTCTATGGTCGTCAGTGGCGCACTTGGCCAACACCCGATGGCGGCTATGTCGATCAGATTAGTCGCACGGTGGATCTCATTCGCCGTAATCCAGACTCACGCCGCATCATTGTGAATGCATGGAATGTGGGCGAGTTAGAGCAGATGGCACTTACCCCCTGTCATGCGTTATTTC
>CANGFV010000030.1 GCA_947453225.1 Pseudomonadota bacterium
ATCGCTGCAGGCGGAAGTATTGGCGCTATTGCCGGACCGATCATCACCAGAATGTGCGTCAGCATGGTTGAAATCAGTGGCTTACTACTCATCGCCGCAGCAGGCTTAGGCATGGTGATTGTATTTATTCATTTACTCATGCGTGAAAAGGAGCAACTACGAACTACCAGCATCTCAGCACAACCTTCAACACTAGATCATCAGCTAGGCGGAGACTTACTCGACGGCTTTCGTACTGTTTTTAAATCCGGTTACATGATGAATCAGGCCGCATTCATGTTATTCATGACGTGGATTGCCACCATTGCTTATTTCCTACAAACCGACTTGGTAACCAAAGCTTTCAGCGCGTTAACCGAACGCACTCAAGCGATTGCTGATATTGATCTAGTAGTCAATATTTGTTCTGCTTTGGTGTTAATTCTAGGCTCAAGCCGGCTTGTACAACGTTTTGGCGTTACCTCAAGCCTAGTACTCAACCCCTTACTTATGATGATTTCTTTTATCGGTGTTGCGCTTTCTCCTTCACTGCTGATGATACAGGCCATGCAAATCGTACGACGCGTATCGCAATACGCCATTGCTCGCCCAAGTCGCGAGATGTGCTTCACCGTGGTCTCACAAGACGGTCGATATAAAGCCAAAAATGTGATTGATACTGTGGTGTATCGCTTTGGCGATGTGAGTGCGGCGTGGATGCAAACCGGCCTAAAAAGCATTGGCATCGGTTTTTCCGGCACGATTGCTTTAGGGCTACTTGCCTCGAGCGCGTGGGGTGTTGTGGCATTGCGTTTAGGTCGCCGCTACGAAAAGCTACGCACCAGTCAATCTGTCAATTGATGTGCTCGACCAAGGCGCCAAACAAAACTGTCAAGACTTGTCGTATTGCACTGCCTGATCAGTATCGTTACCGTTAAACTCCAACAATTAATTCATTACATCAATCACTTCATAATGAACACCACTAAACGCACCCCATTAGCCAACTTAATGCAGGCGCTATCAAAGATAGAGCCGCACGAAATGAAGGCCACGCTCGCATCCTTTGCGTTTGTATTCTTGTTGATGACCTCTTACAACATATTAAAGCCTATTCGCGACTCGATGGCCAGCGACTGGAGCGATTCAGAAGTAGCTCAACTGTGGACGATCAACTTCTTCATTACCTTGGGTATCAACTTTATTTATAGTGCAGCGCTATCGATAGCACGCCTTAAAGTAGTGGTGCCGAGCGTCTATGGATTTTTCGCCTTGAGTTTTGTTGCATTTGCATTCGGTCAGCAAGCTGTCGCTGACCCTGTGGCCCTCAACAAGGCTTATTACATCTGGGTAAGTTTATTTGCGCTGTTCCATATTTCAGTGTTTTGGAGTTTCATGGCCGATTTATTTAACAAGGAACAAGCCAAGCGTCTGTTTGGTTTTATTGCTACTGGCGCTAGTGTCGGTGGACTCGTCGGTCCTTTGCTGCCTACCGTACTTGCTGCTTTCGTCGGCAATGATGCACTGATGGTTATTGCGGCGCTGTTGTTGTTGCCTGTCATTCCATTGATTGCTTATTTAGAGCGACAGAAAACAACCACACTGAATAATGCCGAGCAACAGACGACCGCAAAATCGCAGACGATTGGTGGCAATCCTTTTGCAGGCTTCACGCTGTTAATTAAGAGCCCGTTTCTCATCGGTATTAGTGTCTTTTTATTTTTCTATACCTCACTTGGTTCGTTTACTTATTTTGAACTGAAAAATTTACTGTCTAGTTATGATGGCGAGACGCGTACACAAATTCAGGCAGGCATTACCTTCGCTATTAATGCACTAACCATTATCACAGCCATGTTTGCCACAGGCCGCATTGCCTCGCGCTATGGCGTCAGCGTCACACTGGCATTAATTCCTGTGTTAATGATGGGCGGCTTAGTAACAGTGGGCATTTTAGCTAGCATATGGCTGGTGGTCGGACTGCAAGTGATATTGAAGGCCGGCAATTACGCCATTACTCGTCCAGCACGTGAAATGTTATTCACACTGGTCAATCGCGAAGAGCGCTATAAGACCAAGCCGGTCATTGATACGGTGGTGTATCGCGGTGGTGATGTGATTAATGGCTGGTCTTTCGCGGCACTGACTGAAGGCCTTGGACTCGGCATGGGCCCGGTGGCATTTGTTGGCGCGGTCGTCGCAGCTGTGTGGGCATTGATGGGCGTGATCTTAGGACGCGCATACCAGAAAGATCAGCGCGCCTCTGATTAATTAATTATCTAATTAACTTCTACCTTAATAGGTTTAGCTCGGCATCACAGGCGGGTGATACCCCAATGTGGTGCCGAACAACCACAATAAGAAAAGTACCAACGGCACGTGCACGATAAACTGCACGAAAGTGTAGCCAATTAAATCACGCGCATTAAGTTTCAAGATTCCCAGCACCGGCAACATCCAAATGGGGTTAATCAAATTAGGTAGCGCTTCAGCGGCGTTATAAATTTGCACTGTCCAACCCAAGTGATACTGCAGATCATTGGCGGTTTGCATCACATAGGGCGCTTCAATAATCCACTTACCCCCAGCGGAAGGAAAGAATAAACCCAACACGGCTGAATATGCGCCGGTGATCACAGCAAAGGTATCGTGTGTACAAATCTGTGTGAAGAAGTGACTTAAACCCATGGCTAATGAAGTACCGTCGGCATTGGTGGCTTTACTGAGAATCGCCGCCACGCCCGCATAAAAAGGAAACTGAATGAGTACGCCGGCAACACTAGGCACGCTGCGCGCCACAGCATCTAGAAAGTTTTTAGGCCGCCATTGCAGCAATAGTCCCAACATCAGAAATAAGAAGTTGTAAGTATTAAAACTTGAGATGGCAAGCACCGGTCCTTTAGTGCTGAACTCAATAGTCAGCCACACCAGTCCAATAACAACAATACCGATATTTAATAATGGACTGTACTCCAACCATTCACCTGGGCGGCTGCGTGGCGGCAACTGATGTTGTGAAATCTCAATCTCAATTCCCAATTGAGCAGCGGTACGCGCCTGCGCATCATTCGGTGCTGAATACCAAGCCACCACGGCACTGACTACTGTGAGGATGAGCGTTAATACAATCGACTGCCATAAGAAGATGGTTTCTTCAAAGGGTATCACGCCGGTAATGGCCAACATATTGGCCGGCATACTGGCTGGATTGGCTTGTAATTGCGCCGCCGACGATGACAGCCCCATCGCCCAAACTGATCCGACACCCAGATAAGCCGAGGCCGCTGAAGCGTGATAATCCATACGCAAATCAGTGCGCCGTGCCAATGCCCGTACCAACAAACTAGACAGCACTAAGCTCAAGCCCCAATGCAGCAGCGACAGCAGCATGCTGAATACAGCAATCAATAGAATGGCTTTGCGCCCGGAGGTAGGCACACGCGCCAATGCAAAAATTAACCGCGCCACGGGCGGCGAATCTGCAGCCACATAACCGCCAATAATGATGAAGCACATCTGCATGGCAAACGGACTGAGATTCCAAAAGCCATCACCAAAGGCTTTAGCCACTTCTACCGGTGCAGCGCCATTGATGATGGCCGCAATAGCAATAATGCCGACAGCCAAAATAGCAAAGGCAAAGGCATCTGGAAACCAACGTTCAGACCATGCACAACTACGTTGAGCAATGCGGGTTAGTATTGTGGTGTCATGATTATTTGTAGTCATAAATATTTGCCACCCTAAATTATGCAAGTTGTCATTCGCTAAAGCGTAAGATGTTAGAAGTTATGCCCACCACTGACAAGCACAGAGGAATCACACAGAGACATCACACAGCCGCTCAACCTTTGGAACTCTTTGCACGATCCGCCGCACGCCATAAATACCAACTGGCCATACTGCGATACGGCGCCCAACGCTGCCCATAAGTCTGCAGCGCCTTTGGCGTGGGCATGTCCGGTTGATTAAACGCCAGCATAAATCCCTTTCGAATACCGTAATCATCTACGGGCAGCACATCGGCACGACCTAGCCTGAATAGCAATAACATCTCCACAGTCCAACGGCCAATGCCATGCACGGTGGTCAGCCGTTGAACAATAGTTTCATTATCCAACTGCTGTAATTCGTCCAATGTAGGCAACAGGCCAGCACTGGTTTTGTCAGCCAAATCACGTAACGCCAGCATCTTATTGTGGGAAAGGCCCACAGCGCGTAAATCTTCATCACTACGGCAAATAATATCTTTAGCCGTAAAGCACCCACCGGCATGCGGGAATAAATCGCATAAGCGCTTAAAAATAGTTGCGGCTGCCTTGCCGTGTAGTTGCTGATAGACAATGGCTTCAGCTAAGGCGAGAAATACATCCTGAGTATGATTGATCGTCATGCGACAAGGCCCCATGTCTTGAATCAACACTCCCAATTGGGTATCGACACGACTTAAATGACTCATCGCTTTTCGTAAACTGAACTCATGTTGGTCATGTACATATTTATTTTTTGTACTACGCTTTGGTGACTCTATCGTCACGCCTTCTTTATCCAACAGCCAGTGTTTGATCTTTGTCCCACCATCCGCAGTAAAACCACCCAAACCACCCTGCGCTGCCGTCACTCGATGACAGGGGACAATCAAGGGAAACGGGTTGCGCGCCATTGCCTGACCCACTGCTCGCGATGCCAGAGGAGAACCGGCTTGTATGGCGACCTGCTGGTAAGTTTGAGTTTGCCCGCGCGGAATGCGTCGCACCACGGCGTACACTTGTTGGTGGAATAGCGACAACTCGGTCATAGCCAATGGCACACCACTCAAATCAATCGCTCGCCCCTCTAGCATGGTTTGAATCTTGTGAAGTATGGAACGTATAGGCGCTGGCGCGATCGCTTCTAATGCATCGGGCAGCTGCGCCTTAATCCGCCAACGCATGGTGGCTTTAGTGGCCATCGGCAACCACACCCGCACAATCACTCGCCCCTGCCACGCCAATGCACAGTGGCCAAGCGGAGTTTCAAATAATGAGAAATGCACTGGCATGAAGAAATAAACCTGACTGATTTACCCTGATGGATTCTGCGGCATTCTGGCAGCATAGCGCCCTACCCGTGGAATCCAGCCTAGACAGATACCCCAACCATGGGTAGTTTAGCCACTCTTACTCACCCGCCGCCAAAGACTGATGTTTTCTCTTCGCCTGATTAAATATTTTATGAATACAGCCACACACCCCATCAACCTAAACGGGCATGCCCTAGGTCGAAGAATTTTGCAGGTCTGTCTAGTGGCTGGACTATTCGTCTGCTTAAGCGCATGTCGCTCAGGACCAAGAACCGCCCAATGTTTAGCGAATACTGGCACATACCAACAAGCACAAAATAATCCGGCGCTGAAAGTCCCTGCAGGCGCAGAAACTCCTGATCGCCGCAATGCCCTGAATATTCCCGCTGAGAATGGCAAGGCGGTTGAGCAAAATCGTTGTCTGGAAGTTGCACCAAACTATTTTGGTATCGCCGCCCGCATTGCCGCGTCTCCTGAAGAAATGGTCGCTGATTGGGCGCAGGCATGGGCCGATCGTAATAGCGATATCGTCATGAGCATGTATGCCACTTCATTTATCGCTGAAGGTTCGGCGTCTAGTGCGCAATGGTTGACGCAGCGCTCCATCGAGATTAAGCAATCAACTCTACCTAATCCACGCGTCAGCGACCTTAAAATCAGTCCCGCTGGCGATGATCAACGTCTAGCCACATTCACTCAACAATTTGGCAAAACCACACAACGCAAACAACTCACACTCATTCGTGAAAGCGGCCTGTGGAAAATTGCCAATGAGCGCAACTTGTAATTCAAAGAGACACTCAAGCGCACATGAGTGAGTTGCCCATCAATGCCATTACTACCAGCGCCCGGCTGTATAGCGGCCATGTGCGCGAGGCGATTGTTGATCGTCTCCAGCGTCGACTAGGACACGATCCTTCCACGGCCACGCGTCGAGATATTTATGATGCATTGGTCTTAGCCGTCCGCGAAGAACTCACTGATCAATGGCTGGCCACATGGCGCCGAGCTCGTGACGCCAAAATAAAACGCGTTTGCTATTTATCCGTAGAATTCTTACTTGGTCGCAGTTTAATCAACGCGCTTTCAACCATGCCGCCAATGGTCTTGCACGAAGTTCGCGAAGCGCTGCGCGATATGGGGCATGATCTAGATGCCATTGCCGAAGAAGAAGAAGACCCCGGACTAGGCAATGGCGGTTTGGGGCGTTTGGCCGCTTGTTTTCTCGATTCTTTAGCAACCTTAGGCTATGCCGCTACCGGCTATGGCATTCGTTACGACTACGGCATTTTTGAACAGCAAATTGGCAAAGATGGTGCACAACGCGAGCTAGCAAGCTCTTGGCTGAAATATCAAAACTTCTGGGAAAGTGGCCGCGGCGGTGTGCGATATCGCGTTCGATTTGGTGGACGATGTCATGCGGACCGCGATGCCGAGGGTGTAGTACATCATCATTGGATTGATACTCAAGATGTGTGGGCCGTGGGCTATGACATGCTAATTCCTGGCAACAACAGTCCAACAGTGAATCATTTGCGCCTCTGGTCAGGCCGCGCGATTGTTCCATTTAACGTTCAAGAATTTAACGCCGGTCATTATGCCGCAGCGATGGCCGATCAAATTGAAGCGAAAAATTTGTCGCGCTTGCTCTATCCAGATGACAGCACTCCGCAAGGCAAAGAACTACGCTTTAAACAACAATACTTTTTTGTCAGTGCGTCAATCCAAGATTTATTACAGCATCACTTAAGCAATCATCGCTCGCTACATGAACTTTCGGATGCTGTAGCTATTCAATTGAATGACACGCATCCAGCGCTGGCTATCTTAGAGCTAATGCACCAACTGGTAGACATTCATGAACTGACTTGGGATGAAGCGTGGTTAATCACCCAGCGAACCTGCGCCTATACCAATCACACGCTATTACCCGAAGCCTTAGAAACTTGGTCGGTTGCTTTGTTTGAGCGTCTAATTCCACGACATCTACAAATTCTCTACCAGATCAACCGCGATTTTCTGGAACAGGTCAGCCAGCAACATCCACATGATATGGACTTACGCCGTAGGCTTTCACTCATTGAAGAAAATAGTGATCGCCGCGTACGTATGTCGCATCTGTCTGTGGTGGGCAGCCATAAGATTAATGGCGTAGCGAAACTGCACTCGCAACTGATGCGAGAAACTATTTTCAAGGACTTTGCCACGGTTTGGCCTGAACGCTTTACCAACGTCACTAACGGCATTAGCGTGCGTCGCTGGCTGAAACAAGCCAATCATGGCTTGTCGCAACTGATCACTGAACATTTAGGCAGCGCGTGGGAAAACGATCTAGAAGAACTCGAACGACTTAAATGGGCCATTGATGATGCCGGTATACGACATCGATTTCGGCAAATCAAACTTGATAATAAACAGCGGCTTGCCAACACCATCCAGCGACTGATTGGTGTCGAGGTGGACACTCACTCCATGTTTGATGTGCAAGTTAAGCGCATCCATGAATACAAACGCCAATTATTGACCCTGCTACACGCGCTGGTCAGATATCAGCGTATTTTAGATGCACCGGATCAACCCGTCGTACCCCGTACGATTATATTGGCCGGCAAAGCCGCGCCAGGCTATGTGATGGCCAAGCTCATCATCAAGCTCATTAACAACGTAGCGCACACCATCAATCATGACCCTCGCATAGGCAACAAACTCAAGCTGTGCTTCTTGCCCGATTACGATGTATCACTGGCGCAAGAAATTATTCCCGCTGCAGATTTATCGGAACAGATTTCAACAGCCGGCATGGAAGCCTCTGGTACTGGTAATATGAAATTATCCTTAAATGGCGCACTGACCATTGGCACACTAGATGGCGCTAATATTGAAATTAAGGATGCGGTAGGTGCTGAAAACATCTTTATTTTCGGCATGAATGCCGAACAAGCGGCGAACTGTCGCTCCCAAGGTTACATGCCGATGTCAGTGGCACGAGATTGTCCCGAGCTGAATCGTATTTTGCAAAAATTAGAGTCCGGCGAATTTACGCCGCATTGTATGAGTGATGCTAAATCAGTCGTGGATCGCTTACTGAGTGATGGCGAACATTTTCTGGTGCTTGCCGACTTCAAATCATATTTAGAAATACAGGAAAAAGTGGATACGCTCTATCTTGATCAAGACGCATGGAGTCGCAAAGCAATGATTAATACGTTAAGCATGGGCATATTCTCGAGTGATCGCAGCATTCGTGACTATGCTGATAAAATTTGGAATATCAAACCGGTACTGTAACCCTAAGCTGAAAACCGACATCCACAACCGTCCTGTTCTTGGGCGCAACTTAATTTAATTCATGTCTAATCGTACCGACCCTGCACTTGATGCGTTATTTCTGCCATTTCAATCTGGCGCACTCCACTGGCCAAAAGGCGAAGTGTTATTTCTACGCGCTCGCTACGGCGCTGCGCTCAACGACCCTCAATTAAGCACTCTGGTCTGTGAACAAAGCTTCAAGCCAGACGCCCAACTGCTGAGTAATGCTGGCTTTAAGTTAATCCAAGCAGAGCAACTCACTAGTTATCCGTTGGTATTAATACTGTTACCGCGACAGCGCGACGAGGCTCGCGCACTGCTTGCCCGCGCCATACGCCATACACAGCCTGGAGGTCGCGTCGTGGCGTGCTTAGGTAATAACGAAGGTGCGCGTTCAAGTGAAGCAGATTTGAAACAACTTATCGGCTCGGTCAGTAACTTAAGCAAACACAAATGTCGTGTGTTTTGGAGCGCACCGATTGATACCCAAGTAAATCAACCCTTAGTGAATGCATGGTCCCAACTCGATGCGCCACGCAGCATTGCTGACCCGCGTTTTGTCAGTCGTCCGGGTCTATTTGCTTGGGATCGTATTGATCAGGCCTCAGCGCTTTTGGCAGCGCACCTGCCACACACATTAAGCGGACAGGCTGCAGATCTTGGTGCTGGGTTTGGGTATTTATCTGTCGAGCTACTCAAGCGCTGCCCCAACATTACTGGGCTTGATCTGTATGAAGCGGAAGCACGCGCACTACACCTTGCTGAACAAAATTTGCGCGCTCAAGCCTTACGCATTCCTCTACAGTTTTATTGGCATGATGTTACCCAAGGCTTAGCTCAACGCTATCAAGTGATTATTACCAACCCGCCGTTTCATACGCAAAGTCGTGCAGATCGGCCAGACATTGGTAAACGCTTCATCGCTGTGGCTGCCGAAGCACTGCTGCCAGGTGGACAATTATGGCTGGTTGCTAATCGACACCTGCCGTATGAAGAAATACTCAGCGAACGTTTTGGTGTCATCCAGACCGTCGCTCAACAAGATGGCTTCAAAATTATAGCCGCCATTAAAAACAGCACTCCTGAGCGATCAACAAGAACCCAACATCGGCAACGTCAATGAAATTAGTCAAACTCATCGCCAATCTCGGCTATGGCAGCCGCAAAGAAGTCACTGCGATGTTTCGCGAAGGTCGTATTACTAATGCACAAGGCGAAGTGCTCTATGCAGATGATCAAGTCGCTCATCACGAAATTCGTCTTGATGATGAACCACTCGATCCGCCTTCAGGGTTGTTACTCATGCTGCATAAACCCATCGGCTATACCTGTTCAACAAAAGACCAAGGTGAACTGATTTATGACCTGCTGCCGCCACGCTTCCGCTTACGTTCGCCGGCAGTATCTAGCATTGGCCGACTGGATCGTGATACCAGCGGCCTGCTGCTGATGACCGATGATGGCGTGCTACTGCATCGCATCAGTTCACCAAAACACAAACTCGCCAAAATCTATGAAGTCACGCTCGCGCGTGACCTGCAGGGCAATGAAGCCGAAATTTTTGCCAGTGGAAAACTCCAGCTGGTATCTGAACGTGAACCGCTAGCACCCGCACAGATGACGGTCATTAATTCAAGACAGGCCAGATTGACACTGACTGAAGGTCGATATCACCAAGTACGTCGCATGTTCGCCGCTGTAGGCAATCACGTTGAAGCGCTACACCGCCCTCAAGTCGGTGGACTGACCTTGGGTGATTTGATGGTGGCTGAATGGCGCCTATTAGATGACGCGGATCGACAGCAGTTGTTTGCGCAGCCTGCCGCCTAAACAGTTACGTCGGTTTTTCTGTGGCAGGCGCTAAGCACAAGCAACACATAAACACGAACGAACTTAACGCCATTAGCAACATAAACACACTGTGATACCCAGTGCTGTGATCACGCAACCAACCTGCCAACACTGGACCGGTCGCAGCAATGACATAGCCCCCACCGCACATCATCGCCGTCCACGCACCTGCGGCCATCGGTGACTCACTGTAGTCGAGTGGCAAAATAAGCATCAACGAAAAGAAGCCTGCCGTACCCGCACCCAGTAAACACATCATTAACTCAGGCATGAATAGCGGCTCAATCCAAAGGCCTGCTAAACCGGCGAGCATGCAGCCACTACAAAATAAAATTGCTGGGCGGCGCTCACGCTGCTGCACCGGCAAGATGCTGACCAGTAAAGTACCCACCACTTGCATGATGGCAAACAGCCCCAGTAAGTGACCGGCTTCTGCGGGCGATTTACCAAACTCAATATAGGCGGGCGCGACCCAAGCCAGCAGCACATAAAAAATCACACTGTGTAACCCAAAAATCAGCATCAACAGCCACGCACGCGGCCGCTGCCAAGGAAGGTCATACGCTGAAGACGATGCAATCACTACCAAACTGCGCGGCACCATACGCCACCACAATACGACTGCAATTAACGCCAACACACTCCAACTGGCCAAACTATGCGGCCAAGCCAATACTGAAGTCAGAGGTGCACTGACTGCTGCAGCTAATCCTGCGCCCAAACACAATGCACTAGTAGTCCAACTGCTAACACGTGCACTGCGCTGAGGATAGGCCTGTTTTACAAACATGCTGAGCAATGGACTGAGTACTGCGATACCAGCACCGGCACCCACCGCACTGACTAGCAATGCAATAAAGCTGCCCATGCCACGCAACAAAGTCGCCACACCAATCAATAGCGTACTGATTAATACCGCACTCCACAGGCCCACCCGTTGATTGAGTCGCATCGCCAGCGGCGAAAACACGCCCATGCACAACACAGGAAGTGTAGTCAGCAAGCCGGCCTGCCCATGCGATAGATGTAAATCGGTGCGAATGCTTTCAAGCACCGGCCCTAATGAAGCCAGCGCTGGGCGCAAATTTAGTGCTACTACGAAAACCGCCAATAGCGCGGTTAATCCCTGCGCTTCAAAAGGACGCTTCATGCACGACCTACAGCCGGTTCGCGCACCTCAAAATCATGCGTAATCGTTGCCATCGCGCCTAGCATGGCGGAAGCTGAACAGTATTTTTCTGCAGAAAGCTTAATCGCGCGATCCACTTTATTCGCATCCAACTGCTGACCGGTGACGATGTAATGCATGTGTATTTTGGTAAACACCTTCGGCTCGGTGTCGGCGCGCTCAGCGTCCATTTCCACAACGCAATCCGTCACTGCCTCTCGGCCGCGCTTGAGAATCATCACCACATCAATGGCAGTACAACCACCCAAGCCTACCAATAACATTTCCATCGGACGCGGCCCTAGATTGTGGCCGCCAATTTCTGGCGCGCCATCCATTACTACCGCATGACCGGAGCCGGTTTCAGCAACAAACATCATGTCCTGAGCCCATTTCACGCGAGTTTTCATGAGTTTCACCTTGCATTGATCGTAAAGCGCGAAGGTTACCAGCTGTAACTATTTCGGGCGAAAAAAAAGCCCCTAATTTAGGGGCTTTTTCGATTCTTGTTGTTAATTGCTCGAATGGACTCAGCGTGGTGTTCTTCTTTAAGTCCTAGGTTCTTCCTCCCCGTCACTAATACGCGCCCCTCCGTTGATCATCGTCGGAGCCTTTCGGCTCCATCCCCCTCAGCACTGTAGCGCTTGCTACATTCATGTTTGCAACTTGACGTTGTCTGGGAGTAGAGACTAAGGGCAATGTAGATATTTGTAAACATTTTTTTGATGATGCAAGGCTATGTAAATCACTGCAAATACAGCTATTTTCTTCACGTCTGTAATTTCACTGCTTACGCAGTTTTTATTCGATATTTGCTATCACTGTAATTGCCAAATTTTTCCCTTAATTTTTCAGCACTACACTGCAGCCACTGCGCACCCACACTGCAAAGTAAAACCACTCCAAAAAATATCGGGATATTTTTCTCAGCAGAATTAATGATTGTCGTTATGATGCGAAGCACTCAGGCTGTAAATCTATTTTTTAGTGCCAGCCAATTCATCGACTGTATTGAAAAGGTAGTTTCGTGAATAAATTTTTTATTAGCGCTCTGGTATTACTGTGCAGCTTCACGGTTACCAGCCAAGTTAACGCTCAAACGACGACCGCAGCACCGAGCCCAGCACCTAACGATGACTCCGCGCGCATTCTGAAAATACTTAAATCACGTATGCCACCGGCCATGGTGATCGAAAAAGTTCAGCCCTCACAATGGCCGTGGTTTTATGAAGTCATCACTAATTCAGAAGTTTTTTATATCGATAGCACCGGCGATTTCATTTTTTCCGGGCATGTCATTGATACCAAAACACTTACTGACTTGACCGCAAAACGCTGGAACGAAATCTCTGGCATCAACTTCAATGATCTCCCCTTCAGTCTCGCCATCAAACATGTCCGCGGTGATGGCAGCCGAAAGATTGCGGTGTTTTCCGATCCGCACTGCCCCTTCTGTATAAAGCTAGAAAATACTTTGCAGGAAATGACCAATATCACGGTGTATACCTTCCTGTATCCCGTAGAGACTCTGCACCCAGGCGCCACCGAAACCTCCAAGAATATTTGGTGCTCACCGAATCGAGCCGTGGCTTGGTCAGACTGGATGTTGAAGAAGAAAAAACCAGCCGCGGCGACGTGTAAAGCAGATGAAGTGAATACCTTAGTGCAATTGGGTCAGAAATTAAAAATAAATGGCACGCCTACCATTTATTTTTCTGATGGCCATAACGTTGCCGCGGCTTTGACCAAGGAACAACTAGAGGCTGAACTCAAGGCCGTTAAATAAGACTTAGTCGCGACTTAACTTACGATAGGCCAAACTGCTGCGATACCACACTGGACGATCAGCATCATTGGCCAAATCAAGCACCGTCGCGACATTTAAGTTAACCAACTCACGCGCAGCGGCGCTATCTAACGGCGTGTTACTCAAATCATCCGAAGGGTGATTGATATGCTGTTGCAGCCAATTATTTTTAATACTCAGCACATTTCGCCCATCGCGCGCACGATTACCTCCGCGTAGCGCGAGCACTGGAATACCGGCTTTGACCAGCGGCGCCAGTGACGACACTAGTACTGAATTCTCTACATCATCGCTTAACACCATACGTAGATTTTGTTGCTGCGCAGCCGCAACCAAACGATTACCCATACTCGACTGATCAGCGCCAATACCAATGACATCACTGGTACGTGTCACGGGTAGCGGTGTATCTAGCACCACCGCAGATACGATATTACGACTTTGTGCGCTGCCGTCATTCAGCAATGCACCTAAGCCTTGCGCCTCTTTCTCACCTGCAGTCACTGCAGCAAAAATAATGGAACGCTTCGGCTTGCTCGGCATCGCAGCTATGGCACGTGCCATTTCCAACATCATGGCCACACCCACAGCATTACGTTGCAACCCGTTATACGTTGAATCTCCATTAACAGCCGAACCACGACCCAAACCATCAAGATGTGCGGCGATCAAAATATATTCCTGCTGCAACTTTGCATCGCTGCCGCGAATCAGACCTAACACATTGTTACTTTCCATGCGACGCAAGCCCGTCGTTGCGCTCATGGTCACCGTGCCTGCTAATGTAAAGCCTTCCACTTCACTAGCTTTCGCTGCTTGCATCACCTGTTCAAATGAACGGCCACTGTTGGCAAATAGAGGTACTGCAGCTGCGGCGTTAAGCCGAAACTTCAGTTTCAGCTCAGGAAAGCGCTCATCTGGCTGCCCTTCTGTATTTATTTTGCGCATCTGCGACACCCAACTCATCGCCGAAATACGCTCCCAACTGTTTTGTGCATTGCCCAAACCCTTCTCATTGGCAGGATGAATTTCAATGACACCAATCGCACCGGCTTTAGACAAACTGGCAAATTTGGTTTCAGGCCAACCATACACATTGCGCACTTCATCATTCAGACGCTCAGGCGCGCCTTCGAGAATGACGGCAATTTTTCCTTGCAAATCTAGATCTGCTAAATCGTTGTATTTGTATTCCGGTGCTTCGATACCAAAGCCAGCAAATACCATCGGCGCAGAGAGGCCACTACTGGCATTAAAAAAATTCACCGAAGGTATGTAATCCTTACCGAAATCGAATTCGGTGGTGCCCTCATTGCGCAACACCAAGGATGAACCGGGCAATACGGCCGTGGCTTCGATCAGAGGGACTGATTTGAAGAATCCACCCTCAGCACCGGCAGGCGTTAAGCCGTACTGCCGGAATTGCGCCGCCACATAGGCGGCCGCCAATTCATAGCCACGCGAACCGGTGGCGCGTCCTTCGAGTAAATCACTGCTTAAAAATTCGGCATGGGCGCGAATCGCCTGCGCCGCCACAGTAGGCAGCGTCGGTGCGCTACGGGCGGTAGGCTCTGTCGTAATCGGCGCGACACTCTGCGCACTGGCCATGCTCAGGCCCAACCCATACAGCAAGGCGCTTGAAGATAGACGCGCAAGACGAGCGGTTACAGAAAACAACGAAACAGGAAACATCGAATACCTAATCTGTTTGATAATACGGCAATGCTAGACCAGCGAAGGATCGCAGGGTAGTGTGATCTGCACTGTACCGAACTGAGCCTGATGAAAAAGCCCATATTTAATCACCTTGCCCTCCTACTGATCCTCAGTCTGTTGACTGCATGTAGCAGTGTAGCCAATACCCGCACTGATGCACATCTGGGCGATCAACCCAGCGGTAGCGGCTCATTAATTGACGCCTTTGGCAACGAAATTGCCCTGCGCGCGTTGGCATTAGTTGGGAAGCCTTATCGTTATGGTGGCGCGGATCTTGATGGCTTTGACTGCAGTGGCTTGGTGTTCTACATCCATGAGGCTTTAGGCTTGAGCGTGCCGCGCACCGCCGCCGATCAACAACGAGCTTCAACGCATATTGACAGAGCTGCGCTGCAACCCGGCGATCTGCTGTTCTTTAAGATCACGACCAGTCCGCAGATTTCTCATGTCGGCATTTATGTTGGCGAGAATCGTTTCGTGCATGCCCCGCAATCGGGAAAGCTCATTGAATTGCGCACCCTAGACGATAGCTACTATGGTCCGCGACTGACGAGCATGGGTCGGCTACATCCAACCTCATAAAGAAATACATCACTTATGGCCGCCAAAGAATCCACCATGTTGTCCTTAGGCACTGTAGCGCCCAACTTTGCGCTACATGACTTCAATGGCCAGTTGTATCAACTCAGTGACTTCAGCCATGCCAAAGGCTTATTAGTCGCCTTCATCTGCTACCACTGTCCATTTGTGCAGCACATTCGCCGCGAGTTTGCTGAATTTGCGCGCGACTATCAGGCTAAAGGACTAGCAGTGGTGGCCATCGCTTCAAATGATATCGAAACCTATCCACAAGATGGGCCGGCGGGCATGCAGGTTGAAGCCGCTCAATTTAACTACAGCTTTCCGTACTTATTAGATGACACCCAAGCGGTAGCCAAGGCCTATCAAGCCGCGTGTACACCCGATTTATATTTATTTAATGGCGCACAACGCTTGTTTTATCGCGGTCAGTTCGATGCCAGTCGTCCGCGCAATAACATTCCAGTCAGCGGAAGCGATTTGCGCGCGGCAACTGATGCGTTGCTCGCCGGACTACCTGCCCCGGCAAACCAACGCCCCAGCATTGGCTGCAGTATTAAATGGAAGCTAGGCAACGCGCCAACGTATGCCTGAATATTTTTAAGTTATTCGTCTGAAACATTCAGCCACAACATTACCAGTACCGCTGAGGCAAAATTTCTGAACGCTTCATCCAATGTTGGTGCCGATCGATTTTGCCACAGCATGAACCACTCACCGGCAATGGCTTGAAAGCCCAGCAAATACAACACTGCGCATAGCGAGAGACCTACCATCGCCGTTGATTTAGCTGCATTAAAGGCGCTACCCGAATTGCGTGCGCCCCATAAACGATACGCACCCCACAAACACAGCAGACCGGCTACCGCTTCAGTAATGACAATGGCAGCCACACACAACCAAATCAACACTGGATTTTCAATGGCACGCCACATCAACACGGGCACTTTGAACGTACCCTGCATGTCAACTGCCGACTTCACCGCAGCAAATGTGCCGTCTAGCGTCATGCTGTTATTAAAGGCTGCTAAGGTCAAAAACAGCCCCATGGCCAGTACCAACAGAATTTTGCCTATTTTCATGCTTTAAATCCCCTACTGTGTTGAATGTCGGATAGGTATACCGGACTTATTACTACCTTTGCATGAGATAAACGTAACACAACTCATGCTCGCGCTACAGCCATTCTATATAGGCACGCTATAGGTATTCTGAATTGAAATGGATAGACTCAGCACACTGATAAGAAGCCGCGAGCAGAGCCAGTAACAATGCCCCACTCCAACACGCCACCTTCCACACTCAATCCCGCACCCGCACCGACGCCTAGCACGCTATGGCGAGTGAATAATCCCAACGGCACCACGGGGATGTTGGCCGTAGATAAAGTAGGTGGCTCTGCACTGTTTCTCGATCCAAAAACATTAGCCATACAAAAATCAATTGCTATTCCTGGTGCGCATGAAATGGTGATCTCGCCGGATCACACGTTGGGCTACGTTGCACAGTTTGGAAAATGGGGACGTAATGCCGAAGGTGTCGGCGCGCTGCTTGAACCGGCGTATTTAATTTGGGTGATTGACTTAGCCACCCGCAGCGTCATTGACCGTATCGACACGCACCCACATGTCGGACCGCATGGCATGAAATTCGATCTACAAGGCAACTTGTGGGTCACTTTTGAGAGCAATGAAATAGGCTTGGTCGATACGCAACAGCGCAAACTCATCAGCGCTTGGTCATTAGGCGAACCACAACAACCGCCACGCACACTAGAAATCAATGATGAAGGCACTGCCCTGTATTGCACGGGCAAGGGTGATGATGTGTTGGTGTTTGATTGTCAGTCACATCGAGTACGTACGCGCATCGCGCTACCCAGTGGCGCCACCAGTCTCACTACCGCACCTGATGGCCATCGAATGATTACCTTCGACAAAGCCAAGCAAGACTTGCTAATCATTGATATGAACGAAGAACGCATTATCGAACGTCACTCTTTTAATGGCGCGGTGTTAAGTAGTCACAAAGCCAGTCGCTTCGTGCATGCCCGTTATTCACCCGATGGTCGTTACTTAGCAACCTGTAATTATGCGGGCGGCACGGCACATCTTCATGATGGCAATCATCCGCAGCACCATGTGCTCATTCCTATCGCCAAGGGACCGCAAGGGTTGGCGTTCTCTGATGACAGCAAAACTTTGTATGTGGCTAATCATGACTGCGGCATTGTAACAATCATTGATGTAGCTTCAGCCAAGCCCATCGACTGGCTGCCTGCCGGCTCAGGCATTGAAGCATTTAGTTTTTACTGAAAAATTACTCTCACTGGTCATAGCAACATCAGCGGAGCGGCCATGCTGTATGCAGTTAAAACCTTGTTAAGTGCGCTAATCATTCTACTGGCCACTGAACTCAGCAAACGCAGCACCGCGTTGGCGGCTTTTATTCTGGCACTGCCGCTAGTCTCCACCATTGCGCTGTGCTGGATTTATATTGAAAGCAAAGACATCAATAAAGTAGCCGCCATATCTGCGGACACTTTTTGGTACGCGCTCCCCACCTTGCCCATGTTCTTGTTAATGCCATTGATGTTGCGCAATGGGTTTAATTTTTATGTCACGCTACTGGCCTGCTGCATCACCACTGCTGCACTGATGTCACTCACTCAACTGCTGATGTCAAAGCCGTAAGCCATCAAGGCGCTTTACAGCGCCTTCACTGGATTGGTCAGCGTACCAATACCCTCGTAGGTGCAGATCGATTTATCACCATCTTTGAAATAAATTGGCGGCTTACGTCCACCACCCACACCGCCAGGGGTACCGGTAGCAATCACATCGCCTGTTTGCAGGGTAAGAATATTTGAGGCATACACCACTTGCTCAAACACCGTGTGAATCATTAATGAAGTATTGTCTTCCTGCATCACTTCATTATTGAGCGTAAAGCGAATCGGTAGATTCTGTGGATTAGGTACAAATTCCTTCGGCACGATGAATGGCCCGAGTGGCGCAAATGTATCGTGCGATTTACCCATCAACCAGTCCGATCCGTAACGCGTATCACCACGACCTTCACGATCTGACACATCGTTTTGTAAGGTATAGCCAAAGATATAGTCAGTTGCTTGCGCAAGTGGCACTCGACTGGCCTTTTGGCTAATGACCACGCCAAGCTCACATTCCCAATCAATCATCTTACGCCCAACCGGCAATAGAATAGGTTCACCTTCAGCGATAATGGCCGAAGTAGATTTTAAGAACATGTACGGATTCCAGCGCTCATCATCAGCTGCACGCTCCCAAATAGCCGTTGCACTCTTAGTACCGGCTGGTGCCGCACCGGGCACACTATCAGCGGACACGGTAATGTTTCGCATACTATTTGATTCCGCAGCATGGGCTCGATAATTAATCGCAGTGTTCAACATCTTGCTCGGCTGTAGTGGTGGTCGTACTCGCACATCTTTCAGCGTATGCACATAAGCCAACTTCTGAGTCGCCGGCGCGGCATTGACCACTGCAACGATATCTACAATGCGCGAACGCAGCCCCGAGTTATAGCGCGTAATTAAATCCAACATATCAGTAGGCGCCTTCACTGTTGATGCTGGCTTTTTGATTGCAGTATTGGCAGCAGCCAAATCAATCACCAGTTGATCGCGCAGCACCACACCGACAAAAGATTTGCCATTGCGTTCAAAGGTACCGAGCTTGTAAGTAGCCTGTGCAGTAGCCGCAGGCGCACCTTGGCCCAACAACACACCGATCACAAACAGGGTGAGTAAGCGTTGAAACAAAGAAGCAGTCATATGCATCACCTTAATAAATAAAAAACTCAGTACGATACTTACCGCAGAGATAGGCGGTGCATTACATCAAACCACTGGCTGATCTTGTACCTATCTTGACCAAACTTAATCCAGTAAGCGCCAATCGGGCCGCTTTCTAAACATTGCCCATAGACAATGTTGCTACAATCGTTGCTCATTTTGCTGCCTTTTCTTCAGTTAAAGCAGATTGCACTGATGATCACTAAATCCCTCCTACCCCTAACCTTACTGGCGCTAGCCTGTGGCCCGATCACTGCGCTGAATGCAGCCACACCCGCACAATCGGCTGCGGTGCCTGATTTCTCTGGGGTGTTCTTTAATGTGCAAAATCTCGGCGGCGGCAATGATCCTGTCCCACCAGGCAAACCTGCGCCAGGTGCGCCGCCACCGCCTCCGCCCAAGTCATCTGCACCAGTGAATGATGGTTCTTTAGGTCGTCCCACTAATTTGCCGCCTTTGAATGATGAGTATCTCGCTCAGTGGGACATCATCGCCAAATCACGTACCGCCGGTTTACCTGAATACGACAGTTCAGCCAAATGCTTACCGCCCGGCATGCCCTTTATGATGGGCATGGTGTATGGCATGGAGATCATGCAAACCAAGGACAAGATCACCATCTTCAGCGAATGGATGGATGCGCTGCGCCGTATTTATTTGGATGGTCGTAAACCCACTCAAAAACATTTCGATGACCCCACCTTTGCGGGTTATTCCACCGGACATTGGGACGGTGACACACTGGTGGTTGAAACCGTGGCACTGCGCGCAGAGAGTCAACTAGATGGTGGCGGTTCACCCCACAGTGATGCGTTAACAGTTACTGAACGTATTCGCTTCGTTAGTCCAGGTTTGCTGGAAGATCAAATTACTGCCACAGATCCTAAGGCTTTTACTAAACCTTGGCAGGTCACGCGCACTTATCGCAAAGCCTCGCCGCCACATGATGAACTGCGCGAGTTTGCCTGTGCTGAAGGCTTAGTGCTGGCACCTGGCTATCATTAACATCGAGAATCGAGATGAATTTGCGCACCTATTTAATGTTTGTATTACTTGCGATGAGCGGCTTCAGCATCGCCCCCGCAGTTGCGCATCACAGCAATGTGGCATTTGAAACTTTAAAAATTCAAGAAGCCACCGGCACCGTCACTGACTGGAAATGGACTAATCCACATACTTGGATTTATCTTGCAGTGGATGATGGCAAAGGGGGCAAAATCGAGTGGGCTTTTGAAGGTCGTGCACCTGGACTACTGTCGCGCACTGGATGGTCAGCAAAAACTTTCAAGAAAGGCGATGTACTGACCATTCATTACAGCCCGGCAAAAGATGGCACTAAAACTGGATTAATTGCTCGCGTGACATTAGCCGATGGCACTATCCTGCCGTACACTCCGCCGGCCGTGCAGTAATCTGGCGTACACACCAACCACAACGCATTAGAGAGTCATACCATGAAATCTTTGCTCTACATTTCAATAGCACTCTCGGTTGCATTGATCACTAACGCAGCGGCACATCACTCTGCCGCACCTCATTTTGATTTAAGTAAATCAACCGATATTGAAGGCACAGTGACCAAATTCATGCTGGTAAATCCGCATGCTTATCTGTACTTCAATGTCACCAATAGCACCGGTCAGTCGGTGGAATGGCGTTGTGAATTACCTGCCAAAGCCTCGCTAGATCGCATGGGCTGGACCACAGCACTATTTCCTGCAGGTACAAAAGTTAAGGTCAACGGCTCACCTGCACGTCGTGAAGATAATGTGTGCTACACCAATAAAATTACGCTAGCCGATGGGCGCACTATTGGGCGTGAACAAAGAATCACTGCGGTTGCCAATAGCAATGCACAAAGCTCAACACGCGCAGCGCGCACTGCCGATGGTAAACCTAACTTTGAAGGCTATTGGGTCTCTCAAGGTGGTTTTGGTGGCCCACCGGGCGGCGGCGCTGTTGGCATGGGTCCTGGCGCAGTTGC
>CANGFV010000031.1 GCA_947453225.1 Pseudomonadota bacterium
GTAGAGCCCCGGATTGTGATTCCGGCCGTCGTGGGTTCGAGTCCCATCGTCCACCCCATCTCAGCGCAACGCTGGGCCGTTAGCTCAATTGGTAGAGCAGGAGACTCTTAATCTCTTGGTTCTCGGTTCGAGTCCGAGGCGGCCCACCACTTTCCCATTCAATAGCGCCCAGCGCAGTCAATAACTCTTGCTTCGTAGCATAATCGTTTGCTGTGTATCGCAATCTGTTTGTCATACAGATTCGGTACTGTCATCGACTTAAGTCGATGACAGTAGGTGGATCGCATGCGTGTGTTGATGATTTCGGACGTGTATTTCCCGCGCGTCAACGGGGTGTCGACCTCAATCCGTTCTTTTCGGTATGAATTAAAGGCGCAGGGTCATCAGGTGACCTTGATTGCGCCGCACTATCCTCATAGTGATGTCTATGATCAAAGCCATCCTGATGCTGATTTGATTCGTATTCCATCACGGTCGATTCCCAGAGATCCTGAGGATCGATTCATGATTAAGAACAAGATTCTGCAGCTCATCCCAAAGCTACGAGCAATGAACTTTGATGTGTTGCATATTCAAACGCCGTTTGTGGCGCATTACTTGGGACTGACGCTGGCGAAAGAATTGAAGTTGCCCGTGGTGGAGAGTTATCACACCTTCTTCGAAGAATATTTGTATCACTACATTCCATTTCTGCCGCGTAGTTTAATGCGCTGGGTGGCTAGACGCTTTACGGTGTCACAGTGCAATGCAGTAAGTCACGTGATTTCTCCATCGCGAGCCATGCGTGATGCATTGCTGAATTATGGTGTGGCAGCGCCGATCAGCATTTTGCCTACGGGTTTGCAGGCCAGTCAGTTTCAACAAGGGGATGGCGCGCGTTTTCGCAATGCTTACGGTATTGAGTCGACTCGACCGGTGGCGTTGTACATCGGGCGTGTGGCGCATGAAAAGAATATCGATTTTCTGTTGCGGGTATTTCAGCACACGCTCAAGCAGTTACCCGATGCTTTGTTACTCATTGTGGGTGAAGGGCCTGCAGTGCCGCATTTACAAAAGTTGGCGCAGCAACTTGGCATTGATCAAGCCACACGATTTGTTGGTTATTTAGATCGAGATACGCAGTTGCTTGATTGTTATAGCGCCGGTGATGTGTTTGTTTTTGCCTCGCGTACTGAAACTCAAGGGTTGGTCTTGCTGGAAGCTATGGCACAGGGTACGCCGGTACTTTCAACGATTTACATGGGCACACGAGACATTTTGGAGGGTGCGGAGGGTGCCGTGATTGCTCATGAGAATGAACAACAGTTCTCAAATGAGCTGAGTAGATTACTGACAAATCCGCAAAAGCGAGCACAGTTATCTATTGGTGCTCGAAAAACAGCAGCGGGGTGGAGTACGCAGGCCATGACCGAGCGGTTAGTGCAGCTGTATGCAACTGTAAAACGAAGTTGCGTGGGTTGATTGGCGAGTGTTTGCAGGGAGTTGGGCTGAATTAACGTTCGCGGTAGTTAATTTCATAAAAGTGTCATATGGAATTAATTGAACCGTAGCATTCAGTTGCGAAAGTACGGGCATGAATTTTAGTGTGCTTATGTACCGTCGAGGACAGAGTTCATGCCTATAGCGAACGCCGCGGAATTATTTCGCAAATTCGATTCAGCGGAATTAAGTCTGTGCTTGAAGTTTAATCGCTGGTCGAAACGCCGCGCAGTACGTCAATGCTTCGCAGTCATCAGTCGATTGGGCGATGGGGTACTGTGGTATGCCTTGATGTTGTTACTGCCCTTTCTTTACGGCACGAAAGGTGTTCAATGGTCTGTACAGTTTGCGCTGACCGCTGGTGTTGGGTTGGCCTTGTATAAGTTCATTAAGCATCGTTGGGTACGTGAGCGGCCTTTCATTTCCCATCTTGGCATTAGTGCCGGTGTTGCGCCGCTAGATCGCTATAGCTTTCCTTCTGGCCACACCCTGCACGCCGTTTGTTTCGCCATATTGTTTAGCTTCTACGTGCCGATGATGGCGTGGTTGGTGATTCCATTTGCGATATTGGTAGCCTTATCGCGCGTAGTATTGGGCATGCACTATCCCACGGATGTGCTTGTAGGCGCTGTATTGGGTGGTTTAATTGCTAAAGTGAGTATTAATTTAGTGGGCGTGAGCTTCTAAGGAGGCGTTATTTCTGTAAGCCTGGATGCACCCACTGATCGTCGATTCGACCATCGACAAGCCCAATTCTTCGGTCTGCTGCTTTGGCAAACACAGGGTCATGCGTGACGGTGATGATGGTTTTGCCTTGATGAGTCGCTAAGTCACGCAAAATTTCTTTGACGTTCGCTGAAGACACCGAATCCAAATTACCCGTCGGTTCATCTGCCAAAATAATCAGTGGATCATTAGCCAGTGCTCTGGCAATAGCAACGCGTTGTCGTTGTCCGCCCGATAGTTGATCCGGTCGTTTATGGCGATGATCTGCCATGCCTAAATCTTTGAGTAATTGTTCAGCGCGTTGCTGGATTTGTAGCTCGCTGAGCTTTGCAAGTTTGCGCATGGGTAGCATGACATTATCGAGCGCAGTAAATTCAGCGAGCAGAAAATGAAACTGAAACACAAAGCCCAGTTTTGAGAGGCGAATGTCGGCAAGCGTATCTTCATCAAATCCAGAAGTTTCTTGGCCATCCAGCCACAACCGACCACTCGTGGGAATGTCTAGCAAGCCCAATAAATACAGCAGTGAAGATTTGCCTGAACCTGAGGGACCCATGATGGCTACAAATTCGCCGTGGTCGATTTCAAGAGAGATGTCCTGCACCAACGTGACCGGTACAGTCAGTGGTAGGGTGCGTACCAGCGATTGCGCTTTTAACAGCGTGGTCACATCGACCCCCGTAGAATATCTACAGGATGAACTCGACCACCTTTATTTGCCGGTAAATACGATGCCGCAATTGCTGAGATCATGGCAAAGCCAAATGCGATAAAGAATTGTCGCTGGCCGCGGTACACCGGTAGATGTGTGGGGCCGCCAAATTGCGAGACGGGTAGAGTGACTTGATCAAGTATCCACATCAGTCCTAAGCCCAGCAAAATTCCGAGTAGGCTGCCGACAAGGCCGACGATTAGGCCCTCGCTTAAAAAAATGAGTCGAATATCACTGGCGTGAAAGCCCATGGATTTCATGATGGCAATGTCGCGTGTCTTTTCCATCACAATGGTAGAAATGGTGTTGTAAATACCAAAGGCAGCAACAACCAGAATCGCGGTAACTACGCTATACATGATGACATTGCGTACCGTCAGCAAACTCATGATGTCTTCTGAAGCTTCTAACCAAGAAACACTTTTATAGCCGATGCGCTGCTCAATAATAGTGGCGACATCACGCGCCTTGTTGGGATCATTGAGTTGAATCACAAAGCGATTTACACGATTGGGGCGATTGAGTAACGACTGTACTTTTTTCAGTAACGCATAAGTTTGTGTTTCATCGTAGTTGGCCGTACCGGTGCGGAAAATGCCGACAATTTTCATGCTACGTACTACGCCATCAGAGGTGGTGACAGTGACATTACGTCCCATGGCGAGTTTGAATTTATTAATCAGACCTATGCCGACAATAATTCCGTTTGGATTGACATTGAGCGCCTCTAACGAGCCTTCAATCATTTTTTCTTCAATCGAAGATACTTCACGCATGCTTTCCGGAACCAGTCCAGTCAATGAGACGCCCTGAATGCGGCCTGCAAAGGTCAGTACCACCGAACCCGTGAGCGCAGGCGCAACGCGTAAGCCGGGAATGGATTCAATAAACGCCAGTTTTTGCTGATGTCCACGAATGCCGCGCACCTCGGTTTGAGGTTTGACGCTGCGGATGTTGACGGCCGCATCAGGCCATTTCATGTCCGCAGGTTGAATATCCGCGCCACGATATTCATCTGAGACGGTGATGTGCGGACTGTTATCGACTAAACGTTTAATGAAATCTTTTTCAGAGCCTTGCATCAATGCGGATACGGCCAAGAAAAACGCCGTGCCCAAGACAATGCCTGATAACGACACCAGCGTCTGGCGTTTGCGTGCCAGTAGGTGAGTGACTGCAATGCCAAGTTGTAAACGCATGTTATGACTTGGCGGAACTATTGCTGGCAGCGACTGTTGTAGTGGGTGTAACGCGTTGTCCCGTTTTAAGTTCGGCCGGTGGGGTGAGAATTACAACGTCTTCAGGCCTGAGTCCGTCGACAATTTCAACTTCTCGCTCGCCGCTGATACCCGTTTTTACTTCGACGTGCTGTGCTTGTTGGTTACGTATCAACCATACTTTGTTGTTGCTTACGGTGCTGGCGGGCAACAGCCATACATTCTCGTGCTTTTCAATAATGATATTGCTGTCGGTGGTCATGCCTACCTTCAGTGGCGTATCTTTCGGCAGACTAATGCGCACGCGGTAGCTACGAGTGGTGGAATCACCGCGCGGCGTAATTTCGAGGATTTGGCCTTCATGCACTTGAGTAGGATAGGCATCGGCGCGAATCAACACCGACTGACCCTTGGTAATTAGTGGGATATCTTCTTCGTCTACATCGGCAGAAATACGCAGATCGCCAGCTACGGCTAAATAAAACAGCACTTGATTGATGGCAATATATTGACCGACTTCACCATCGCGACGCATCACAATGCCGTCACTGGGTGCGCGCAATAACATGAAGGAGCGTTCTTCTTGCGCTCTATCAGTGGCGGCTTTGGCGGCTTTCCATTCGGCGTAGGCTTTATCGCGTTCGGCTTTAATACCTAAGCCCAGTTTGTCGATGTGTTCCTGACGATCTAGCGCCAACTTGGCGAAATGTTCTTGGGCTTGGAGCTGCTCAATACCGTGTTGTAGGTTGGCATCTTCAAGTCTGGCCATCAGTTGACCTTTGCGCACCTGCGCTCCTTCGTCGACTAGCAGTTCAATCAGTTTGCCTGCGGCGCGCGGCGCAATAGGGACGTTGATGGTCGGTTCGACCACGCCGGTGGCATATACGGCCTGAACCGCAGTGCCGCGTTTGATTTGAGTGGTGTCGACCTGCAGAGGTTTGGTGTGCCACAGGCCATAAACTACGCCTGCGACGATGAGTGCGGCCAATACAAGCCAAGGGTAAGTCTTTTTGCGCATGCCCTTGATTCTAACCGTAAGTTAGGTAAAAACGGCTAGTGGATCTCCCAAATGTCTTGGAGATTGCTTTGTTATGGAATATTTGAATTGAATGAGTTTGACATGCCGGTAAAATGCGGGCAGTTCAGACTTAACAATGGACGTCGAAAGCATGAAAATCGGTCTCATACTCGCCAGCTACTCTGAAGAGCTTAAAAGCCGGAAAAGTAAGCCTATGTTTGTCTGGTGGGAGCGCTTTGGCATGGTGGTTTTTTTGTTGTGGTTGTATGACGCCACTATCGGATTTTCAGACCAGAAATATGTAGAACTGGTCTATGTTCTGTCGTGGGTACTGACCGGTATCGCATTGCTGGATCTGGCTTGGTTTATCTATAAAAATCGCGCATTAGAAAGCTAGAGACGGCGCGGTTATAAATCTTGACCTAAATTATTTGCCCCGCTGATTTCAGCGACGTATTCTCCGCTGAGTTTCCTGTATTAAGTTATCTGCATTGCGATCTATGGCCGGTTTACGGGGGGTTAGCATGATTCGTATTAGGATTGAGAAAATACTCAGTGTTATTGCGCTAGGTCTGGCGGCAATGGGTTGCTGTTCTTTTGCGGCGGCTGCCAATATAGTGATCTACGGCGCCAGTGGCAACATCGGTTCCAAAGTGGTCACTGAGGCATTAAATCGTGGACATCATGTCATTGGTGTATCACGTAAGCCGGAATCTTTTACGGTCAAGCATGAGAACTTCAAAGCCGTGAAAGGCGATGTGACCGATCTTGCTTCCATGTTGGAAATTATTGCCGGCGCAGATGCGGTGATTATGTCGATCAGAGGCAATGGTGCCGATAACTCGGCTGAAGAAACAGTCGATAACAAAGCCTCACTGGTCTATATCGAAGCCTTCAAAAAACTAGGCGCAAAAACTCCACGATTGTTACAGACGGGAAACCAAGCCACGCTATTTCGTAATGGCGTACAGGGATTGAATAGCGGCAAGTATCAAGAAGGCTCGGCGTTTTATGGGCGAGTAAAGGCCCATCAATTGGTATTAGATCACTATGCTGCAACCCCAGGACTGAAATGGACGGTGTTGTCACCTTCCGGCACCATTGCGGCTGGGACTCGTACGGGTAAATATCGTGTGGGTGGCGATGAAGTATTGACTGATGCCAGTGGTAAAGAGTCTGGCATCTCGCAAGAAGATTTCGCAGTGGCCTTTATCGATGAAGTGGAAAAGCCTAAAGCGATTGGTAAGCGAATTGCGATTGGTTATTAATTTTTAGTCGATCAATTGCCGATCAATTCAGGGATTGTCGCTCATCGACAATCCCTTTTTTATTTAGCTGCCTAAGTAATCTTTCTTGCCGATCTCAAGGCCATTATGGCGAAGGATGGCGTAAGCCGTAGTGACATGGAAATATAGATTTGGATTAGCAAAGGTCAATAAATAATCCAAGCCAGTGAACATAAAAGAATTTGGACCGAATTTAAGCTCGATGGACTTTTCTTCAGTGCCATCGATTTGTTGGGCTTTGATTGTTTCAAGAAAAACAATCGTTTTACTGACTCTGGCTTTGAGTTCTGCAAAGCTGGCTTCATTATCTTCATATTTAGGAACATCAACGCCTGCAAGACGTGCGGCGCAGCCTTTAACAATATCAGTAGCAATCTGAATTTGTTTGGTGAAGGGCAGCATGTCTGGCGCAAGCCGCGAGGCCATGAGATATTTTTCATCTATCTTTTTAGCTTGTGCCCAAGTGCTGGCCTTATCGAGAATGGCATTCAGATTATTGAGCATCTTGATAAAAGCCGGTATGGATGCGTTATACATAGAAATTGTGGGCATAAAACGTTCCTAGAGTGGCGTGAAATAATAAAGTAAGCCTGCTGCCTACGGTTTATGGGGTAGAGATAAGTATTCCTGAGATTGCATTTCGGTTAGACGGCTTAGGCAACGTCTAAATTCGAAGCCAAGTTGCGTGCCTTGGTAAATTTCTTCGGGCATGGCCGCTGCTGAAACAAATAGTTTTACACCTCGGTCGTAAAATTCATCAACCAAGTTAATAAAGCGTCGCGCCTGATTGTCAGTGGATGCATTGAGTTGCGGCATGTTGGAGATGAAAATTGCGTGATAGCAACGCGCTAGCTCGATGTAGTCTGCAGGGCCGCGTGGCCCATCGCAGAGTTCTTTAAATTCAAACCAAAGTGCATTATTGCCTTGGCGTCTAACCTTCAGTTTTCTATGGTTGAGTTCTAATGTGCTGTGTTCTGTAGCGCTGCCTTCTGTCAGATGATTGAATAGCGTCAGCATTTCATGTGGATTTTCGGTTTGGTGTATATCAAACCAAGTGCGCGCATGTTCTAGGTGTCGTAGTCGATAATCAATCCCGCTGTCTAGATTGAACACCTGAGTATTATCTTTGAGTAATTTAATCGTGGGCAAAAAACGCGCGCGTTGTAGACCGTCTTTATATAGTTCATCAGGAGCGCAATTTGAGGTGGCTACTAAGGCAACGCCACGATCAAACAACCCGCGGAATAAATTGCCTAATAGCATGGCGTCGGCAATGTCAGAAACATACAGTTCATCGAAGCATAACACCCGTGTTTTACGCGCTATTTTCTCGCTGATGATGTCTAATGGATCGGCGCGGTTACGATGAGTTTTCAGTTCTTCATGAATAAATTGCATATAGCGGTGAAAGTGACTGCGCTGTTTTTGCTTAAACGGTAGGCTATGATAAAACATATCCATCAACCAGGTTTTTCCGCGGCCGACGCCGCCCCAAAAATACAGTCCGCGTTCAGGGGCATTAAGGTTGTTATTTATCGGTAAAACTTTTTGCCAAAAGGTTTTTGGCTGGGCGTTTTTAATCAAGCGCTGACGAAGTTCTTCAAGTTGTACAACTGCATGGCGTTGGATTGGATCGGCTTGATGTTCAAGTCGACTCAGTTCGCTCTCATAATATGCAACCAGCGATTCGATCTGCTGTGGTGCATGCAGATAAGTGCTGCTGTGTTTATCAGAATGACTCATCTTCTTGCTTATAGGTCTTGATAATTTGGACCTGAGCCACCTTCTGGTGGGGTCCAAGTGATGATGCCGTAAGGATCTTTAATATCGCAGGCTTTGCAGTGCACGCAGTTAGCCGCGTTAATGTGTAAGCGTTTGCCACCTGCTGCATCAGGAATCATTTCATACACGCCGGCAGGGCAGAAGCGTTCGCATGGGTTGCCATATTCTGTTGCGCAGGTGGTCGCACAAATGCTGGTATCAGCGGCTTTTAGATGTACAGGTTGTGACTCTTCATGGACATTGTTGGCAAAGAATACGGATGCTGCCCGATCGCGAGGTTTCAAAGTGCGATCATTCCAGCCTCGATTGGGTGTGGTCAATTCACCGCGCTTTTTAAGTTGGGATGCATCTGCATGATGTTGAAGCGTCCAAGGGGTGCGACCGCCGGTGAGTGTTTCAAGTGCGCCATTAATAAAGCCTGGCCAGAACCCTCGTTTGAATCCAGGCTTAATGTTGCGTACTTTGAATAATTCTTTACCGCCTATTGAGTTGCGAAAGAACGCATCAAAACCGACAGCGCTGCCCGTATTGGTTAAGTGTTCAGCGGCACACATGCCCGCGCGTATCGCCTGATGGATGCCCTTAATTTTTGCAACATTTAGCGTGCCTGCGGCATCACCGATCAATAGCGCGCCGGGCATCTCAAGCTTGGGTAATGATTGCCAGCCGCCGGCAGCAATGGTTCGTGCGCCTGCAGAAAGTAACTCACCCCCTTCTAATAAAGGTTTTATTGATGGATGATGTTTGAATTGCTGAAAGGCTTCAAAGGGTGCGAAGTCTGGATCTTGATAATCCAATCCGACTACAAATCCAATATAAATTCGGTTGTGATCAAGGTGATAGACAAAGCTACCGCCATAAGTGTTGTGATCTAGAGGCCAGCCCGCGCTGTGTTGGATGAGCCCGAGCTGTGTTCGGCCGCTAGGCAGTTGCCAGAGTTCTTTAAAGCCCAAGCCAAAAGTGGCGGGTGACTTACCTGCATCCAAGTGGAACTTTTGAATCAGTTGCTTGGTTAAAGAGCCGCGACATCCTTCAGCGACCAGTGTGGTCTTTGCGAGTATTTCAATTCCTGGTGAGAACTGGGGGCCTTCGCTGCCATCTGCATTGAGACCCATATCGCCAATCTGTACGCCAATGACTGTGTCTTTATTGTACAGCGGTAATGCTGCAGCAAATCCGGGAAACACATCTATGCCTAAGGCTTCAGCTTGGCTGCCTAACCACGCGGTTAGTTGCGATAAGGAAACAATGAAATTGCCATGGTTGCGTAGGGTAGGTGGCAAAGGTAGACGATAGGAACGAGATCGAGTGAAGTAACGAAATTCGTCACGACCGGCCGGTATTTTCATACCGGTATATTGCTCGCGCCATTGTGGCAGCAGCGCATCCAGTGGGCCAGGTTCCAATACTGCGCCAGATATGGACTGCGCGCCGATTGAGGCTGCTTTTTCAAGAACGCAGACGCTGGCCTCGGGCTGTAATTGCTTAAGACGAATTGCACTGGCCAGACCCGCTGGGCCTGCGCCGACAACGAGGTAGTCGTAGTGCATTTGTTCGCGTTCAGTCATGAAGGTCACAGTCGAGTCATTAAAGGCAGGATTTTAACCGACTAACGCCGCTGAAGCAGCGATTACGCGTGCGGCATAAACGAAATATGCGCATCGACGCGATCGGGCTGATTGGTGACATTAATAGTCCAGCCATAACGATCGCAAATTCGTTTGGCTAGGTACAACCCCATGCCATGCCCGCCATTGCGGGTGGTGTAGCCGCGCTTAAAAATGTGCTCCAGTTGCTGAGCCTCAATCTGGCCGTGATTGGTGACTGAAAATTCGCTGCCCTTAAGCACACACTGTACCGGCTGTCCTTCGCTGTGCTGTAGCGCATTACGAATCACGTTGCTGACGACCATCGTTACCATGCTATCCGGCGCTGCTACGCGCACGGGTGGGTCAGTTGTAACTTGAAGTTGTAGGATCTGTTGAGCTGAAGTGATTTGTTGATCATCTACAATACGAGGAATCAAATTGTTTAATTCACACAACGCTTTGCTACTGCCCACTTCGCGTTCTTCGCGAGACAGCAACAATAATGCATCAGTAAAATCTGCCATCTCACGCACCGCACGCTGAATGCGCGATAGTGCTTTTTGTGAATGGGGTCTGCCTTCATGTTGATCTTTGAGGAGCTCTACGGCGCCCTGAATGACCGCTAGCGGCGTGCGTAGTTCATGACTGGCCGTTGCAGTGAAAGATTGTTCGCGTTCTACAAACCCATCGAGACGTTCGAGAAAAGTATCTACTGAGCTTGCAATTGGTTCGAGTTCATTGCCGTAAAAGTCTTGGCTAATGCGTAGGTGACGCTCGCCTGGATCAATGTCATTCAAGCGGGATGCTAACTGTTTGATAGGATCTACCAAACGACCTGACAATGTGTAAGCCAGCCAAGCAGTGAGGACTAGAGTGATAATTAAGCCAATAGAAAGAATCAAAGCCACAATGCGTTGGTAATTGAGTTGAGTGGTGATGTCATAAGTAATATACAGGCGACCAAATTCAGTATCTCTAACTAGAACACGTAAATACCGACTGTTAATACGCACCGGACCATAGCGGCCGGGTGCATAGCGGGCGATAGGTGTAGGTAACTCAGATAAATCGCGTGAACGGTAGATGTTCAGTTGTGCTGAATGTACAGGCTCAATGCCGGGATCTTGGTGGAGTCGCTGCTGAAAATGACTGAGCTCTTCTGACAGCAGGTCGTAAGTCACATCTTGTTCAAGGTGTCGGTTGGCTAGCAGGGTGGCAATGACGAGGATTAAACCTGCCGCGGTGACTAAGGCCAAAATGGTGCCAGCAATCCGTTGCCGCAGATTCATGTGCGCTAGATGAATACCCGCGATAGTGATGTCGGGCCAGCGCAACTTCATTGAGTGTCATCCGGATCAACAAACAGGCGATATCCCGTGCCATGAATGGTGTGTAGTAGGCGTGGCGTGAAGCCTTTATCAATCGCTGTCCGAAGCGTGTGCATATGGGTGCGTAGCACGTCCGCTTCAGGTGTTTCATACCCCCATATGGCTTGTTCTAACTCAATTCGAGTGACGACTCGGTGAGTATTCTGTATCAGGATGGACAGTAAGCGTCGTGTAGTTGGATTGAGTTTAATGGCTTGCCCTGAGCGTTCTGCTTCAAGTGTATGTAAATCAAATGTGAGATCACAGACTGTGATTTTGGTGGCTGCAACTGCTGGCGTATGTCGACGTGTCAGTGCCTTGAGGCGCATACTAAGTTCAACTAATGAAAAAGGCTTAATCAGATAGTCATCTGCACCTGCATCAAATCCTGCGACCTTGTCAGTGAGTAAATCTCTAGCAGTTAGCATCAAAATAGGTGTAGTGATGTTGTGCGTAGAGCGCAGTTGACGACATAGTTCGATGCCACTCATGCCCGGCAACATGACGTCTAATACGATCACATCGTACTGATTGGCTCGCGCCAGCGCCAAGCCTTGTACGCCATCGCTAGCGTGTGTGACTTGGTCGCCCTTGGCGGCAAAATAATCGCTGATGTTTTCGGCGATATCTTGATGATCTTCAACAAGCAGTATGTGCATGATGTACTTTGGAAAGTTAGGCGAGCATTCTACCGCATTGGTATGGAATATGAGCCAAGGTATTGTCTTCAGCGGGCTCAGCTATGACAGTGGTGGGAGCTTGCTGTGTATTAGTGCAGTTGCTCGGTCGAGATTTATCTGGTCTAGGGTCTCTGCATCCTGAGTTAATTCGTTAAGAATAGACTGCTGAATTTGTCCACGATGAAAAGCGGTCGCATAGCTAATTTCGTGATGAAACATCACCATGGAATATCTCGGGATGAATTGTTTGGGATGAAGGTTTTCTAGTTTGAAAGACAATGCCTTCTGTAATTGGAACTTTGAGTGTCTGACGGTATCGCGCATTTCAATGTAATTTTCTAAAGCCATAGTGGCTATCGCCTGGGAATTAGGGCGGCGAAGCTGTTCAAATTGGGTGAAGGCACTCATCAGATCATGTTGCTGCATCAGTTGGTCGAGCTCGATGCAGTCTTCGAAGGCACAGTTCATACCCTGTCCATGAAACGGTACGATCGCATGCGCCGCATCGCCAATTAGAACGATACGCTGATCAGTCCAAGTTGAAGTATGGATGGTGCTCATCTTGCCCGTGGGGTGCGTCATAAATTCATCGGCTAGGTTTGGCATGAGAGCAGCCGCATCAGGAAAATGCTTATGGAAGAAGTGCTTAATATGTTCTTTGTTTTTTAGTCCATTGAAGCTGTCTTGCGCGGTGATGGAGTTTTCAAAGGGTAAGAACAAAGTGACAGTGAAAGAGCCATCTATGTTGGGCAGTGCGATCAGCATAAAGCCGCCTCGCGGCCAGATGTGCAGCGCATGGGGATCGAGTTGATATTGACCCGTCGCCGAGGCGGGCAGTGTCAATTCTTTATAGCCATGTGGCAGGATGTTGATAGAGGTTTCGGACTGTAATCGTGCGGTCAGTGATTTTCTGATTGGTGAATTGGCACCATCGGCAGCAATTAAAAAAGAAAAAGGCAGCTTAATTTGCCTGCGAAGAATTTCATCTTCAAGGAGTAATTCTTTTTTTTCGAAGTTTATGTCATTACATGAAGTGGAGAATTGAATTTGTACTGAGGGTAACTGTTCTGCATGAGTTAGTAGTACGTTATTCAGTTCATTGCGAGAAATCGAGTAAATTACTTCGTCGTTGTGCTGTCCATAGGGAATAAACTGAGTTTGACCATTTAGGTCATGTATGCAACGACCAGGCATGGGCACCATGAGTGGTGCAACAGATTCAAAGACGCCGGCTTGTTTAAGGGCGTGAATTCCTCGATCTGCAAGCGCTAGGTTGATTGAACGTCCAGCGCTTTCCTGATGTTTACGTGGATCAGGGCGACGCTCGATTACGCGAACTGGAATATTCTTTTTGCCCAGTAACACAGCCATCAAACTACCGGCCGGTCCAGCGCCGGTGATGGTAAGAGGTGAGTCGATGCTCATTTGAGCATGCTCTGAAGGGTTGCTACGAAAGTGAATACTTCAAAATAAGTGTTATAGAGCGGTGTTGGGGCAACGCGAATAATATCGGGCTCGCGCCAGTCGCACATGATGCCTTGTAAAGCTAAATCTTCGTAAATGCGTTTAGCTTTAGATGGACTCATTGCTAGTCGCAATGACAATTGGCAACCGCGTTGAGATGGGTCGCTCGGTGTGATGACCGAGACCTTGGGGCAGTGCGCAGTGAGTAGGCCATATAAAAACTCCGTTAGCTGTACTGATTTTGCGCGTAGCTTAGACAGTCTTGCAGAATAGAAAATTTCCAGCGAGCTGATGAGTGGTGCGCAGGCCAGTATGGGTGGATTGGATAACTGCCAACCTTCAGCGCCAAGTAACGGACTGAAGTCATGCGGCATGGTAAACCGAGTCTGTTTATCGTGACCCCACCAACCTGCTAGGCGCGGTAATTCTGGGCGTTGCGCGTGACGCTCATGCACAAACATACCGCCGATAGCACCGGGTCCACTATTTAAGTATTTGTAACCGCACCAAACGGCGAAGTCGACATTCCATTCATGTAATTGCAGCGGTACGTTACCAATCGCATGCGCTAAATCAAAACCGATAACGCAGCCTTGTTGGTGTGCAGCTTGTGTAATGCGTGGAATATCCAGATATTGCCCCGTGAGGTATTGAACGCCGGGCAAGACTAGAGCGCTAATCGCATGACCTTCACGTTCTATTAGGGAAAGAATGTCTTCAGTACGTAAAACATCCTCACCAAGTCGAGGATTAAGTTCGATTAGGCTAGTTTCTGGATCATAGCCATGCAGTGTTAACTGTGAGCTGACTGCATAGCGATCTGACGAAAAAGCATTTGCTTCAATAAGGATCTTATGACGTTTAGCTGTGGGTTTATAAAAGCTGATAAGCAGTAGGTGCAGATTCACGGTTAGTGAATTCATGGCGGTAACTTCGATTGGGAGCGCGCCACAGAGTTCTGCCAAACCTTGAGTCAGTTGTTCGTGATAGGACAGCCACGGACGTGCGCCTGTGAAATGGCCTTCAACTGCATTTTGTTGCCAGTGTTGCAATTCTTGCTGTACTAAAGCAGCAGTGTTTTTCGGTTGTAGCCCTAAAGAGTGTCCGCAGAAATACAGGACTTTATTGCCATTGGTCGTCTGAGGTATATGAAATTGACTGCGATAAGCCGCTAAGGGATCGGCTTGATCTAATGCCAGCGCTCGGTTGCGTGCTGTATTAAGTGATGTCTGCGAAGTCATTGAGATAGTAATGGATACAATAAAGGTCGACTTGGCGCGGCATCAGTGCACCAAGGTGCGATTTGTAGACTGAGTAAATAAGTTCCATCTTGAATATGATCGGGAACAAAAATCAGTTCAGTGATGGTGGCCTGAGGGCGTGATGCATGTGCGGCTTCAGTGTCACCTACAGGCAATCCCCAGAAAGCGCGATGTGCCAGCAGTTGACCGCCATCTATCATACGATCTACCGAGGGTACATCCACCAATACATGTTCAATGCCGATACTGGCAAGCCAAGCTAAAGCGGCAGGTTCGAAATAGGCTGGATAAGGCAGAGCGTCGTAATTCCTGGTTAGCTTGTTTGCATCATTCGGCAATGTGCGAATCACAACTGCAGAGAGTCCTTTGAGTGCATGCGGTTGTATGGCCTGCTGCAAATCATTCGCAGTGATCAACTGGTCTTCTATCTGATTCTTGTTAGTTATTTTAGTTGGCTTAATTGTGATTAGCTCTGCTAGCATTAGTGCTTGAGTGGCGAGTGTATTCACCACAACCGCACTTCGAGTGATATGACCCACGCTTTCGGTGTGTGTGCCGTGACAATGAGGGATGACTTGATAGCTTTGGCAATTACAGCTGCCGCCTTGTTGGACGTTGCCTAGGAAACCTACTTGAAGGTAGGTAGTGGCACGAGCTGTTGGCGCACCATAGGCTTGTAGTTGAGTTGCATTAAAATCAAGTGGAATGGAAATGTCATAAACCGATTCCGCATATGCACGATATTGTTGGCCAGCAATTTCAATACTGAGCGTGGGCATTATCGTTGATTATCCGGAATGGCCATTACATTGCCGCAGTGCCGGCAGGTACGATTACTTTCAGAATTATAAAAACGCTTAAAAATAGGTGGCAGTTGGGTTTCAATATTGCTGATGTGCAAAAACTCTTCATACAGCTTGTGATGACAGTTTTCGCAGTACCAAATAAAGCCTTCAATTTCTTGTGGCTTGCGCGCGCGTTCAATTACAAGGCCAATAGTATTGGCGGGGCGTCTTGGTGAATGGGGAATGTTGGCAGGGAGAAGAAAAATATCGCCTTCACGGATCTCGATATCAGCCGGTTTATCATTCTGAATGGTTTTTAGAGTGATGTTGCCTTCAAGTTGATAAAAAAACTCTTCACTTGGATCGACATGATAGTCAGTACGTGAATTAGGTCCGCCCACAACCATCACAATAAATTCTGAATCACGAAATACGCAGCGATTACCCACCGGTGGTTTCAGGTATTCGCGATGATCATCTATCCATTGTTTGAAGTTGAAGGCGCGCAGCGAATTCATTGCATCTCTCTGAATTTAGGCGGTTACTGTGCCGCACTCTGGCGGTTACCGCAACTGCTTCGATTTTCAAGGTATGGCCTAATCTTCTAGGCTAATCTTCTAGGGGTAATCCGCCAGAAATAGAAGGGATATGGGCGGGTTTTCCTTTGACATCGATTCGAATACCGCAGAGGGTGCCTCCCCAAATACAGCCGGTGTCTAATGCGAGCACCTGATCTGCATCATGATAGCCTAAGGCCGACCAGTGACCGCAGATAATCTGGTCGTTAGCCGTTTGCCGATGAGGTGCTTTGAACCAAGGGTAGAGTCCTGACGCTAATTGATGGGGGGCATTCTTTTCCTTAAGACGTAGCGAGCCATCGGCAGTGCACACGCGCAGTCGGGTCAGGCAATTAGTAATAAATCGCAAGCGATCAAAGCCTTGAAGTTGATCCTCCCAGCGATCTGGGGTGTCACCGTACATTTGCTGAAATAATTCACGCGCATGATCAGCGTCTTGCAATACCCTTTCCAACTCGCGTGCACAGGCTCTGGCCTGAGTGAGCGTCCATTGCGGAGGCAGGCCTGCATGAATCAGTGTTCGATTCAGTTTGGCATCATGATGTAGTAGGGGTTGCTGGCGTAACCAATCGAGCAACTCATTGCGATCGGGCGCACTTAGAATGTCATCAAAAGTATCTTTTCTTCTGTGTGCGTTCTTATCAAACGCAACAGCCAGTAAGTGTAGGTCGTGATTACCTAGCACCGTGACAGCGGAATTTCCTAGTGACTTAACTAATCTGAGTGTATCGAGTGATCTAGGGCCACGATTGACCAAGTCACCTGTCAGCCACAACTGATCTTGTGTAGGGTTAAAGTGTAGGCGATCAAGAAGCTGCTCGAATTCATCACAGCAGCCTTGTATATCGCCAATAGCATAAACAGCCATGTAATGAGTTAGTGGAGTAAACCAGGTTTTGCGAGGCGAAAGGGTGAAATTTCGGCGTCGAACGAGGAGCCATCATCAGCCACCATTTGATAGCTGCCTTGCATAGCACCGACTGGGGTTTCAATGACTGCGCCACTAGAGTACCTAAAGCCCTGACCAGGTTGTAGGTGGGGTTGTTCGCCGACTACACCCTCACCTCGGACTTCCTGAACTTTGCCATTGGCATCGGTGATGATCCAATGTCTAGTCAGCAATTTGGCAGCCACCGTGCCTTCATTGAGTATCGTAATTGTGTATGAAAATACGAATCGACCTTCGTCCGGTTTGGACTGATCTTCTATGTAACTGGTGGTCACATCGACGCGAATCTTGTGACTGGTTTGGGTGTTCATGTCTAACGCTGCGAGCACTGGAGCTGGTGGAGTAAATATACCAGCCTTAATTATCCTTCGGGTGTTCTAATCAATTTACAGCGCTGGTTTTAGTGCAATTGCTCAGCCAACGCCGCAAAACTTTGCGGGGGGAGTACTTCCGCCCGTAAGCCAGGATCAACGCCCGCAGATTCAATTTGTTCAGCAGTCATGATGGTGCGTAACGCATTACGAAGGGTTTTGCGTCGTTGTGAGAATGCCGCCGCGACGATACGCGCATAAGTCTCATGATCTTTGATGATAAAAGGGGGGTGGGTATGCGGCGTCAGTCTGACCACCGTAGACATCACCTTGGGTGGTGGGCGAAATGCCTGAGGTCCAATATCAAAGAGCGGTTCAATTTTCAGCCACGGGGCGAGCATCACCGTGAGTCGTCCGTAGTCGGCTGTGTCTGGGCTGGCCGCCATGCGATCCACAACTTCTTTTTGCAGCATGAAGTGCATGTCGAGAAAATGCTGACGTTGTTCGATCAGTTTGAAAATCAGTGGGGTAGAAATGTTATAGGGTAGATTGCCAATTAAGCGTAGTAATTGATCATCTCTTCGTATGCTGGATAGTTCAAATTTGAGTATGTCTGATTCATGGATATTCAGTTCGCCCACACTCAGCGCGCTTACGCTTAATGCGGCAATGGCATCACGGTCAATCTCGATGGCATCCATGCGCTGCGCTTTTGCCAGTACAGGCAAGGTGAGTGCGCCCAAGCCGGGACCGATTTCCACGATTTGTTCAGATGGCTTGGGGTTGATTGCCGCCACGATTTGATCAATGACAGCTTGATCGCATAAAAAATGCTGTCCAAAACGTTTTCGTATGGGGTGCACTATGAATTCCGGCTCATATCAATAGCCAATTGAAGGGCCGCACATAGACTGCCAACATCCGCTTTACCTGTGCCGGCAAGATGCAGAGCAGTGCCATGATCTACGGAGGTGCGAATAAAGGGTAGACCTAGAGTCACGTTAATTGCTTGACCAAAACCTGCATATTTAAGTACCGGCAATCCTTGGTCGTGATACATCGCCAGTACTGCATCCACACCGGCAAGATTGGTTGGAGTAAAAGCAGTGTCGGCAGGCAGCGGGCCGATGAGTGTCATGCCAGATTCGCGTAGTTGCTGAATGACAGGGCTGATGATCTCGATTTCTTCACGACCTAAGTGACCGGATTCACCTGCATGTGGATTTAGGCCTAAGACCATGATGCATGGTGATTTGATACCAAAACGCTGTCGTAATTCTTGTTCCAGTATTTTCAGAGTGCGTAATAGACTGGTCGAAGTGATCGCTTGGCTTACTTCAGTTAACGGCAAATGAGTCGTGGCCAATGCAACGCGTAAATCTTTAGCAGTGAGCATCATCACGGGCCAATGATGGCCACTGCGTTCAGCTAAGTATTCAGTATGACCAGTAAATGCAATACCCGCATCATTGATAATGCTTTTTTGTACGGGCGCAGTCACCATGGCGCAGAACTCGCCACTCATACATCCATCACAGGCGCGGTCTAATAGTCTCAGCACGTAATCCGCATTCGCCGCATCGAGTGTGCCACTGATGACGGGGGTGGCGACGCGTGCAGGCCAATAAGTTATTTGTCCTGCTTGATGTGCTGAGGTGTCGCCTGCTTCGTAGGCACGCAGTTTTAGGTCATAACCGAGTTGTTGGGCTCGATGATGCAGTAAGTCGGGATCACCCAATACAACTAATTGACAGGGCCAGTCACGCATAGCGGCAGCCAATGCGAGGTCAGGGCCTATGCCCGCAGGCTCACCAGTGGTTAATGCGATACGAGGCAGCGTATTCATGATGCCGCGATTTTTATTTTATAGCAGGATTTCGATATACGAGTTGGCACGCAGCTCACGTACCCACAACTCAATGGCTTCTTCAGCTTTAGACTCACGTAGCGCCGAATAAACTTTGTTACGTTTGTTGTCCTCGCTGACGTCTTGTGTACGTCGGCCAAGCAATTGAACAATATGCCAGCCAAATTGTGTTTTGAAAGGTTCGCTGATTTGATTGGTATCAAGTTTGTCTAATGCCTTCTCAAATTCACCAACAAAAATCCCTGGTCCTGCCCAACCTAAATCGCCGCCTTGTACTGCTGACCCTGTATCTTGGGAGGTGACTGCAGCAATGGTCGCAAATTCTTCGCCGGCAAGAATGCGCGCGCGAATTTTTTCTAATCGTTGCTTCACGGTATTGTCATCTTCAATTTCATTGGTTTTGAGCAAGATATGACGTGCGTGGATTTGTGACTCTAGTTGTTGTTCGGTGGTTCCGCCCCGTTTCTCATTGAGCTTGAATAAATGAAATCCACTCGGTGTGCGAATGATGTCGGTGACCTCACCAGCTTTAAGGGTTGGAATTCGTTCGGCGATGATAGAGGGAAGCTGTGTGCCACTACGCCATCCTAACGCGCCACCTTCGACGTTTGTGCTGCTATCAGAGTAGTTGATCGCTAGTTCGGCAAAGTTTTGGCCAGCTCGAGCTTTACCTAGCGCCTCTTGTGCGCGCGCTTCACGCTGCGTCAATTGTTCTGCCGTGGCATTGCTTGTCACTGCAATCAAGATATGGGACAAATTGTATTGAGCATTCGCATCCGGAGTACGCGCCTCTTTGGCTAGCGCTTGATCAAGTTCACGCGGAGTGATTTTGATATCGGAGACAATCTCGCGTTGAATAATTTGTAGGGCAATATCGCGCCGTATTTCTTCGCGATAGGCCGCATAAGACTGACCTTGAGCTTCAATAATTGCAGGTAGATCACTAAATTTAGCGCCATTACTGGTGGCAATGTCATTCAGTGCGGTGTTAAGCATGTCGTCTGTGACTTTGAGTCCGCCTTTCTCGGCGCGCTGCAGTTGTAATTCTTGTTGAATCAGGCGGTCTAGAATCTGACTGCGTAATACGACTGCACTGGGTAATTCTGTTTTTTGTTGTTTTAGGCGTACAGTAATTCGTGCAATCTCATTATCCAGTTCACTATTGAGAATGACACCGTCATTGACGATAGCGACGATGCGATCCAAGGAACTACCTCGATCAGACAGACGACGAGGTTCGGCATGGCTTGAGTTCACGCTAAGCAGGCCGACTGCGACCGCTGAGATAAAGAAGGTTGTCAGATATTTCATGGTGTTGATTGTAGCGCGGTACAGCAGGTTTAATGGCGTTCAGCGGAGTATCCGGCAATTCCTCCGGTGAGGAAAGCGTCGGCAGTGCCAATGCTGGATAATCCTTTCAAGTCTAATTGTAGTTTGTACTGGGTATCGTATTCGCCGCTGCGTGTGGTGATGGTTCGTCCCACCACGGCGCGAATATTGAAGCAGCAGGAGCGGTATTCCAAACCGGCAAAATGATCTAAAAATTTACCGTCTAATTGCGAATAAACCACTCGACCATAACCGCTCCAAGCGGCATTCAGTGGCCAGGCAATGCTGGACTCCCATTGTTCCAGGGTCTGCCAATCATAGCGGTAACCTAAATTTACGATATGGTTATTATCAGACCGATACTGCACGAATACATTGCTACGTTGGGTGTGATTCTTTTCTGGGGTCCATTGGGTGCCGAGATTGATGTTGAGGTTTCGGTATGCAGATAGGGACAGCTCGCCAATCAGATCGGAAGACTTCGCTGGTGCTTGAAGCGCCGAACACTGAGTCTGAAGTAGTGAAGTGATGCAGGGCGTTTTCAAATAAAACGCTTGGCCGAAAGTACCAGTTAGATATTGACTGCCATCGATGGTGCTCAGCAGGCGGGTAGTGAAGCCTGCGCTGATTTGGTGTGTGTCACCCAGACGGTCAGGGCCGATAAAACGATTCGTCCGAAACAGTTGCACTAAGTTCAGATCAGGAATGGCAGTATCAAATGCAGAGGGTAAATTACTTTGATTTCGATAAGGTACATACACATAAAGTAATCGAGGTTCGAGTGTTTGTATGTGCTGTTCTGACTGGGTCAGTCGTTCAAAAATTAAGCCAGTATCTAGGCTGTATAAAGCACCCGAAAGTGAGGGAGTGGGTTTTTGATCA
>CANGFV010000032.1 GCA_947453225.1 Pseudomonadota bacterium
ACTCAGTTGAACTGCTTTAAGAAATTAATGTCGTTTTCAAAATACATTCGAATGTCACTGACCTTGTAACGCAACATCGTCAGGCGCTCCACGCCCATACCAAAGGCATAGCCTGTGTATTGTTCAGGATCAATATTCACTGATTTAAGTACATTCGGGTGCACCATGCCGCAGCCGGCGACCTCAAGCCATCCGGTATGTTTACACACACGACAGCCCTTACCTTGGCAAGCCACGCAGGAAATATCTACTTCTGCAGAAGGCTCAGTGAATGGAAAATAAGACGGGCGCAACCGCATACCTACATCTGCTTCAAAAAATGACTTCATAAAGTCATGCAACACTGCTTTGAGATTGGCAAAGCTAATGTCTTTATCGATAACTAAGCCTTCCACTTGATGAAACATTGGCGTGTGCGTCATGTCTGAATCGCAGCGATAAACACGGCCTGGCGCAATCACGCGTAATGGTGCACCCATCTTCTGCATAGCACGCACTTGTACTGGTGATGTGTGTGTTCTTAATAATCGACCATCACCGAAATAAAATGTGTCGTGCATGGCGCGGGCCGGATGGTTACCCGGAATATTCAAAGCTTCGAAGTTATGCCAGTCATCTTCGATTTCAGGGCCATCGACTACAGTAAAACCGGCGCTCGTGAATAGCTTTTCAATGCGCTGCCGCACGCGAGTGACAGGATGTAATCCGCCAACGCTTTGGCCACGCCCTGGTAATGTCACATCAATCGATTCACTAGCTAGTTGCTGCTCAAGCTGCTTGGCCTCTAATTCATCACGACGTGCATCTAAAGCGGAGGTTAGTTGTTCTTTTGCAGCATTAATTACCGCACCAGCTTGACGACGTGCTTCTGGCTCCATTTGCCCGAGGCTTTTTAATTGATTTGTCAGCTCGCCCTTCTTGCCAAGCAGTCGCACACGAATTTGCTCAAGCTCAGCAAGCTGGCTGCAGTTGATAATCTCTGCTTTAGCTTGAGCTACTAGAGCCTCAAGTTCGTTTGATGCGATAGTCATGATGTAGATCGGCCTGAAAGTTCAGTAATAAATTCTGAGTTTACAAACTATTCGCGATTCAGGCCCAACAGAAAGGCCGCGCCAATCCATCTAAGAAAGGCGCGGCCTGATGCTTGAGATTCGTCTTGAACTAGTTAGGACGAATGTGCAGTTATTAGGCAGCGGCCTGTGTAGCAGCTAATGCTGCCTTGGCACGCTCAACAATTGCACCAAAAGCTACCGTGTCATGCATCGCTAAGTCAGCAAGCATTTTACGGTCGATAGCTAACTCTGCCGCCGCAATGCCGGCAATCAGTTTGCTATAGGACATACCGTAAACGCGAGCAGCGGCATTGATACGTGTAATCCAAAGAGCACGGAAATCACGCTTTTTGGCACGACGATCACGATAGGCATATTGACCTGCCTTGATGACCGCCTGTTTAGCAGCACGGAATACCTTACGACGGGCGTTGTAGTAGCCCTTCGCTTTCTTAAGAACTTTGTTGTGTCGGGCGCGAGCAATCACACCCCGTTTAACGCGAGCCATGTGTCACCTCCGAGTTAAATATTAGGCATTAACTGATCTAAACGACCCAAATCGGTCTTGGACACCATGCTCGGTGACCGCAACTGACGCTTACGCTTGCTGGGCTTCTTAGTCAGAATGTGACGACGATGAGATTGGGCTCGCTTGAACCCATTGGCAGTGGGGCGAAAACGCTTCGCCGCTGCCCGGTTGGTCTTCAACTTAGGCATTAACATACTCCTCAACTTTTAGCCTGTTCGATCCGCTGCCTATAAAGGCAAAGAGTCTAAAGGCGGGACAACAGCTCGGCTTTACACACCGAAGGAACTGTTGCTCACTTCTTTTTTGGCCCGATCAGCATGACCATCTGACGACCTTCCATCATCGGGAACTGCTCGACTGTGCCCACTTGGGCTAAGTCCTGCTGAACTCGATTGAGAAGTTCACGTCCGATCTCCTGATGGACCATTTCTCGACCACGGTAGCGTAACACTACCTTGGCTTTGTCCCCTTCCGTCAAAAAGCGAATCAGGTTACGTAATTTGACCTGATAATCGCCTTCTTCCGTACCGGGACGAAACTTAACTTCCTTAACCTGTATCTGTTTTTGGTTACGCTTCGCTGCATGCGCTTTCTTATTCGCTTCGAACAAGAATTTACCGAAATCCATCACTTTGCATACAGGCGGATCAGCAGTGGGTGAAATTTCCACGAGATCCAGGCCTGCGGCTTCGGCCATTTGTAAGGCTTCAAAACGGGTTAATACGCCAGCCTGATTACCTTCAGCATCAATCACACGTAAGCGAGGAGAACTGATTTCATCATTTCTTCTAACACGCTTGGTGTTGGTGGTTGGAGCAGCGATGCGAATATTCCTCTAAACAGTAAGTACAGTCTGACCATAACTCGCAACCTCAGCGGCAAGCTTCTTGGCCAGATCTTCTAAAGAGATTGTGCCAAGGTCTTGACCATTGCGTGCGCGTACAGCCAGGGTATTTGCACTCGCCTCGCGATCACCTGCAACCAATAGGTACGGGATACGCTGTAACGAGTGGTCGCGAATCTTAAAGCCCACTTTCTCGTTGCGCAAGTCTAATTCGACCCGAAGCCCCTGATTTTTCAGGAATTCGGCGGCTTTGGTGACGTATTCAGCCTGTGCATCCGTGATATTGATCAGCACGGCCTGAACCGGCGCTAACCACAATGGGAAGCTACCTGAGTGCTCTTCAATCAAAATGCCGATAAAGCGCTCTAAAGAACCGAAAATGGCGCGATGCAGCATGACCGGAACCTGTTTGCTGTTGTCATTGGCGACATACTCAGCGCCAAGCCGACCGGGCATGGAAAAATCCACTTGAATGGTGCCGCACTGCCAGAAGCGACCGATCGAGTCTTTCAGGGTGAATTCGATCTTAGGACCATAGAAGGCGCCCTCACCTGGCTTTTCGCTCCACGGTAAATTACGGGCATTCAGCGCTTCGGATAACGCGCCTTCGGCACGATCCCACACTTCATCGGAACCAATACGCTCTTTGGGGCGAGTCGCTAATTTGTAAATGACTTCCTTGAAGCCAAAGTCTTCGTAGACTTTGTGCAGCAGATCGATGAAGGCAATGGCTTCGCTTTGAATCTGATCTTCAGTACAGAAGATATGCGCATCATCCTGCACGAAGGAGCGCACGCGCATTAGGCCATGCAACGCACCTGAGGCTTCATTGCGATGACAAGAACCAAATTCGGCCAATCGGTACGGCAGGTCGCGATAACTCTTAATGCCCTGATTGAACACCTGAATGTGACAAGGACAGTTCATCGGCTTGACGGCAAATAGCTTCTTTTCCGACTCGGTAACAAACATGTCGGCATGAAAATTCTGCCAGTGCCCGGACTTTTCCCACAGCGAACGATCAACTAATTGCGGCGTGCGTATTTCACGATAGCCATGATTGCGCCATAACTCGCTCATGTACTGCACCAATGCCTGATAAATGCGCCAGCCACGCTCATGCCAGAACACCATGCCTGGCGCTTCTTCTTGCATATGAAATAGGTCAAGCGTTTTGGCAATCTTGCGATGATCGCGTTTCTCGGCTTCTTCAATGCGTGTTAAATAAGCCTTGAGGCTTTTTTCATCAATCCACGCCGTGCCATAGATACGTTGCAGCATTTCATTATTGGAATCGCCCCGCCAATATGCGCCCGCAACCTTCATCAACTTGAAGGCTTTGAGTTTTCCGGTACTCGGTACGTGCGGGCCGCGACATAGGTCCACCCAATCACCTTGGCCATAGAGGCTAATCGGCTCATTAGATGGAATGCTGGCAATGATTTCAGCTTTATAGTTCTCGCCCATCGACTTGAAGAAATCGACGGCTTCATCGCGCACCATCAAACGACGAGACACCGCATGATCGGCCTTGGCCAATTCAGTCATGCGTTGTTCAATGGCGCTTAAGTCATCAGGCGTGAACGAACGCTGATAGGAAAAATCGTAATAGAACCCATCTTCAATCACCGGACCGATGGTGACTTGGGCTTCGGGGAATAATTGCTTTACTGCTTGAGCGAGTAAATGCGCCGTAGAATGACGAATGACTTCCAAGGCGTCTGGATCACGCTCAGTAACAATTGCCACCTGAGCGTCTGCAGTGATTTGGTGAGAGGTATCAACGAGCTGCCCGTTTACTCTGCCCGCAATGGCAGCTTTTGCCAAACCAGCACCAATATTGGCCGCCAATTCGGCTACCGTGACGGCAGAGGGAAAACTGCGCTGACTACCATCAGGCAGCGTGATGATCGGCATTCGGTCACCCGGTTCTAATGACAAAGTTAGTGGTGGGCGCGACAGGGATCGAACCTGTGACCCCTACCATGTCAAGGTAGTGCTCTACCGCTGAGCTACGTGCCCACTAACATGAAAAAGATGATTCAGATCATCCAACAAAAGGCGCGCAAGAATACCCAGCGAACCGCAGCTAAGCAAGCTGAAAATAGCGATTGTCGTGTAGCCGTGATTCTTAGCCGCGTCCGCGATAAGGAGGTACGCCTTGGTCAGGAATCCAGACACTGGCGGGCGGTTTGCCGGTCTGCCAAAAAATATCAATAGGAATGCCGCCGCGTGGGTACCAATAGCCACCAATACGCAACCAGCGTGGCTGAACTAGTTTTTGTAACCGCAAGCCAATGGCCACGGTGCAGTCTTCATGAAATGCACCGTGATTGCGGAAGGAGGCGAGAAACAACTTCAGCGACTTACTTTCGATCAACCATTTGCCAGGCACATAATCGATCATCAAATGCGCAAAATCAGGCTGCCCAGTGATAGGACACAGCGAAGTAAATTCCGGCGCAGTAAAACGAGCTAAATACAATTGCTGTGGGTGTGGGTTAGGCACTCGCTCTAACACAGCGGCCTCAGGCGAAGCTGGCATGGCAACATTTTTTCCCAGCTGGGTCAGGCCGGAGTTAGATTTACTTCTGGGCATGGGAATATGAAATAAATATGGAGATTAGATTCAACAAAAGAGAACTATTTAAGCTGGCCTGATTTGAGCTTGGCACTAGCCTCACAGCCATCTTTAAACTTCAGAGTGCAAGATTTGGTGAAGTTTTTTAACGCATTTGATTCGCTCTTAGCGACACCCTCGCCTTTGTAATATTTAAAGCCCACCTTGTAACACCCAGCGCCCACCTCTCCTTCGCAAGCCTTTTGATATAAACCAAAGGCTTTGCTCGAGTCTTTTTTGGTCCCCTGACCTAGATCATACATTAAGGCCAAGTTCAAACAGCCGGCACCAATGCCACCCTCGCAGGCTTTTTGATACAACCCTAGCGCTTTGGTCGAATCTTTCTTGGTGCCCTGTCCATTGTCATGCATTAGACCTAACTCATTGCAGCCTTCGGCGCTGCCCAGATCACAGCCCTTGGTAATGAGTTCGAGCGCCTTAGTTAAATCCTTCTGAATCTGATATTGGGCATTGCCATCACGATAGTACTTGCCTAGTTCAGTACAAATATCCGCCTCGCCTTTGTCACAGAATTCTTTGGCTCTGTCTTCAGCAACGTTTGCATAAGCGACAGCGCCTAGTAAATAAATCAACCAGATAGAAATAATTTTCATAAACACTAATTTAACTGATAGTAAAAGAGCTTTAGCAGACTCAGAGATTCAACCGCAACTATGGCGATTAATTACTCATGGATCAAGCTGAATTCCGACTTTTATCCTGTTTGCGCATGATATTCCCATTAACTATTTTGACCCAAGCTCATCTAGAAAGCGCCGAGCGTCATTGACAATGGTCTGCTGCTGAGCTTCTGGCATCTTACTCAAAGTGTTGTAAATCATTGCCATTCGCGGATTGTGTTTTAGCTGTGCTTTATTTCGAATCAGAAAATCCCAATATAAATAATTAAAAGGACAAGCATCGGATCCAGTTTTTTCTTTGACTTTGTAACTACAAGACTGGCAATAATCAGACATCTTGTTGATATAGGCGCCGCTAGCCGCGTAGGGCTTGCTTGCCAATAGCCCGCCATCTGCAAACATCACCATACCTGTAACATTGGGCAGCTCTACCCACTCGTAGGCATCGGCGTAGACACTTAGATACCACTCATTCACTTCGTCTGGATGAATACCCGCCAGCAAAGCAAAATTACCTAACACCATCAGTCGTTGAATATGATGAGCATAGGCATGTTCTTTAGTGTCTTTGACGCACTGTTTTAAACAGTTCATCTTGGTCTGGCCGGACCAATATAATATCGGCAGTTTGCGTGAGGCCTGTAAATAATTTTGGCTTTTATATTCAGGCATCTTTAACCAGTAAATACCACGCACAAATTCACGCCAACCAATAATCTGCCGAATGAAACCCTCTGCAGCATTGAGCGGTACTTTACCTTGCTGATACGCTTGCTCAGCGGCAGCTGCGCATTCCAGCGGCAATAAAAATCCGCAATTTAAGTAAAAACCAATATGTGCGTGATACATCCACGGCTCACCCGTCAGCATGGCGTCTTGATATTCACCAAAGAACGGTAAGCGCTCTTGAATAAACTGCTGTAGTACGCTTAAAGCATCCGCACGAGTCACAGCAAAATTAAATGGCTCCAAGTCGCCAAAATGGTGACCAAACCGTTGAGTCACTAAATTCAATACGTCTTGGGTGATTTCATCTGGCAAGCATGTAAATGGCTTCGGGATACTTAAATTGCTGGCCGGTGGTTTGCGATTTTCCGCATCGTAATTCCATTGCCCGCCTTCCGGTTCGTCACCCTGCATCAGCAAGCCCGTTTTACGGCGCATCTGTCGATAGAAAAACTCCATTCTTAATTGTTTTTTGTTATTCGCCCAGGAAGAAAATTCGTCAACTGATGAAATAAAGCGATGATCGGGCCTGATTTCAATAGTGATACCAAAACGCTGCTGCCATTGCCGCATCATCTGTAGGACACGATATTCACCTGGAAAAGTGCAGACAATACGCGTGATCTTGTGACGGGTGATCGCTCGAGCAATTTCACCCGTAAAATTGCCACTATTTTCCGGATTATCAAGATGCACATAATCGACCTGATAACCGGTCTGAGAGAGCTCGGCAGCAAAGTGACGCATGGCCGATAGTATCAGCGCAATCTTTTTCGGGTGATGCTTAACGTAAGTCGCCTCTTCCCAAACTTCACACAAAAAAATCACTTCACGCTGCTTATCAATTCCCTGCAGTAAGGAGTGCGTGAGTTGGTCGCCAAGTATCAAACGTAAAGTAGTCACGAATCAGTCTTTAGCTAATTTAGTAATTAGAGGAAAAACACGGCAGCAGATTGATTTTATGTCTTTTTGACATAAATGGCTTTTTGCGCCTAAGTTATTAATTGACATGGTTCATTGGTAGTTGGCAGACTCTTGAGTATGAGACATAACTCAACAACAAAGCCACAGGAGACTTTCATGGCCACTCGTGTGATTTCCCTATCGCTGACGCTACTCTCGCTACTCTCCTTCACCCCCTCATGGGCCGCTGGCCGACCAGATCTTGTGCGGGATGCAGTTGCAAAGAACGTTCAGCACATGCCATCGGAGCTCCTAGTACAGTTCTACGCCGGATTTGATGCCAATACACAGGCTCGCGCCCTATCTCGTGTGCAAGGCCAGATTACTGAGATTATCACCCCCGCCAAGAGTCGTAATGACAACCGTGGTGACCTTGTGCGGATCAAGCTGCCTTCAGGTCTAGCTGTACAAGATGCCCTGGATCGTCTAGGTATTGAATCCATTATTGAATATGCCGAACCCAACTGGGTATATCAGCATCAAGCAACGTCCAATGATCCATACGTAACCAGTGGTTCGTTATGGGGCATGACCAGCACTTATGGTATCGGCGCTTCCACAGCGTGGACTAACAATAAAACAGACTGTAATGGAGTTTATGTCGGTATCATCGATGAAGGTTATATGTATACCCATGAAGACCTTTCCGCCAACGCTGGAACTAATCCTGGTGAAGTTGCAAATGGTCAAGATGACGATGGTAATGGTCTGATCGATGATATTTACGGTTGGGATTTCGACGGTAACAACAATACTATCTTTGATGGACTTGATGATGATCACGGTACGCATGTGGCTGGTACGATTGCCGGTGTGGGTGGCAACGGCATAGGCGTTGCTGGTGTCTGCTGGAAACTCAAACTCCTCAGTGCCAAATTTCTTGGCAAAAGCGGCGGAACAACTGCTAATGCAATTAAGGCCGTAGACTATTTCACCACCTTAAAAACTCGTGCCAACAATCCATTGAATATTGTTGCAACTAATAATTCTTGGGGTGGCGGCGGTTATTCACAAGCGTTAAAAGATGCAATTGACCGCGCGGGCGCTGCCAGCATCATGTTTGTGGCGGCTGCCGGCAACAATGGCACCAACAACGATACTACGGCCAGCTACCCTTCCAACTACGCTAGTGCAAATGTGATTGCAGTTGCCGCCATTGATTCTGCTGGCAAATTGGCCAGCTTCTCTCAGTACGGTGCCACAACGGTGCATCTTGGAGCCCCTGGCGTGGGCATTGTGTCAAGCGTGCCTGTGCGCAGCGGGAAAACCATAGTCAGTGGCTATGCTAGCTATAACGGCACATCCATGGCTACACCGCATGTCACCGGCGCTGTGGCGCTATACAAGGCGCTCAATCCCGTGGCCTCAGTAGTTACTGTGAAAAGCGCATTATTGTCTTCTGTCATTCCTACCACTTCGCTGTCAGCTAAAACCCTGACAGGCGGTCGACTGAACGTCAGCGGTTTCTAGCCACATCATCAAGTAACAGAAGCCAGAACGGCAAAGTTTTAGCCCTCTTTGCACCTCTGGTTCCTGTATGCCCTATTCCAGAATTGACGTAGTATCAGCTACGCTACTCATCTAAAGTAATTGAGCCCAATGTGCGCCTAGTGCCTTCATTTGTGTAGCCGCAGAAGGCTCGTCAGTTAGAAAAGCAAAGTCGGCAAACTCAAATCCAGGAGCTACAGAACAGCCACACAGGGTATATGCACCTACTGGACGAGCCGCTTGCCACCATCCTGCCGGCACAACATACACCGGCTGATGATCTGCAATGACCCGACCTAAATATATAATTTTTACTGCTGATAACTCTGGATTGCAGACAAGCAACTCCAGTGGCTCGCCCTCATACCAATGCCAAATTTCATCAGAACTGACTTTATGCCAGCGGCTGATCATGCTACTCGCCAACAGGAAATAAATGCTTGTTACCGCGCTATGATCAGCTCGACCTTCCGCCCTGACCTGCATAGGCGAACGGTATATTTCCCTATTAAAAACCACCCTCAGGATGCGGCTGCAGCTTTAGATCCTGAATCAATTCGAGTGCGCGTGGAATTAATTTCATTTCATATCCCCACGCTTCAGTGACTGGTAAAGATGAAGGAATGCATCAGCCGCCTTGTGTACATTGTCCTGCCAGTCTTGAGCGGCTGTATCATCAGCGCCGTCACTAATGTATTTAACACAAGAAAATTGTAGTCCTTCGCGATAACAGACCTTGGCTAGCGCATAAGCTTCCATATCTACTACATCGCATGTGATCCGTGGTTCACCTATCTCAAATGAATCACCCGTACCACAGATGCCAACAGGTAGATCAGGGAAGACATTTGGAAACTCTAATGTCGAAGGAATATCTTCAAATGGTGTAACGCCATGAGCAAAACCCAGTGGGCCAACATCCATATCTCGCTGCACAAAATTTGTACAAGACACTAGTGTGCCTGTCTTGAATCTGCGGCTACCAGCAGATCCAAAGTTGATAACCAATGAAGGTTTGGAATTGGTGTGACTCTGCTGAATGAGTCTGCGCATCAACATCATTGAGGCATTCACCTTACCAAGACCTGTGTATAGAACATCTATACCGGATCGTTCAAATACTCCCTGCCCTTCCTCATTAAGGGCCATCACTACCAACACGCTTGAGGACTTACTCATAAGAAATAACAGACCGAAGCGTTTGTTGCTGCCATTGTAATGGTGGAATGAAGCACAGGTCGATCAACACAGATAGACCACCTATTTGATAGCCGGCCTTTTCACACAGCATGCAGGCGGCTTGCATGGTTCCACCTGTGGCAATGACATCATCCACTAGTAATACATTACCGTTGCCATGTTGCATTTCTAGAACATCACTGCCGTATTCAAGTGAATAAGCCACTTCAACAACGGGTGGCGGCAGTTTTCCTTGCTTTCGAATAGGCACAAACCCCTTACCACGACGCGCAGCTAATGCGGCAGCGAGGATAAAGCCGCGAGACTCAATACCGGCAACTACGTCAAACTCCCGCCATTGCGTATCAGTGAATAACATATCTAAGGCATCTATAGTTGCACTGAAATGGGAACGTAATAACGGCGTAATGTCGCGAAATAAAATGCCTGGTTTTGGAAAATCCGGAATATTCGCAATAAAGCTTTTCAGGTCATTCATGTGTTTTTAAATTGTGAGTCTTTGCGCGATACGCAGATCGCCTAATTTTTCATTATTGTTATTTTATAGACCAGAATTAAATCTGGCGGAGAAGGTGTCCGTATTTTAAGCGAATCAATCCATCTCAAGGTAATAACAATTATTCGGTAATACATATACTTACAATTTTTAGTTGAATCAGCACATCTCTGCGCATACCATCGAATCTCATCATTTTGGGTAGGTAGGTGGGTAGGTAGATTATATGCCTAAAGTTGCAAAAGAACTTAGCGCTCTTGAGCTAAAGCGCCTGAGTACTCAGGGTATGCATTTCGTTGGTGGCTGCCCAGGCTTGTTGCTGCAGATAAGCGCCACAGGCTCTAAGTCTTGGATCTTACGCTCCAGAATCGATGGTAAGCGAAAACACATTGGCCTTGGCTCCTACCCTGCCATCACACTTGCGGATGCCCGAAATGCGGGGCGTGAATTATTAGGAAAAGCGCGTGATGGGGTAAACCCAGTAGAGCAACGTAAGGTCGAAAGAAGTCAACGGCAGTCAGCATTAGCAAAAAATACAAACTTTAAACAGTGTGCAGAGCTTTACCTTCAACGTCACAGCCAAGCATTTACTAATAAAAAACACAGCAAGCAATGGTCGAGCACGCTTCAAACGTTTGTTTATCCAATCATCGGTAGTATTAGCGTAGCTGAACTAAACAAATCCCATATCCTGAAGGTATTACTACAACCCATAAAAAACAGGGCTGGAAAAGCTGAGGGTGAGTTCTGGAATGTTCGCACTGAAACAGCCAAGCGAGTTCAAGCGAGAATCAAATCCATAATCGACTACGCTATTGTTGCCGAATACCGAACGGGAGCCAACCCTGCAGCATGGACTGGATACCTTGATACGCAGCTACCTTCAGCTTCAAAGATAAAAAAGGTAAAACATCAGCCCGCACTGCCGTACCCTAAAGTCGGTGACTTCATAGTAAAACTCCGCACAAATAACAGCATCAGTGCCAAAGCGTTAGAGTTTTTAATACTTACCGGGGTTCGTTCTGGGTCAGTACGAATGGCCACATGGAGTGAGATTGACTTAGAAAACAACGTTTGGGTTATCCCAGCTTTACACACTAAGACAAAACGTGAGCATCGCGTACCGCTCGCGCCTCAGGCTATTAGGCTTCTTAATTCGATACCTAAATTTATTGATTCTGATTATGTGTTTCCAAGCCCACGTGGCAAGGCACTCTGCGACATGGCTCTATCGCAACTGATGCGGGGGATGGCTGAACGGGGCGAACTTAGTGATAAGGCCGTACCACACGGATTTAGATCTACATTTCGTGATTGGGCCGCTGAACAGACTAATTACCCAGACGAGATTCGTAAGGCTGCATCAGGTCATACCGTCGGTGATGCTGTACACGCCGCCTACCAGCGTACCGACCTCTTGGAAAAACGCAGAAAACTGATGAACGAATGGGCAAACTACCTCGATATACCCTCTACAGCACCTTCAGGCGCTGTTACACCAATACGGAGAAAGGCATGAATGATCGCTTGGAACATTGGGTGCTAATTGGACCGCAAGGCAAGCAAGCAGGTTTAAAAGACCAGAAACTGATCGCTATGAAACTTGCTGCCGTATATATGTCGGCAATAGGCTCATCGCAGGGCATTATTCAACTTCTACTGCCCAAAACTGAAGAAGAAATTGATCGCCTCATAGAGCTAACCGATAGAGGCTATACAATCAAAAAAGTTCAGTCCCGACAGACCATAAACAAAAAAATTAGGGATGCAGTTTTGTCCGATACTTTAATGGTGAGTCTTGCTGTTCGCTTTGAGCGCGAAAAGGGTAAAAGCCCCCGTGCAATGGGAGCCGTGAACAAGGAGTTCTCCATATGGATCTGCAATAAGCTCAAGGACCAAAAATCCAATCCCATCAAAGATTTGGTTGAAAAAACCAACGATGAACTACTAAACAGAACTAAAGAGGACTGGTGGAAAAAGCAATTAAATCAACGGGTTAAGAATTTAAAAAAGTGAGTTATCCCTGCCGAGCAGCTTAAAAAATAATCTGGCGTCACTTCAACAATCCTCATGAGGTGACACCATGACTCAGTCAGTTCCGAGTGGCGCGAGACCAATAACAAATCTCGCAACCTACCCTAAATTTATTCGCCAAAAGAGCCTACTCCAAGAGTATGTGCCATTTAGTGCGGCAACCTTATGGCGTCTTATAAAGGCGGGTAAATTCCCCAAGCCAGTGAAGGTCACTAACCAGATAACAGCATGGCGAATAACTGAAATTAAGGAATGGTCAGAAGACCCATATTCATACAAGGTCGGTCAAATCGATGCCGACAGTATCAAAGATAAAAAGGTTACAGGAGGTGCGCAATGAAATGGCACGCACACTCAGACTGGCGACTATCAGCCAAAGGTAACTACTGGCGAAACTGTAATGGCGTACTAATTGTGGTTGGCAAGAAAAAAAGTACCGATGAATACTGGGGTTTAGTAGACGGGAAATTCCTGCCAGATACGTACGAGTCACTTAATGAAGCTAAGGCTGCTACCGAAGCGGAGGTAAAGTGATATGAAGAATAATAAACAAAGCCGAGTTAGAGACGAGTCAATACTCTTATACATACCACCTAATAGTGATCAGTTGTTAGCAATTCCGCGCTCAGCAATTCAACATGCTGAGGGAGTAGCGATGGATAACTTTGGGGATATTTTCTTAGCTGTAACGAAAGCCGGATATGACGGTGTATCAGTAGACCAGCAAAGACTTAGCGATGGGACATATATTGTCGCATTCATTTTTGATCAGAGAACTATAGAAGGCAGACTACTGCAAGTGCTTCACAAAGAAGCACTGAATGGCATTGTTTCAAACTCCCCCGAAACTGTGCTTAAACGCATCAGAGAGGAAAAGAAAAACGAACACTGCATAAATAACTCAGCGAAAGAAGGAGGCCAAAATGAGTAACATTATTAATATAACGAACGAAGACTTTCTTAAGTCAGTATTTTATAAATTACCAGAAGGCGCAGCAGCGACGGTATGTTTTTTTCCTGGTGACCCAAGAGATACAACTGGTAAGAGGCAATATAAATGGGCATCAAAAGATTGGCCACGCCCAGGTTACGACCCACAATTCTTTAGGGCAGATAATAATAATTATGCAGCCGTAAGTAGTTTTTACCCAGACTCTACTGGAAAGGTAAGGCGTAAAAAAGAGCAGTTTGCCGGCATGCACGCAGTAATGATTGATGATGTTGGAACCAAAATAAGTCTAGACAAAACCATTCTTAATCCGTCATTCAGGATAGAGACATCACCTGGCAATCATCAGGACTGGCTGATCCTTGAGCAATCACCGGATAACAATGACCGACTAATTTGTGAGCGGCTAATTGAAGGTATTGTGGGAGTTGCTGCAGAAGGTGTAGATCCGGGCATGATGGGGGTTACTCGTTTAGGTCGCTTACCTGTTGGAATCAATGGAAAACCCGATTATTTGGACCATAATGGTAATCCACCCAGGTGTAGGGTTGTCATTTGTGATCCCAGCAGACGCTACGAAATCAGGCAAATTGCTGACGCTTACAAAATTAATCTAGCAAAAGATCCTGTAAAAAAGGGCAATCCATGTAACTCAGCAAAGGTAATTTCGCTACCGACTACCGCAACTCAAGAAACCATTCAGCATGGTGATAGTAATCAGAGTGATTATTCAGATTTAGTCAATTTTCTTACTGATAACAATATGGTTCTGTCAGAAGGAAAAGACGGCAATCTAACAGTAAAGTGCCCTTGGTTTGAGGAGCATTCAAACGGCGATATATCTGGCAGCATGTTATTTGCCCCTAGTAAGGAAAATAACTTCAAGGGGGGTTACAAATGCCATCACGGCCACTGTCAAACGCGAGCCATAAAACAGGTTTTTGAGTACGCAAAGTCCCAAGATAAATGGCCTGTAAGAGACCAAGTAACCATTAATGACTTTTACGCGCACTTACCCACTCAATCATTTATTTTCACTCCATCAAACGACATGTGGCCAGCCCGAAGCGTTGATATAAAGCTGGGAAAGATCGCTGATCAGGAGGAAATGATCAATTCGAGTGCTTATCTATACAAGTACCGAGCTGTAGAGCAAATGGTATGGGCACCTGGCGAAACACAACTCATTAAAAACCGATTAATAGTCAATGGGGGCTGGAGGCCCAAAGGCAATGTCAATGTCTTTAATCAGTATATACCCCCAGTTATAGATACCACGGGCGTTGCTGCCTTTGCTGGTACATGGTTGAAACACCTTCAGCTTATTTATCCTAATGACCATCAACATATCATCAGGTGGTGTGCACACCGTGTGCAGTACCCTGGAGTTAAAATAAATCATGCCCTTTTACTGGGCGGACCACCTCGAATCGGCAAAGACACACTATTAGAGCCCGTAAAGATTGCTGTCGGACCATGGAATTTCAACGAAGTATCACCTCAAAAGATACTTGATCCATTTAACGGTCACGTTAAGTCAGTAATTTTGAGGGTAAACGAGGCAAGAGACCTCGGTGACATGACGCGGTATGCCTTTTATGATCATATGAAAACATACATCGCTGCGCCGCCAGACGTACTCAGTTGTAACGAAAAACATATCCGTGAGTATCCAGTAGTCAATGTCTGCGGAATCATCATTACAACAAATTACAAAACTGATGGTATCTACCTACCACCAGACGATCAGCGACACTATGTGGCTTGGACGGATATTGAAAGGTCAAAAATTCCCGAAGATCATTTCAGAAAATTATGGGATTGGTACTACAACAAAAATGGTATGGCTCATGTGGCTGCTTACCTTAGGGAATATGATTTGTCAGGTTTTGATTGCAAAGCCCCTCCCCCACTTACTAAAGCATTTTATGAAATCGTTGATGCAAACCGTGCCCCAGAAGACAGCGAGCTAGCCACCATCTTGGATGCACTTAATTGGCCTTCTGCCATAACAATCTCAATGCTTCATAAGAAAGCACAATCAAAGAATGAAACATTCGAATTTGGTAGCTGGTTAGTTGATCGTAAAAACCGTCGGGCAATTCCACATCGACTTGAAAAAGTCGGCTACGTACCAGTATCGAATGACTCAGCAGCAGATAGGCTTTGGGCAGTAGATGGTGTTCGGCAAAGGGTGTATGCCAATAAACAGCTGTCAGTATCAGAGCAAATCACTGCAGCTAACAAAATATGCCAAGGCAACAGTAGGTGAAGTCAGTGAAATCAGTGGTTCTCTATTACCCTTTTTTTTCTTACTAGTTAATATATTTTTTATATTTTTATGAGTTCGCAAAGGGTTATAGAAGCAGTGAATATATATGCAATGCAAAACCACTGACTTCACTGATTCCACTGATGCAGCCTCGGTTTGGAGTCATGTAGTGCTGCGAAATACTGAAATATTCGCTTCGCCCGGACCTCTCACTATGAACAAAAGACCATGACAAAGGCACCCTACTTGAAAATATTCCGTTCAGCACCGGATCAGTTACAACGTGTTGTCCCTCGCTGTCAGGCATTAAGTCGCCGTACCAAGCTGCAGTGCGGAGCAGCCTCAGCCAAAGGCAAGCGGGTATGTAAGTGGCATGGTGGGCTCAGTACAGGCCCTAAAACGGCTCAAGGCCGACAACGCTGTGCCGAGGCTAAAACCATTCACGGCAACGAAACCAGGGCTATTAGGGCTCGACGTAGCACCTTAGTGCGAGAGCTGCGGGTGCTAGCTGAAATAGGCGAAACTATTGGGCTATTTCCTAAAAAAAGAGTTTAATACAGAGAATAACCAAAATATAAAACTATAAAGCTTTTGGGTGACCTTAAAATAAAGAACATCCATTAGTACCATTACTCACAATTTAATAAAGCCTATAAATTTCCAATATTTTATACATGAGCAAATATCCTCTTCCCAGATTTGCTAGCTCCCTAGATCGCTTGCTTTCGTCCAAACAAGCTTGTCTTCTCGCATAGCTTCTAATGCTAATTCTTCGCTTACGAACTCCTGTGAAGCAAGCTCTTCATTGAATTCATTACTCCATCGCTTCCAACACCAGACATTCAACCAATCAACCTCGTAAGTATCTAAGATGAGCCTTAGATCGTGGTTTTTATTAGGCACTTTAGTTACTCCTGCACTAAATCATCCAAAAACTCGGAAGGAGGATCTACGCTGGTAATCAGTAGGAAATCTCTAGCCCTAGTGCATGCAACATATAGCAGGTGCCTTTCAGTATTATATACCTCTTCCAAGTCGGATTCATCTGTGATGTTTTCTATTCTTTCCTGATTTGGCACGATCTCATCGTCACAGGCCATTACAACCACTGCACGGAACTCGAGCCCTTTGGCTAAATGCATAGTACAGATAGAAACCTGACCGTGAATCGTATCTACATTTTCATCCAGCACTTTAAAACTGATATCCGCCTTCTTAACAGCAGTCTTAGCGCGGTCGAGTTCTTTATCTGATCTAACAAACACACCAACTTCATGAGGTGCAATACCATCGCTAATTAATTTCTTAAGCCATCCAGCCACTCCAGAGGTTTCAGAGTCGCTGTCTGGGTATGACTGCAACTGAGGAGGTGCGCCGTTAAAGACAGATACGGTGCCTTTTCTTTCTTCTACGTTACCATCAATATCCGTCACCTCTTCCCCGAGAAGCTTATCGGCCTGCATCCTGATTTGGTGAGAAGTTCTGTAATTGATGTGAAGCGTTCTAGAACGTCCACGAATATCCACACCCAATGATTTCCAAGAGAAAGGTTGCTGAAATATTCGTTGACCGAGATCACCCGCAAAAAACAAACTGTTAGGTCTAATTGATCCACCTGTGGAACTAATTGAAGCCAAGAACTTCAACTGTGAGACGCTAATATCTTGTGCTTCGTCAATAACAACGAAATCGAAAGGAGGTTGCTTAAACTTTTCTAGGACAGATGCTAATTGGGTGAATATTCCGGCGTGAGTTATGAATCCTTCCTGATCTAGTCTTTGCTTTACCTCAGAAAAAACCTTCCACAGAGCTTCTCTTTGTGTTTCGGAAAGTCGAGTTTTTCTACCGAGCCGTCTCACATCGCGATAGCTTTCCCAGCTATCAAGCTGCCAAGTATCGACCAACTCAGACCACTCCCCAGCAATAAAGCTTTGACTAAACTTAAATTGGGGATTTGCTGACCTAGCCTTATTGACCACCTCAGTCAGAATAAAATTCAATTGTTTAGGACTAATAATATTAGGCTTACCAACATTTTTTTCGTAAAGACGCTCGCCTATTGAATTCATCGAATGAACATCAATGCGTTCAGCCAGTCTTGGCTCTGTACTAATCAATCGTTTTAATTTTGTTTGTAGCGCATTAGCAAGTGTTTCTGAGAAGGTAGCGAGCAGCACCCTACTCTCTTTGTTAGCTCGAGCGAGTTGTACCGCACGATGAAGAGCAACAATTGTTTTACCAGTCCCTGCAGATCCAGATACACGTGCAGGGCCACTATATTCACGTACTACCCACTGCTGTTGTGCGGGGTGTAGGAAGATCGTCCATTTCTCCCACGGAAAAGCCAATGCACGTTCGAGCGCATCTTTATCAGACATGATACGGAAACGACGTTGAGCATCTGGATGAGCAAAGGGATCTCCACCCTCAACAGGCTTGGCAATTTGCGGTTTTCCACCGGTTGCCAACTCAAGTAGTGCCTCTGCAGCTTCTGCGGGCAGATGGTCGGCGAGAATCAGTAGACTGTCCTCGGTTGCCTGTCGCACATCAGATAGCCATTCAGGAGGAACGCCGTACTCCAACAGTTGGTCATCTGTGTAGCCCGCAAACAACAAAGGTTTTGGTGCAGGCTTTGGTTCTGCTATTGGAGTTGGATCGGGTACATAAATCTGTACTGGTATTTCTTCAACCCGCTCACGAATTTCCACCCACTGCGCCGCACCCGTCTTAGGATGCGTTTCTAGCTTACGACGCTCAGCCCAGTTGTAGGCTTTATCGTGATGATCCACATAACACAGCAGAAAGCTGGCAGCGGTTTTATGAACAATGAGCCGAATGTCCATATTCACTCTTACCGACCAAAAGTTTTTATCCTTCGCTTTATCCAGCTTATGAAAGCTTAGGCTAGGATGCGATGGATTCATCTGCAAATCAAAGGCCGTGTTTTTTACAGCCTTTTGCTCCTCACCAGTTAGCCGTCCCAAGCTGTCTGTGAATGTATCTGCAATTCTAAAGTCCATAGTTATATTTGCTTTTAATTGGTGGTTGATTGCACTAATCGACTCTGAAGACCTTCATGACTTCATCTCCAAGATGGTTGATGACTTTTACAGCAATACGGCCTGACTTTGGCTTATCGAATGGTCTTGAGGTATCGCTATTAAGCGAAGCCCACGCCTCTTCGTTAATCTCAGATTTGAGTGTGGTTTTCAAAGATGTGTACGGGTCATTAGCACCTAAGAAGTATGCGTGACGCACAAAGAAACTTTCTTCGTTGTAATCAGTATCGATAAACCAGCAAGCAATTCCTTCTGCACCGTCGCTGCGCACTTCGCCAGTATTGGGGTGAAATACATCCACACCATTTACTTTAACTATTACCTGATTGCCGTCGGTCGGTAGGATATCGATATCAGGTTCTCCAAAGATCACGAACAGATTACCCTTACCAGTGTTCTTCAGGTCTTCTGCCATATGTAGATCAGCGTTCATACGCGCTTTTAGTACAGGAATACGGCCCAGCTTATCGAACTCCGAAGAGTGTGCGTCGTAATTGAAAGCACAGGCGATCAATACATCGAATCCGCCGTCACCTGCTTCACGCGCAGCAGCCACCAAGTCGGGACGTGCTACCGTGCCAAATTCAGGCCCAATGAATATTGCAGCACGTTTCTCCCCTGTACTGTCTTCATATCGTCCTTCTGCACACACCAAAGCGCCCGGCCACGGTATCAGCGAAGTAAATACAATTTTGTCTTCTTTATGCGATTGCTGTACACCAGCAGTTTTCAGGTTCTCCAAAATTAATTGTACAAAGTTGCGGTTGCCACCGTAGCCAAGCTTTTTATCTACCTGGCTATCAATGAGGTTATCGTTTTCATCAACAACTAATACACGATGGGGCGACAAACTTTCGACAGTGAACGGCCCTGCAACACGCACTTTCCTTTTGTCTTCATACGGTTTGTCATAGAGGTATTCAAACTCAGCTTTGGCGGCGATGGACTTGTCGATCTCCTGCTGACGGGCGATGCGGGCCTGCCACCAGTCGGCGTGCAACTGCTTCGCCGCATCTGGCCACTGGGCATTGGCCTCTCGCGGAATCTCCCACTCGGCCCAGGTTCTCTTGAGCGCGGCGTTCAGCTTCTCGCGCAACGGCTCTAGCTTCGCCTGCCACTGGTCCCAGATGACATCGATCTCCGCGTTGTTGGCGATGGACTTGAGCGTGATGTGCGGCACGCGCTCATAGACGAAGCCGTGGCGGATGTTCCCCTGCACGGGCTGCGAACTCGGCGCGGTGCGGGTGACTTCGGCTTCCTTGAGCTGGCCCTCGCGGGAATCGGCCAGCAGGTAAAAGGGATAACGCGCACCCATGATGCGGGCACGGGCCAGCGCCAGCGCCACTCGCGAGGTGTCAATCGTGATCCAGCGGCGGCCCCATTGCTCGGCGACGGTGGCGGTGGTGCCGGAACCGCAGGTCGGGTCGAGCACGAGGTCGCCGGGGTCGGTGGTCATGAGGATGCAGCGTTGGATGATCTTCTCGGTGGTTTGAACGACATAGACCTTGTTCAGACCACTGCCAGTTGCGGTATCGAGCCACACGTTCGACAAGGGCGTAAAGGATGAATCGACGAGGTATCGCTTGTAGCTAAGGGACGTATCACCTGCCGAAACTCTATTGGCCTTGATTGCCCTCGTCATTCCCGTTTCCTGAAGACCCCACCAACGCGCTTTGCTTTCAAATACTCGTCCTTCGAAATTGACTTCGTACTTTGCGCCCGGGCCAGGCTTTGTTAGGTTGTCGAAGCGAAATACTCGCGCACCGTCAGGAATCAATTCATTACCATCAAGCTCTGATTCTGTAAGCCTGCGCGTTTGAAGAGATTTCAATTCAACTTGTACATAGGCATCTGCCTTTTCTCCGCCAATCGACTTCTCTATTCCTAATCGCCGGATTTTTACGGAGGCTGTACTCTTCGAAAACCATAGAATGAAGTCATTCTGGCGAGGAATTGTGTTACTGCCCAATCCGGATGATTTGACTACCACAAGCTCGCTTACGAAATTCTCATCCCCAAACACCTCATCCATTACCGCCCGGACGCGATGTACATTTTCATCGCCGATCTGCACGAAGATGGAGCCGGAATCGGTGAGGAGATCGCGGGCGACGGTGAGCCGATCCCGCAGGTAGGTGAGGTAGCTGTGGATGCCGTCCCGCCAGGTGTCGCGGAAGGCTTTGACCTGCTCCGGCTCGCGGGTGATGTGGCCGGCGTTGCCATCCTTCACATCCCGGCTGGTGGTGGACCACTGGAAG
>CANGFV010000033.1 GCA_947453225.1 Pseudomonadota bacterium
AAACCGATCGGTAGCACAGGTGATTTTGTTTCTTTTAGCTTTCATGCCAATAAAAACATCACTACCATTGAAGGTGGCTGTTTAGTAATGAATACCGAAGCAGAAAGTCGCTTAGCTGAACAATATCGCCTGCAAGGCGTAATGCGTGCTGGCTATGACGGCATGGAAGTCGAAGTGCCGGGCGGTAAGTTCAACCTGACTGATGTCGCCGCGCGTGTCGGGCTTGGGCAACTACCACATCTGAATGAATTTACTCGCACGCGCCGTCAACTGGCACAGCGCTATTTTGAACTATTAAAACCACACATAGTGCTCGGCTTTCAACTGCCTATCGCCGACTTTGAACAAAGTAACTGGCACATGTTCCAAATCGTACTGTCAGAAACACAGCTGAACGCTAAACGCGCACAGGTAATGGCTGAATTGGATGCAGTAGGCATTGGTAGCGGTGTGCACTATCCGCCCATTCATTTATTTGCACTGTATCGTCGCCTAGGCTGGAAAGCAGGCGATCTACCTAATGCGGAGTATGTTGGCCGCAATATTTTGACCCTACCGCTTTATCCAACCATGACCGATGCTGATGTTGAGCGCGTAGTGACTGCGCTAGTTGGCATTTTAAAATCACATCAACGCACTGCCTGAGTAGATAAATTTCATGAAGACTGTTGACCTGTCCGTCGTCATTCCCATCTACAACGAATCTGCAGGACTCGATGCGTTATTTGCACGACTGTATCCTGCGCTAGATACCCTCGCTAGCAACATGTCGTTGAGCTACGAACTGATTTTGATCGACGACGGTAGTCGCGATCAATCACCTGCCATGCTGCGTGAACAGTTCAATAAACGCCCAGATGTTACCCGTGTTGTATTACTTGCTGTAAATGCTGGACAACACATGGCCATCAAAGCCGGATTTGAAATTACCCGTGGAGCCACTGTGGTTACGCTAGATGCTGACTTGCAAAACCCACCAGAAGAAATTGCCAAGTTAATCACCAAAATTCGTGAAGGCTATGACTATGTGGGCGGTTATCGTCGTGAACGACAAGACTCCGCATTTCGCAAATACCCTTCCCGCATTCTTAATCGCATCCGAGAGAGCACCACCAAAATTCGCATGCGGGATCAGGGCTGCATGTTGCGTGCGTATAGCCGACCCATTATTGATGCCATCAATCACTCTAATGAAGTGAATCTGTACATCCCAGCACTGGCCTACATTTATGCACGTAGACCTACCGACGTTGAAGTCGCCCACGAAGAAAGAGCTGCCGGTGAATCGAAGTATCCACTATCTAAACTAATTCGGCTGAACTTCGATTTAATGACCGGCTTCTCGCTACTGCCACTACAAATGTTCTCAATGATTGGCATGATTACCGCCATAATTTCAACCGCTGCATTTATATTCTTGGCCATTCGCCGCTTCATGTACGGCGCGGATGCTGAAGGTGTGTTCACGCTCTTCAGCTTTACCTTCATGCTATTAGGTGTTGCGCTGTTCGGTATGGGCTTGCTCGGTGAGTACATCGGCCGCATTTATCAGCAAGTACAATCACGCCCACGCTATGTGGTTCACGCCATCCTCGAAGAAAAGCCCGCTGACACCAACGTATCTGAGCGCACTCACTCATGAGCACTGCAGTTGTCTTTGCTTATCACAATGTCGGTGTACGCTGCCTATCCGTACTACTGGCACATGGCGTAGATGTGCAATTGGTTCTCACGCACGAAGACGACCCATCGGAACAAATTTGGTTTGATAGCGTCAGCAAACTAGCTACGCGCAATCATGTGATGTTTGCCACGCCAAAAAACCCCAATGAACCACAATGGCTTGAACAAATTGCCAACTTAAAACCTGACTTTATTTTTTCTTTCTACTATCGCCACATGCTCAGCGCTGAGTTGTTAGCTTGTGCACGCAAAGGTGCCTACAACATGCATGGCTCGCTGTTGCCTAAATATCGCGGTCGTGTGCCGGTCAACTGGGCCGTCATTTACGGTGAACGCGAAACCGGTGCCACGCTGCATGAAATGGTTACCAAACCCGATGCTGGCGCCATTGCCGGTCAACAAGCCGTTCCTATCCTACCGGACGACACGGCCTTTGAGGTGTTCCAGAAAGTCACCGTGGCAGCGGAAATGGTATTAGATCGAACCCTACCCAGCATTCTTGATGGTTCCTTGAAGCCACAAAGCCAAGATTTGACTCGAGGGTCTTACTATGGTGGCCGCAAACCTGAGGATGGACGCATTCAATGGACGCAGTCGGCCACACAAATCCACAACCTGATTCGCGCGGTCGCGCCACCGTATCCCGGTGCTTTTACTGACTTACAGGGCAAGCGATTCCGCGTTCTACGCAGCCGAGTGCTGCACGAACATCGCAACACCGAAGGCATCCCCTGCCTCTACTGGCAAGATTCAACGCTGCGCGCCGTACTCAACGATGGCAGCATGCTTGAATTACTAGAGGTCGAGTATCAGGGACAACTTTTAGATCAACAGGGCTGGCATTCGCTGTTTGGCGACTTGCCTCTGATTCTTTGATGACTTCCTCAACCTACCGTTTAATTGCTATCCTTAACAAATTCGTCACTTTGGAACTTGCACATGAAAAAAGTACTCATCATCGGCGTTAATGGATTCATTGGCCATCACCTTGCCAATCGCATCCTGCGTACCACCGATTGGGAAGTGTACGGCATGGATATGAATTCAGATCGCATTGATCACTTGCGTGGCGAGCAGCGTTTTCATTTTTTTGAAGGCGACATCACCATCAATCGCGAGTGGATTGCCTATCACATTAAAAAATGTGATGTCATTCTGCCGCTTGTAGCAATTGCCACGCCCGCCACCTATGTAAAAGACCCGCTGCGCGTCTTTGAACTCGACTTCGAGGCGAATCTGCCAATTATTCGTGCTGCCGTGCAATACAAGAAACACCTGGTATTCCCATCCACTTCTGAAGTGTATGGCATGTGCGAAGACGAGCAATTTGATCCAGAAAGCTCAGCTCTAGTGTATGGCCCAATAAATAAACCACGCTGGATTTATGCCTGCGCTAAACAAATGATGGATCGCGTGATTCACGCCTATGGCCAACAGCAAGATTTTAATTTCACACTGTTCCGTCCATTCAATTGGATTGGCTCTGGATTGGATTCCATCAACACTGCCAAAGAAGGCAGTTCGCGTGCCTTAACTCAGTTCCTCGGACATATTGTGCGTGGCGAGCCTATCAAGTTGGTCGATGGCGGTCAGCAGAAGCGATCTTTCACGCACGTTGACGACGGCATCGATGCACTGATGGCCATCATCGAAAACAAGAATGGCATTGCAACCGGCAAGATTTATAACATCGGCAATCCAAGCAACAACTTTTCTATTCGTGAATTGGCGCAGAACATGTTGACACTGGCTGCTAAGTATCCCGAATACGCCGAATCAGCCAAAAAAGTACAACTTATTGATGTACAGGCCAAGAGCTACTATGGCGAAGGCTATCAGGATGTAAAAAATCGCGTACCCAAGATCGACAACACCTGCGCCGATCTGAACTGGAAGCCTCAAGTCACTATGGATCAAGCACTCGAACGCATTTTCGAGTCATACCGTAGTCATGTGCGCGATGCCCAAGACCTGTTGAATTAATCGACACACAAACAGTCTTCCTCAGAGCTGAAGAAGACTGCTGATCGACAGCTATGCAACTGGCACTGAAAATTGATGTGGATACTTATCGCGGCACGCTTGAAGGCGTGCCGCGTTTGTTAGAGCTACTTGATAAACATCAAACTCGCGCAACCTTTTTATTTTCGCTAGGGCCTGACCACACAGGACGTGCGTTAAAGCGAGTATTTCGCCCAGGCTTTCTAAGTAAAGTAAGCCGTACCTCAGTCGTGAGTCACTACGGTTTACGTACATTAATGTATGGCGTACTTCTGCCCGGCCCAGATATTGGCAAGCGCTGTAAATCCATACTTAAAACCGTACGCGATCATGGCCACGAAGTAGGCATCCATACTTGGGATCACATTCGATGGCAGGATGGTGTTGAACATGCTAATGAACGCTGGACAGCGATAGAAATGCACAATGCCACCGAACGTTTCCAAGAGATTTTTGGTGAGGTCTCAGCCACGCATGGCGCTGCGGGCTGGCAAATGAATGACCATGCCTTCAAGTTACTTGATTTACTCCACTTCGATTACAGCTCAGACACTCGAGGTCATTCGCCGTTTCTTCCCTCAATCGACGGCAAGATCATGCTGTGTCCACAATTACCTACCACACTGCCCACTCTAGATGAGCTCATCGGTGTCGATGACATCACAAGTAGTAATGTCGCAGCGCATCTACTGAAGCTAACTGCAACACAGCCTGCACATGCGCCGGTATATACCCTTCACGCTGAAATGGAAGGCATGCAGCTCTTACCAGTCTTTGATCAATTACTTACAGGTTGGCGCGCGCAGGGTTATCAACTGGGCACATCACGCGCAATTTTCGATCAACTTGATCTAAGTCAATTACCGGTACATTCAATTATTCGCGGCACCGTGCCGGGACGGTCTGGCACACTCATGCTACAAGGCCCTGCAACGCATTAAAGCGCTGATTACGGATATTGTCGGAGTAGATACGTCGGTTTGGATTGATCTACTTCAAAACTAAAAATTATTTAGCTCAGATAAGTAACGCATGCAAACCTTCAAAGATATAGATCTACGCACCGACCCTGAAGCACGAGCCTACGTTAAAGACGAAGTGGTTAATGTCACCTTTGCTTCTCAGTCCGGTTTCATTATGAGCCGCGAAGGACCCAATCACTATGCGATCGGAGACGCACTGATCACTGGCTCTACAGGAGATCACTGGAGCGTCACTCGCGATCGATTTGATGCCAAATACTTACCATTAAACTCAATCAACGCTGGCGAGGTCGGGCAATATCGAAACAAGCAGATTCCGGTATTAGCTAAGCAAATATCTACTAACTTTGAAATTCAGAGAACACACGGTGGTGACTTAATTGCAGGCCACGCAGGTGATTGGCTTATGCAATATGCGCCCGGAGACCATGGCATTGTCGGTAAGGAAAAGTTCCAAATGGTTTATAAACCGAGTAAATAATATTCGACAGCTATTTCTGCAGCCATTTATAAAAGAGCACGTCATGAGTAAAACACAACGCAACCAAAGCCATCATCACCGTTGTTTGTTTCTTCCTCTCATCGGGCTTACTTTCATTGCATCGCTATTTGTCAGCATGTGGCTAACCGCCTCAGCGCAAACGTTAGCCAGTGAGAAATTAAAAATTGGCATTATCGGCTCTGGGCGAGTGGGCAGTGCCCTAGGTAAAGCATGGCTAACCGCAGGTCATCAAGTGATGTTTTCCTCTCAACATTTGGAGGACGACAAGGCATTTGTTGCAACTTTAGGCCCCAACGCCCTTGCAGGCACACCCACCGAAGCTGCGCAATATGGCGATGTGCTATTAGTCGCCGTGCCCTACGGCGCACTTCCCAGCCTAGGTAAGGAACTAGGAAACACCATCAAAGACAAAATCGTTATCGATGCGTGCAACCCTATCGTCACTCGCGATGGTGAAATGGCAGCTGCGGCACGCGATAAAGGCGCAGGTCTTGCCTCATCAGAGTTCCTACCCAACACCAGAATCGTGCGAACCTTTAACGCCATACCGGCTGCCAAAATGGCAGAAGCCGCTACTAAGCAAGCCAACTTTGGTATGCCGATGGCTGGAGATGACGCCTTGGCTATTCAGATCGTTTCACGACTGGTGCGTGACGCAGGGTACGAGCCAACACTCATCGGCAAGCTAGCAATGGGTAAATACCTACTACCAGGTACGCCCCTAGCTGGAGAACACTCCGTAGAAGAGCTGCGCAAGATTGCCGCCGAATTAAAATAAAACAGTCTTGAAGAAGTTCAGACTTACGAATCCTTGAGGCAAAAAAAGGCCGGGTCTTACTACACCGGCCAATCAGGGGGATTCGAGCAATAAAGAAAAAGTTTAGCTGGAAATTAGTTCAAACATGGCCTTTTGCAGCGAATTAAAAGACTGCCAAGACCGTAATTTCAAGCTACGGGTTGCATTCTATAGTTAACTTTCGATGAATTCAAGAACATTTTTTGAAAAAAAATCCAGGAAAAAACTGTAAGTCATTGAATAAAATGTAATATGCTGATATTAACAGCTTGGGCAGTGATTGGTCAAGTATTTTACCGCTCAGGCAGCAAAATAACGCAACTTGAGGACATATTGTCATGCCAGCACAACCGATCTTTGCGGCCGTACATCGACACGAAGTCCAAAACACCCCAAAACCCTACCCCCAAGGCAATAACCTTTAACAATAAAGAACCCAAATCCTCGGCCATATCTAGTAGCAGCACACTGCAAAACCACGGAGCCACAGCAATCAACCATCTTTTAAAAGCCTGCCGCCAGTTCAACAAACCGCCTTCCACCGAAGTGAGCCTTAACCGCCACGCCCGCATGCCGATTGTCTGCCCACTACGAGTCCAGAAGTATCCGTAAAAACCGAAGCAAACACCCAGTAACACCAAAGCATAAGCAATAGACAGAAGCCAACCAACTTCGCTAGGCACCATCGCCTTTTTCCCTAGGGCATTCAGGATAGGCACAAATAAAAATAAGGTCACCAACGCGAGTATTCCAAATAACACCAAACTATCAGAGACGAGCGCACCAAGCCGACGAGGCAAGCCAGCAGGCTTTGGATGAGCATCAAGCACTTCAGTAGACAAGGCCATCAGCGCACCCGCAACAAAGCAATCGCCGTCACCAACGCCAAGGTCACCGTTGGCCCCCATGCAATCACTAAAGGATCTAGTGCATAAGCAAATCGCGCATTCACAAACAACTTCGCCAACAAAAAGAACACCGCACCCACCGAAATACCAATCACGATGCGCGTACCCATCCCAGTAGAGCGCATTGAACCAAAGGAGAATGGCAGTGCCAGCATGACAATAAAGATGATAGAACAGGTGCGCGCCACGCGAATCCAAAAGGCCGTCAAATACTCATCAGCCTTGAGATGATTCGCCTCTAAATACTGTGCATATTTCAAAAGCGTATGACCAGCGAGCGAACTGGGCTCGACCCGAGCGCTTCCCATAAATTCGGCAGATAAGTTAGTCTTCAGTGCCAGTGCTGGCATATGAGTCGCAACCACTCGATCTGTCTCAAATTTTGTTTCAGCATAATTGTGCAACTGCCAACCCTGAGCATGATCAAGCGTTGCCGCCACTGCACGACCAACACTTTGTAGTTGGCGCTCATCATCAAATCGAACCACATTCAGGCCATTCAAGTTATTGATGTCCTGTTGTTTATAGACTGAGACGAACATATTGCCGTCCTTAGCCCACATTAAACCCTCCGCACTACCGCCTAACTGATTTGTTTGCGCCACGCTTTTATATTGATTGGCAAATTGATCTGCAGGAGGCGCCACATAATCGCCTATACACCAAGTGATCAGCGCCAACAGCACGCCCGTACTCGCCACCCAACCGGCTAGGCGGAATACAGAGGCGCCCGACACGCGCATGACCACCAATTCGCCGCCACGCGCCAAGTTACCCAACGCCAACAAAGCCCCCATCAGTGCAGCAATCGGCAACACCGTAAACGCCTGTTGCGGCAGTCGACAAGCCACCACGACCAAAGCCTCAAACACCCCATATCGACCAATTCCCAGTTCGTTCATCTGGGTCAAAAACAAATAGAGGCCGGTCAATACCATCAGCAGCGACATGACTAGCGCTACATAGGTCATCACTTCTTTGAACACATAACGAAAGAGTACCGACATCATGGCCTCCGTACCCGCAGACGCAACAGCCTCATTCGGCCTCGCAGCCACCACAGCGCACCCGCCAACAACAGAAATAACCCATGCACCCACCACATGCCTATCCAAGCCATGGATGGATGTAAGGCCATAGTGTTACCCGCAACCACAATTAATCCGGAATACAGCAGATAGATGAGAATGAAATACCCCACCTTGGCATAACGACCTTGACGAGGCTTTAGCGCCGCCAATGGAATAGCGAGCAATGACAATACAATGGCCATCAAGGGACTAGACAAGCGGCGCTGTAACTCTGCCCGCTCTTGGATATTGTCAGAACGCAGCAAGGCCAAGGTATCACGCATATCCAAATCAAGGCCGGGGCGGGCTACATCCGGCAAGCTGACAGGAATCCCCGCTTCAACAAAATCAATCATACGAAACTGAGCATTGCCAGGCACACCTCGATATAGCCGCCCCTCATACAACTGGAAAGTCTGACGCTGCTCTCCAATGCCTTGTTGCACAGCACGCTTTGCTGTCCATATTTCTAGCTCATCGCCCTCTCTGCGCTCTGCATATACATGATGCAGCACACCCTGCTCATCAACACTCTCCGCATAAAAGACAATCGCGGCATTACCGCCAAACGAGACAAACTTACCTGGCTGCAAACTAGAAAAGCGCGCCTGACGCAGAGCCTCACTACGAATATCCAGCGCACGATGACCCGACTTTGGCGCCTGATCAAGCGACAACCACAGCAGTAGCGCAGCAGCACCAATGGCTAGGATCACAATCGGCTTGAGTATCCTGCGGTTATCTAACCCACAGGACTGCATGGCCGTTAATTCACTTTCATGCCACAGTCTACCTAGCGCCAGCATAATGCCCATAAACAAGCCCACCGGTAGCAACACCACAAATTGCTGTACCGCAGCCAGTCCCAACAAAGTCAGCACAATTTTCCCACTAAAGGCGCCCTGCACCGCTTGCCCTAACACGGTGGCCAAGGCGTTAGATAACAGGATGAGCAGCAACACAAAGGTCACGCCCAACCAGTTCTGTAAAACTTCTCGAAAAATGTAGCGCTCTAGAATTCGCATCTACTCATTCAACCTACACATCGCCCAAGCCGTAACCGCTCAACACTTATCAAATAGATGGGCTAAACTTAATACTTTGGCGCACCCACGCTACGCCACATATACGCCCAGTTTAGCGACGCTTTCAGCAAGGTAAACAAAATTATGGAATTACATGCCATCACTGCCACTTCCCGCCATCGTACCGACTGCGCCATTGTTGGCGTGTATGAAAAGGGACTTCTCAGTTCTGCGGCGGTCGCCTTTGATCGTGAATCTGGTAAACAACTCTCTCGTTTAATCAAACAAGGCGATGTCTCTGGCAAATTAGGCGACACATTACTGCTCACTGAAGCCAAGGGTAGCGCAGCCCGCATCGTGTTGGTCGGCTTGGGCAGCAAGGACAAGTTTGGTCGCAAACAGTACCGCAAGGCATTGCAAGCCGCGCTAAGCACAGTGAAAAAGACAGGCAGCGTTCACGCCACCAGCTTCCTTTCAGAAGAAACCATTGCAGCCACTAATGCTTACTATGTGGGACGTACTACCGCAGAAGTCGCCGCTCAAATCACCTATCGCATACCAGACCTTAAAAGCAGCAAAAAACCTACCCCACCCCCCTTAAAGAAACTCAGCATCGCTGTTTTAGGTACCACCGAACGTAGCCAAGCAGAAAAAGGTCTACAACATGGCATCGGCATTACTGGCGGTATGTCATTGACTCGCGACTTAGGTAATTTACCGCCGAACATTTGCACACCAACGCATCTTGCTAATACTGCAAAAGAATTAGCCAAAGCGCATCGAAGCGCACTCAAAGTTCGCGTCATGGATCAAGCTGAGATACGCAAACTAAAAATGGGCTCTTTCTTGTCAGTCACCGCCGGCTCTGATCAACCGCCACGTCTGATTGTTTTGGAGTATCACGGCAGTCGCAGCAACACCCCGCCCATCGCATTAGTAGGCAAAGGCATTACTTTTGATACTGGCGGTATTTCCATCAAACCCGCAGCTGCCATGGACGAAATGAAATATGACATGTGTGGTGCCGCCACTGTTTTAGGCGTCTTTAAAGCCGCTGCCAGCCTGAAACTACCAATCAATCTCGTTGGCGTGATTCCCACCTGTGAAAACATGCCCAGCGGCAGCGCCACTAAACCTGGCGATATCGTCAAGAGTATGTCCGGTCAAACCATTGAAGTGCTTAATACCGATGCTGAAGGCCGCTTGATTCTTTGCGATGCGTTGACTTACGTGCGTCGCTATTCACCCAAAGCAGTCATTGATATTGCCACCCTCACCGGCGCGTGCGTCATTGCGCTAGGCAACCAATACAGCGGCTTATTCAGCAACGATGACGACCTCAGTTCGGCGCTAGTTAACGCAGGTAAACGCGCTGGCGATGGCGCCTGGCCTATGCCCGTTGATGAAGAATATGCAGACCAACTCAAAAGTAATTTCGCAGACATGGCCAATGTTGGCGGTCGCGAAGCAGGCGCAATCACTGCAGCTTGTTTCCTCGCTAAGTTCGTTCAAGGCATGAAATGGGCCCATCTAGATATTGCCGGCACTGCGTGGCTTTCTGGTGCCAATAAAGGCGGCACCGGACGCCCAGTTCCACTGCTGATGGACTATCTAATCAACCACAAGTGATATGGCGCGCATTGAGTTCCATATTCTGAGCCCCTCTGGCGATGACGCTAAATTACGTCATACCTGCCAAGTTGTGGAGCAACTGTATCAGCAACAAAAACCCGTCTTTGTTTATGTTGAGAGTGATGCTACTGCCCAAAAGCTTGATGAGGTGTTATGGAGCTTTCGTGATCAAGCCTTCATTCCTCATGAAGTCTGCACCACGCACTCACCAACACATTCGCGTATCAGCGTATTGATCGGCACAGGTAACGCTCCTACTGCTTATAAGGCCATCCTAATTAACTTAACCGACACCGCACCGCCGCAGCTGGAAAATACCGCCCAGATCATTGAAATTGTCGACGCATCACCTACCCATAAACAACTGGCTCGTGAACGCTATAAACAATACAGAGATCAGGGACATCAGCTAGAGACAATCAATCATTGATTCTGCTATATAAGGCATGAAATTCTAACTTTTAGCATCACGGGTCTCTTAAATAAAATGCGTCACCACATACTGGCCTGTTTGGCACTCTGTTTAATCAGCCGCACCAGCATAGGCGCTGATTACACCGCTTATTCTGGCGAAAAGTTATTCCAAAGATTCTGTTCCGCATGCCACGGTACAGAAGCTAAAGGCGACGGTCCCGTTGCCAGTTCGCTGTCGGTTCAAGTACCGAATCTGCGCGAATTAAGCCAACGCAATCGGGGCACCTTCCCTGCCGATAAAATTATTCGGATTATTGATGGACGAACCATGTTGAACCCACATGGCAGCCGTTCAATGCCTGTATGGGGAGATGAATTTTTACGAGCTGAAGCTGGCGATCCAGTAGCTGAACGCGAAACCGCCGACATGATCAAAAAGATGGTGGAATACTTGCGCAGCATTCAAAGTACTGCGCAAAAATAATGCAGCCAAGCTCAGCGATAAAACTATTTCAGCGGACTTGAAGCACCCGGAAACTTAGCGAACATCGCCTGCACTACTTCATTGATTCGTTGCTGCGCATTGTTACCGGTCAAATAACTTAAATCCTGCTCAACCGTCACATGCCAAATAGGTTTACGCGTCACGGCATCGAATAAATCAACAGTGATGCGACCCTCACGATAAAGATAACGAAGATCGTTAGAGATCATCACTGAACTGCCAAAACCAGGACTCCAAGAACCAAAGCCCACCCCAACACGCACTGGCAGGCGATTATCTCCATCAATCGCTTGACGACTACCGATCGCAAGCCTGACATAACAGTCAGGCTTAGCCTCAGCGCTTGTCAGTACAATATCGCGCGCCGCTAATTGTTGATCAATAGCCTCACGCAAACGCTGCTCATTTAACGGATTATCGAATGCCGGCCCACCCGCAGCACCCTCTTTGAGCAATGGCTCCCACGCATAACGGTGATAATTGCCAATATTCACCGTCTCATCAGCATCAGCGCGAACCTGTATCGAACCACAGGCAGATAGCATCATCGACATCAATGCCAACATAGGCCAACACACAACACGATAGATCGTCATATTCATAGCCGCTTTATGAGATCAACCTACGTAATAGTGATCACACTCAGTGAATACACCCATTCAAGTTAAAAAAGGCACATTACCCAGTCAAGCCTCATCGACGACCGCGGGGCGCACCTTTACTAAATACTTTTTTACCACCCGTACGACCACCGGCACCACGTTCGCGTGGAGCGGCACGATCTGAAATACCTAGCGTACGTCGTGGCCGCTCCTCTGTACTCTCAAAGCGAGCCGACTTACTACGTTCGGGACGCGCACTTTTTGCTGGATAGCGACTATTTTCAGTACGTACTTCAGGTCCGCCAGGGCGCTTCAAGGTAATACGCAATTCCTGTCCTGCCACCCACACTTTTTTCAAGTGTTGCAGAATTTCCTTAGGCATACCCTCCGGTAAATCCACCAGACTGTAGGTATCAAAGATCTCGATGCGCCCAATATGCTTGGCATCAATACCGGCCTCATTAGCGATAGCGCCCACGATATTACCTGGCTTAACTTGATGTTCATTACCTACTGCAACACGATAGGTTTCCATGCCCACTTCTTTCACTGCATCGCGCTTGGCTGGACGCTCTGCTGCAAAATTGCGTGGCTCACGCGCAGCATCACGCTCCATCGAACGCGGCTTACGCGCTGGCGTAGCCTCGCTTGGTTCATCAAATGTCTTGATTCGAGACTCGCGCTTAGGTCGCTCAACAAATTCAGCCTTAGGCTCATCAACGGCTGATACACGCTTCGCAGGCACATGTTCGCGAGACTCACGTACAACTGGCGGTGCTACATCCAAGCTTAGTTCAAACTTAGCCTGATGATGTGGCTTGGCTTCACGCATAGGCGCACGCTCAGGTGAACGCTCACGCTGCCCTGTACGTAATAATAAAGGCGTCTTACCTTGCGCCATCTTGGCCAGAGCAGCGGCAATCTCTACGGCGGGAATGTTATGTTCCTGCTCGTATTGCTCAACCACTTCTCGGAACAACTCAAGTTCACCGCCCTCTAGCGCCTCAGTAATACGCGCTTTAAATCTCACAATACGTTGATCATTCACTGCTTCAACGGTTGGCATTTCCATATGCTGAATAGGTTGACGCGTGGCGCGCTCAATACTTGCCAACATGCGTCGCTCGCGCGGAGACACAAAAAGAATAGCCTCACCACTGCGGCCTGCACGACCAGTACGGCCAATACGATGCACATAAGACTCAATATCAAGCGGAATATCAAAATTCACGACATGCGTAATACGCTCAACATTCAAACCGCGAGCAGCAACATCGGTGGCAACAATAATATCGATCTGCCCATCACGCAGGCGCTGTACGGTGCGTTCACGTTGTTGCTGCGGAATATCGCCATTCAACGGCGCTACCGCATAACCACGGGCTTCTAACTTAGTGGCCAACTCTTCGGTACTGATCTTAGTACGAGCAAAAATAATCATTGCGTCGAAAGTTTCCACTTCCAACATACGTGTCAACGCATCCAATTTATGCAAGCCACTGACCATCCAATACCGCTGCCGAATATTGGCGGCTGTCGTGGTTTTACTGCGAATCAAAATTTCCGCTGGATCATTTAAATAGGTCTGAGCAATGCGCTTAATCTGTGAAGGCATGGTGGCAGAGAACAACGCCACCTGACGCTGCTCAGGCATTTGCTGCAAAATCCACTCAACATCTTCTAAGAAACCCATGTTGAGCATTTCATCGGCTTCATCCAGCACCACCATACTCAACTCACCAAGGTTCAAGGTGCCCTTCTTTAAGTGATCCATCACGCGACCTGGAGTACCTACCACAACATGCGCACCACGACGCAATGCACTCAATTGAGGCTGGTAACTCTGACCACCATAAATGGGTAAGACATGAAAACCCGGCATGCGCACGGCATAACGCTGGAAGGCCTCGGCCACTTGGATGGCCAACTCGCGCGTGGGCGCAAGCACTAACGCCTGTACCGCACGCTTCTGCACATCAATACGTGACAGGATCGGCAAAGCAAAAGCTGCCGTTTTACCGGTACCGGTCTGTGCCTGACCGAGCAAATCACGCCCAGTCAGCAGTGTCGGAATCGTCTGCGCTTGAATAGGTGATGGATTCTCGTAACCCACATCAGCCAGCGTCTGCAACAAGTGATCCGGTAGATTCAGATCACTAAAGGAAATCGCCACAGCAGTAGATTCTTGATCGGACATAACGCCTCAGCATCCTCCTGTTGGAGGATCGGAAAAAGGGGGCGACTTCTACGCTGTTACAGCGCAAAAGTCACGCACTAATGCATTTACCAGGTTACTTAAGCTACAAACCCGCGGCCATGAGGATAACCACGACCCCAAAAGTGCCTCATGTGGTCGAAAAATAACCTAAATCGACCTTGCCTGGGTCAAAACCGAGGTTGGGCTGTAACCACCGTAAAGCCTGCTGCAAACTCATCCCCTTACGATGCGCATAGTCCTGCACTTGATCTAAATCCACCTGACCGACCGCAAAGTACTTCGACTCAGGATGTGAAAAATACCAGCCACTTACCGCCGCGGTGGGCAGCATCGCAAAGGATTCGGTAATCGTCATGCCGGTATTTTTTTGCACATCAAGTAAATTCCACAACGTGGCCTTTTCAGTGTGATCAGGACAGGCCGGATAGCCTGGCGCTGGACGAATGCCTCGATAGTCTTCGCGAATTAAATCATCATTTGTCTTACGTTCGTCTGGGGCGTAACCCCAAATTTCGCGACGCACCCGCTCATGCAAACGCTCAGCAAACGCCTCTGCCAGACGATCGGCAAGCGCTTTAAGCATGATGCTTGAATAGTCATCATGCACCGCTTCAAAACGCTGCACATGCGCTTCAATACCAAACCCTGCAGCGACGGCAAATGAGCCAATGTAATCGCGCACGCCACTTGACTTAGGTGCAATGTAATCTGCCAAACAGTAATGCGCCTGGCCCTCAGGTTTGTCGCGCTGCTGACGCAAGAAATGCAATGTGGTTAATACCTGCGTGCGAGAATCATCCGTATAAATTTCCACATCATCGCCCACGCTATTGGCCGGGAACATCCCCACCACCCCACGCGCATGTAGCCAATTTTCACGCAGCACTTTGGTCAACATGGTCTGCGCATCTTTATACAATGTACTGGCCTGCTCACCCACCACTGGATCGGTAAGAATGGCTGGAAATTTTCCAGCAAATTGCCATGCGTTAAAAAACGGCATCCAATCGATATAGTTAATTAAATCCTGTAATGGATATTCATCGAATACCTTAATCCCTAAATGACGCGGCACTGGCGGCGTATAGGAAGCCCAGTCGATCTTAGCGTGATTCGCTCGTGCTTGATCAATAGTGAACTGAGGTGCCTTAACCTTGCGACCCTGATGCTGTTCACGACGGCGCGCATGCTCTTCCTTGATAGTGTTATGGAAGCCGTCTTTCACACTCGGCGTAATTAAATTGCGACACACGCTGACCGAACGTGATGCGTCTTTGACATACACCACCGATCCTTGATAACCCGGATCAATTTTAATCGAAGTGTGCGCAGGCGAAGTGGTTGCACCACCGATCAATAATGGCTGAGTAAACCCTTGGCGCTGCATTTCCTTGGCCACATGCACCATTTCATCAAGCGATGGTGTAATTAGGCCTGATAAACCGATGATATCGGCATTCACCTTTTTGGCAGCTTCCAAAATTTTTTCGCAAGACACCATGACGCCTAGATCAATCACTTCGAAGTTATTGCACTGCAACACCACGCCAACAATATTCTTGCCAATGTCATGCACATCGCCTTTCACGGTGGCCAGCACAATCTTGGCATCTGCTTGTCGCTTACCACCCTCACCGAGTGACGCTTCAATAAAAGGAATCAAATGCGCGACGGCTTTTTTCATCACTCGCGCTGATTTAACCACCTGTGGCAAGAACATTTTTCCCGCACCGAATAAATCACCCACCACATTCATGCCATCCATGAGCGGGCCTTCGATCACGGACAAAGGTTTATCTGCTTCCAAGCGCGCTGCTTCAGTGTCTTCAATGACATACTGATCAATGCCTTTCACTAAGGCATGTTCTAATCGCTTACTGACTGGCCACTGCCGCCACGCCAAATCCTCTGCTTTCTTACTGGCCGCCTCGCCTTTGAATTGTCCTGCAATGTCAAGCAACCGCTCAGTGGCATCTTCGCGTCGATTTAAAATGACATCTTCAACACGTTCTTTTAAGTCAGCAGGAATATCTTCATAAATCGCCAACTGCCCCGCATTAACAATCCCCATGCTCAGACCATTTTTGATGGCGTGATACAAAAATACTGAGTGCATTGCTTCACGCACTGGCTCATTACCACGGAATGAGAACGACACATTACTAATACCACCACTGATCCCCGCATGCGGACACACGCGACGTATCTCGGCACAGGCCTCAATAAAATCCAGCGCATATCGATTGTGCTCTTCAATGCCCGTAGCCACTGCAAACACATTGGGATCAAAAATAATATCTTCTGGGGCAAATCCAGCTTGCTCGGTAAGTAGCTGATAAGAACGCTGACAAATAGAAACTTTACGCGCTACGGTATCGGCTTGGCCTTGTTCATCGAAGGCCATGACCACCACGGCGGCACCATAGAGTTTTATTTTGCGCGCGTAGTCTAGAAACGGCGCTTCACCTTCTTTTAAGCTAATGGAATTAACAATTCCCTTACCTTGAATACACTTCAGACCCGCCTCAATCACTTCCCATTTAGACGAGTCAATCATCACTGGCGCGCGGGCAATATCCGGCTCGGCGGCAACTAGATTCAAGAACTTGATCATGGCCGCCTTAGAATCCAGCATGCCTTCATCCATATTCACATCGATGATCTGCGCACCACTGGACACCTGCTGCTTGGCAATATCAAGCGCTGTGTTGTAATCATCGGCTTCAATCAGCTTGCGAAACTTGGCTGAACCCGTGACATTGGTACGCTCACCCACATTCACAAACAAACTATCGGCAGCAATATTGAATGGCTCTAATCCACTCAATCTACACTTTACTTCGACCTTAGGAATTTTGCGTGGCGCAATAGTTGCCACCACATCATGCATGTGGTGAATATGATCTGGCGTCGTGCCGCAACATCCGCCAACGATATTCACAAAACCGGCTTCGGCAAACTCACGGATGAAATCAGCTGTTTCACACGCGTGCTCATCATATTCACCAAAGGCATTAGGCAAGCCCGCATTGGGATAGGCGCAAATATAAGTATCAGCAAGTTTGGATAATTCTTCGATATAGGGGCGTAATTGCTTTGCACCCAGCGCACAATTAAAGCCAATAGTAATAGGCTTGGCATGACGCACTGAATTCCAAAAGGCTTCCGCAGTTTGTCCAGAAAGTGTGCGCCCTGAAGCATCAGTAATGGTGCCAGAAATCATGATGGGCAAATCAAGCTGCAACTCGTCCAGCACACTGCGCACCGCATACAACGCAGCTTTAGCATTCAATGTATCGAATATCGTTTCCACTAACAGAATATCGGCGCCACCTTCAATTAAACCTCGGGTCGCTTGACTATAAGCGTCCACCAATTGATCAAAGGTCACCGCGCGATAGCCCGGATCATTCACATCAGGCGATAACGAGGCCGTGCGATTGGTAGGTCCTAATGCACCCGCCACTAAACGCACTCGCCCACTGGCTTTTTCAAACTGATCTGCAGCATCACGCGCCAACTTAGCAGCCGCCACATTCATCTCAAATGCCAGCGACTCCATGTGGTAATCCGCCTGCGCTATACAGTTGGCACCGAAGCTGTTGGTTTCCAGAATGTCCGCACCGGCCTCAAGATATTGCCGATGAATTTCACTGACAATATCCGGACGACTGAGCACTAACACATCGTTATTGCCCTTCAAATCATGCGGCCAATCTTTGAAACGTTCGCCTCGATAACCCGCCTCATCTAGCTTATAACGCTGCACCATGGTGCCAAATGCACCATCCAGCGTCAGAATGCGCCGCTCAAGCAAGCGCTTAAATTCAACAATACGTTCGTTACGATTCATTGTGCTTATTGCGCCTGAGGTCGAATACCTAATGCGTGACAAATCGCAAAGGTCAACTCAGAGCGATTCAAGGTATAAAAATGAAATTCATTGATGCCATGTTGTTGCAGCTTTTGCACTTGCTCAATAGCAAATGCAAAAGAGATCATTTGACGGGTTGAGGCATCATCATCTAATCCTGCAAAACGCTCCGCCAATGAATCAGGTACTGATGCGCCACAACGCTGAGCGAAACGCTGCATTTGTGGAAAGCGGGTAATCGGCAAAATACCCGGCACGATACTAGCGGTAATACCTGCAGCCACGCAGCGATCACGGAAACGCAAGTAAGTATCGGTATCAAAGAAAAACTGCGTAATTGCTCGGGTCGCGCCGGCATCAATTTTGGCTTTGAGATAGTCCAAGTCGAATTGCGCACTCGGTGCTTCTGGATGAGTTTCTGGATAGGCCGCCACCGACAACTCAAATTCACCGACGCTCTTAAGACCTTTCACCAAATCCACCGCATATGCAAAGCCATCAGCCCGCGGCGTAAATTGTGTACCTGGCGCCGGATCGCCACGCAAGGCGACCAAATGACGAATCCCCTGTTGCCAGTAACCTTTGGCAATGCCGAGCACTTCATCACGCGAAGCATTCACACACGTTAAGTGCGGCACTGGAGTTAAGGCCGTTTCTTTAAGAATACGCGTGACCACATTGTGCGTGCGCTCGCGAGTAGAACCATCAGCACCATAAGTGACTGATACAAAGCGTGGCTTAAGTGGCGCCAAACGCTGAATCGACTCCCACAGCGTGGCCTCCATTTTTTCGTCATTGGGAGGAAAAAACTCAAACGACACCTGTACTGGTGCATTGATTTTACTAAGACTATCTACAATATGATCTTTAATTGCTTGTTCTGACATATGTGTTTCCAATTTGCCGTCAAACGTCATCACTGACGCGTGGCCACTCCCACCAATAAAGTCTTATTTCCTGCAGGTATTGATTTCATCTTATCGCAGCGCAGGCCAGCTCGCTCAAACCAATACCGAATCAATGCCTGTGGTTTTTCAGTACCCAATTCGGTCAATCTATTCGTATCTTCTACCACAATCACTCGACCATTTTTACGCAGTATACGTTCTGCTTCTACAAGCGCCTGACCAGGCTTGTCGGCAATAGACAACACATGATCAAAACTCACCGAATCAAAGCTCGCGACATCAAATGGTAAATCGTACATATCACCGCGCTTAAATACGCAATGATTAAGCCCTGCACCGTGCACTCTGGCACGCGCCAACCGTAAGGCATGAGTAGAGACATCTAAACCAACGGCATGCTTGGCTCTTTTACCCAGCACACTTAGCATGCTGCCACTACCTGTACCTATATCTAACAACTCACCTAATGAGTCAGCATCATTTTTTCCAAACAACGCACTTAATATTTCTTTGATCAACTGGTCATCACTGTAGGTGTATTCGGCACAACGACGTATATCCGCCCATTGAGCAGAAACACTACGCACGCGCTGATCACGCACTATCGCCAGCTGCTTGAGATCCGCAATGAGCACAGGATCAGCAGCATCGAGCCGAGACAACATCTGCAACACCAGTGCAGCAGCTTCGGTGCCGGTAGTCAGGCGGTAGTAAATACGCTGTTCTTCGCGGAAACGCTCCAAAGCTGCCACATCGCTTAATAACTTTAGATGCCTAGAAATACGCGGCTGGCTTTGCCCTAGGACCTCCGCGATCTCACCTACGGTCAACTCGCCATGACTTAGCAACGCCAACAAACGACAACGCGTCGGCTCTGCCAAAGCACGCAGCAGATCGATAAGCGCAGTAAATATGAAAGAACACTCAGTCATTTTATCCGTCCATTATATAACGATTTATTTATATAATGAAATATTGACATTATGATTTTGAACCAATGTGTTGATTCATTAAGGTCAATAAAACGTGGATATGGACCAAAGGCGGATGCGAATACCCACTGTTATGGCGCATTTGCGCAGCAGCGGTTGCATTCAACAGCTAATTAAAACCTTCCATCATTGAATTAGGAGAAAGGCAAATCCTAGAAAGACCCCAAAAAACACAGATTGGAAGACATTAGGACTATGAATGCGGCATCACCTTTTTATTTCGCTATCCGCAGTAGCCATTTAACTTTTATCAACAGACAAATGGCGCGCCCGGAGAGACTCGAACTCCCGACCCCTTGGTTCGAAGGCGGACTTAGGTAGTTATCACTGTAATAAAATCAATCACTTGCATCGCTTGCCACCCCCCCTAAATAAGCCTATCCATGTCACAGTTATGGCACAGTCAATTTGAGTATGTAACTAAACTTAGATTTGTAAATTTTAGATGGTAAAAAAACGGCGACCTTTATGGGGTCGCCGTTATGGTTAGGTTGAGGTAATGACAGTTATCGGAACATACCGATCGCCGTGTTACCTGGGACGAGCGAGCTGACCGCGGTGAACGCACTGCCTAATCCCGAAGCACTCAAGCTGTTGTACAACACCTGACTGCTATTGATGACATAGGCTGCGCCCGAGCTTGGGAACACCGTCGCTGCACTGCTATCCACCGTGTAGAACGTTGCAA
>CANGFV010000034.1 GCA_947453225.1 Pseudomonadota bacterium
CCTTGAACAGCCAAGGTATTACTTGCAGAACCGACCTTAGCAGCTTCCGTGCTTTGTAATTCGTCAATCGGTTTGCCCACTAATAAATAAGACAACGCTTGGGTCTGTGACATGGCGGGAGTTGAGTAGAACTGAAAGCGCGGTTCACGCAATAAGCCACGCACATTGACACCCACCGTTCTAGTGTCGATGTCGCGCTCGGCCTGTATATTCAGTCCCGGATCAGATAGCAAGGTGTTGTCATAAAGCAACTGCCCGCGTTTGATATTCAGTTTCTGCCCATACAACTCATAGCTACCTTCATTGATGTTGAGCTCACCGCTTCCTACAGCTTTTTCATTCGTGCGTAATCGAGTCATCACCTCGCCAGTTAAGCGCCCCGTCAATCCGAGTGCGTCGATACTGACCTTGTCGCCCAATCTAATTTTAGTCTGGCTATCTACAGTCCACCCCGTTTGCTTTCTTTCAATAAGGGGCTCGTCTTTATAACGCGCATCGGTAGAAACTTGCACCGCCCCTTTGATGACCTTGGGTTGTAATCTAGCCTCAGGAATGAGCACACTGCCAGTCACATTTACATTGTTATCTTTAAACACAAACTGCAAGTCGGGTGAAGCAAACACACGATACTCAGGTAAATCTGCAACCAGCAATCGCTCGCCTTTCAATTGCAACTGACCCGAAGGGGCTGCCGAACCCCACTGCACCTGTCCTGTACTATTCATCAGCCCAAGACCTGCATTGGCCTGCGCAGTAAATTGCAACTGATCAGTATTAATTTGTGCATCAAAGTTTATATCGCGTAGGGCCAGATTCAATCGATAAAAATCTAACTCACCTTGCAATAAACGCATAATGCCTTCAAAACGCGGCGCGGCTACGTTGCCTGATAATTGTATCGCCGCAGCTAAGGTGCCATTAGCCCGGTCAACCTCCGGTACAAAGACGGGAATTAGTTTGGCGTCGCTACTACTTAAGGTCATGACTCCAGACAACGGAAACTCAGAGAATTTAAGACCTGATTTGCGATTCAGGCTGGCATTGACAGTACTGACCGTTTGCTCACTGATACGCAACTCGCCATTGCCTTGAATAACTTGATCATCAGCCTGTAAATGTAATTCCCCCAACTTGATGGGCAATACCTCATCACGACCTGTAACGGCCCGATAGTGAATGCCTGCTTGTTTCATTTGAATATCAGCAGTTCCGTGCCATGGTAGATTAGGCAATGCCATAAACGCTAATTGTCCATCTAACTTCGCTTGCAGATGAGCACCATTAATCAGCGATTTATTTTGTATTGTTATAGGTAAGGACTCTACTTGAGCATTGGCATGCCACTCATTACGCCCTAACTCATCGCGCTGCCAATGACCATCAGCACACAGACCACCGCCAATAGCTTCAAGACAGAACCGACTCAGTTGTGCTTGGTGCATAGAAAGCATTAACTGACTTTGTTGCTTTAACTGTGCTTGACCTATCCGTAAGTTATTTAGGACACCTTGCCATACTGAGCCGCTATAGCCACCTTGTAGTCCCATATCAAGCGGCATACTCTCTGAAAATGCAGGCACTTCAATAACGCCCTGCAGTGTAAGGTTATGCTGCGCAGTCTTCCCCTCTCCCTTCAATCTGACCCTGGTCAGACTGACCTGCTGAGCACCAATCTTATCGGCACTGATTTGAAATGTTGAGTCACTCTGATCAGTCATGTCTAAAGATGTGGCGATATTGACTCCCTGTAGCTGTAAGGCCTGATAGCCGAGGCGCTTCGTCTGCATCTGTAAAGATAACTTTGGTTCATCAACAGAACCGCGCAAGCTACCTTTCATACTGATATCGCCACTGAGCCGATCATCTAATAATTTCAACTGAGGCACATCAAGCGCCCATCGTAAATCATGATTTGTTCCGGTCGAACCTTCTGCGGTTAAACGAGCGCCACCCCAATTAAAATCTATATCCTCGGCAGTCCATTGATCGAATACATGACTTATTCGACCACTGCCTTGTATTGCTTGATTTTTTAATTTGCCGTTAAGCTGACTCACCCTGACATCAATCTGGCTTTGCCTGCTAAAGCCTTTTCCCTCAGCCATGGCTTTCAAATTTATATTTCCTGGCCAATCAGTATCTATCGCTGATGGATCGAGATTAGAACCCGAAGCGACCAAGTGCCATTCATGGGCGGCGCCAAATTTCAGCGAAGCCGTACCTAAAATCTGTCCATACATACTGCTCGCTTCATAACGATTTACTTTGAGCATCTCTGGAGTAATTTCTCCCTTGATAGAAAAAACCCCTTCGGTCCAATAGGGCGCAGATAGCTGCCCTGCTAATTCATACTGATATGGCTCACTGCCTGATAAATTGAACATACCCTTGGTGCTGATTACCTTTGACTTAGGTATAGCCGTACGCAATGGCCACTGCAAATTACTCCACTGAGTTTGTAGATCTATTTCTGGTTTACTCTCGTTTTTAAAGGCAATCGTGCCATGTGTAGCAAGCTGTGTAGGCGAGCCCGTCATTGATAGCTTTGCCGACTGTACAGTCAGCACATGATCTGCGTAATCCGACTGAACATCTATATTTAACGGAACAGAACTCAACTCAGGGATAACCCACTGCCCGACATAACGCATACCGGTATCGCTTAAACTAAATTGCACACCAACATTACGCAGACTAAATGCAGGCTGCGGCCACCAAGGATCAAACCGTATGGCCTTGGCCGCAAGATCACCCTGTAAGTTCCATTGGTGATCTGTCCATTTCAGTACACTGTTAATGGCAACTTGCTGCGGCTGCTGCAGTTGCGCGTTGATACTTATCTGTGGATTCAGCCCAGTCACTGATCCACTAGCTTCAATATCCGCACGCAGCGCTTGCTCTTTAGGTAACGGACAATTTGCTTGAAGCTTTGTGCTTAAAGTTAAAGTCGGTCCAGCTTTAAGCAGCACTGCACCACGCAGATCTAAACTATCAGCGAGTAGAACTAAATCATTCACTGATAATTTACTTCTGGACAGGGCTACCTGACCCTGAACATGCGCATCGTCAATAATTAATTTATTGTCTTGCTGATAAGTAGCTTGTTGTATTGCCACTTGGTCAACACTGATACGTAAAAATCTGGGCAAGAAATAGATAGGATGGTCAGGTTGTTTTTTATCACGCGGCCTTACCTGCACTTTAACGCTTGAAGTGGTTAGCCGATTTATTTTGATGAGCCCACTTAATAGTGCCGCGGGAGTCAGTTCAATTTCCACTGCCTCTAAATCAATCAGCGCTTGTTCATGATCAATAGTGATGTGCTGAATAATTAATGGGCCCGCCAGCTTGCCTTGCACTCCTGCAACTGTCACCACCAACCCAGGCACATGATTTAGCTGCATCAAAGCAAACCGTAATCCTGCTGCGGTATAGCACAGCCAGCCAATCGCTCCTGATGCCACACTCAGCAATATCAATACAATCAGTGTTCCGATGAGAATAGGTTTTCTCATATAGCCTAGAACACCGTAGACAGATGCAAATGTAGCCGTGGGCTACGACTATGATCGGAGACAGGTTGGGCTACATCCAAGCCAAGACTGGCCACCGAGACATGCCAGCGCAGACCAATGCCTGCAGAATCTTTAAGTTCATCTCCAAAATGATCAATGGCATTACCAATATCGTAGAACAACGCCAAGCGCATATTCTTAGGCAAGTCACGCTCAAATTCGGTGGTACCCACCAGCAAGTTTCGTGCACCGATACGCTGACCCGATGCGTCTACAGGTGACAATTCATTTAGCCCATAGCCACGCACACTGTTATCACCGCCAGCAAAAAAACGCACCGAGGCGGGTAAATCACTGAACTGACTATCGGGGATTAAACTGGCACCGATAGAGCCTCGCAGTCTTAAATACCACGCCTGACTCAACTGAAAAATACGCTCGCCTTGTCCTGTAAATTGGATAAATGAGGCGCCCGAACCCAGCGAACTGGGTGAGCCTTTGATTTCTAGCGATAGGGAATAGTGTCGCTGCTCTTGACCTAAAATATAAGTAGGTAAGGTGGCATAACTCACACCAGGAATCACCAAGAAACTTTTTGATTGGCGATCGGTATATGTTGATTTTTCATTATTGAATCTGACAAATATAACTCGCTGCCATGCGCCTAGCGCCTGAGTCAGACCCGCTCTGAACTCGTTACGATAACTAGTGACATCAGCAAGTTCTTCTTGAGCATTGGCCACTGTAAATTCTAATTTCTCCAAGGCCACATCTCGCACAGGCATGGCATATTTAAAACTTGCTTCATGACCGATAGCGGAACCAATCAACTCTAACTTAGCGCTATGTCCAGCACGATTAATTAAGCGTCGATCCCAGCTCAATCGCCCGCGCTGCTGAGTGTCCGTGCCGTAACCGGCTGCAATGGTGTAACTATTTTTTAAGTTGGCTTCTGCTTTTATTTTAACTGCGACCGTATGCGTGACAGGATCGGGTTCGCCACTAACTATATCAACGCTCGAGAAGTACAACGTATCATCTAGGACATACTGGGTTTGCAACACCAACTCGATGTCGTACGGATCGGCTTGTTGCATGCGTAGAAATCTTTGCATCATTTCTGCATTGATCACATCTTGCTGAATCTCGATTTTGCCGAAGTAATAACGCGGCCCTGTCTCCAACTGTAAAAAGATCTCAGCGTGTCGCTCGTTCTTATCGATCAGCAACTCACTTTGCAGCCAACGCGCCTCAAGATAGCCGCTGCGATTTGCCGCCCGCAATAAACTACTTTTATAGATATCGTAGTTGCCGTGGTGCAGAGGCTGCCCTGAGCGCAGAGTAGATTGACGCATTTCAGCTTGAATACGCTCATCTTCTTTACCCTCGCCCACAACGCTGATGCGAACGGCAGATAACATCACTGGACGGCCCAGAGTCACATTAATCTTCACGCGCCAATCATTCGCCTGATCCTCTACTTGCTGTACCTCATAAGTCGCCGAGGCTTCGTAGTATCCCAGCGGCTCTAGGGCTTTACTGACTTCAGTAGGAATGCGTGTAACCAGTCGATCGAGCGTCTCTGGCTGCAGATCACTGCGCTCGGTGTATCGACTCAGACTGAGAAACGCCAAAATGTTGCTGCGCACCTCAGTGGTGGCATCTTCGATATTGAGCTTAATTTCAACGCCGGCATGAGCCCAGGGGCTCACACATAAACACGCAATCGCCAATACTAGGCAGCGCTTCAAGATTACTCCGGCGAGGTATCAAAACCTGATACTGGATCACTGGCCAGTGGCTCATCTGGATCTTCCGCGGCATACCATTGCTCTGGTACATCCGCACTCTTAAATTCGAAGCGAGTAACACCGGTTTGCGTCCCCTCGTGATCAAAGCGGCGTTCATGAAGCACGGTGCGTCCCGTACGTTCTACTAATAAGACAATCGAGCTACGCGTGCCATAGCGTTCATTCACAATAAATGGCGATGACACAACGCGCTCCCACTCAAGTGGTAACCCAGTATGCGGCAACTCAGCATCAGGAGTTCGCACTTGATCAGCAAGCATAGTGAACAAAGCGTCAGCATTAAGATCCGCTTGACTCAGCAGTTCAGTAAATCGGGTGCGCGTCTTTGCTAACTTAGGCCACGGCGTATCTAGCAAATGATTTGAAATGCCATAAATACCCGGCTGAAGTGCCTGCGGCGTCGGAGTGCCTCGGTTAGAAAAGTAGTACAGCGCCCGCGGACCGCCAACCAATAAATTGAACCCCGAGTATCGTGGCGCGGCTCCGCGTAGATCATCGAGGAATTCTTTAGGTGAAGTAGCGCCCGTCAAAAAGCGCGGCACTAAACTGCCCCGTGATGGCGAAAACTCAGCGGGCGCTTGTAAGTCACGAAAATTAGTCACCACACCGAAGCGCCCTGAACGCGCCACACCTACCCACGTGCCATTGGCTTTTAAATCGCGCGGCGCAAGAATGCGCGCATCATCCTGCCACCAATTTAACGGTGCGGACGGGCGATCATGAAACTCATCGCGATTACCGGCCAGAATTAAGCGGTACCGCGGGTGGTTTTTCCAAGCGATGACTAACAGACACATAAGTAGATTGTACAAATGTAGAAGGAGTTTGGGATGACAGTTATTAAGGACTGCCGGTTTTCACCTATCCGAGACCGGCGCCGTCACTTAAAGACAGCGCCAGCACAGCTTTAACCCACTACCCACTCACCGCGACCGAGGCAATTGCTCGCGTAATCGGCAAAACGGACACTGGCCGTGCAGGATAGTGGACGTGTCGCGCACAAAATGACTGGCGCAACGCGTACAGCGCTGGAGATACAACTCACTGCGCGCGGCAAGCGTTCTCGCAAAGTGCCACGCCTGTTCAAAATTTAGCGGCTGCTGCTGGGCTAGCGGCACATATTCACCATAGGCCACACAAAACCGCTGAGCATAGTGGAGACTATTGCTCAACCACGGCTTTTCCCGCCGTCCACGCAACATCGCATGCTTGGTGAGCACACTGGCAAGAATAGAGGCCTCTAGCTGAACTGCAAAGTTACGAGTGTATTGCAAGGCTTGTGTGGGTGAGCGTCCACGATGCCGCGTGGCCACAGCAGCGCCCATGACTCGGGCTTGGCGATATAGACGCCGAATCTGGTCCTCAGTCAGCTTTGTGGCCAAGCGAATCGTACGGGTGCGCGCTTCATAGCGAATCATTTGGATGGCTGTCGCCATCCGCTGCTGTTGAACCAAAATGGCCTGATTATTCATTTCGTTCCTTTGCCCAAAGCACACCTATAGACACGGCGACTTAGTTGACGATTGCCTATGATTTAACGCTATTATCAACATAGAAAATTGTTAAGCCAAGCATCATTGTAATGGCAAGGAGCATCGTGGATGTTTAAACGGCCACCGGTAACTCTTGATTCGACACCACCGACCTCGTCCAGCCCTAACGCGCAGCAACTGCATGGGCTTAATTTGGATTTTCTTCAGCTGTTGCAAGCGGTACAACACGCTCAGCAGCGATCTAGTCATCATGGGCTATGCCTCTCGGAGTCGATGTCTAAATCACTGCTAGCCTGTGATCAAGCTGCTTTGCAGCGTATGGCGACCTGCGATGTCTCGTTGTTTTCCTTGCAGTGGCATCGAGTTGATGAATGGTTGCGGCTCGCGGAACATAGTGCAACTGACCGCACACAGACTCAAACCAAACCCTCTACGACGACTGCCCCCGACCCGACCACCCAACGCGTACTAAATTTCATGCAATGCGCCGTCTTCTTTGGCTGGCACCTAGCTCAACATGATGAGCAGGCTGCACGCTTCATATTGGGTATGTCTCCCGAAACCGCATCGGTAATACGCACCCTGGATTTATGGCAGTGCGGCTTCATCAGTCAACGCTATCGGAAATTACTTATGCCGCGCTGGCTACACAACCGGTATTTCTGGCCAGATTTATTGCACTATGGTCGCGGCGGTGAACCTGAGCAGCTCAAACTTCTACAGTTGTTGGGTACACAACTCATGGCACAGGACCTCGAGCCCAGCGCAATTGCTAGACACACAGTGACAGATGACGAATAAAGCCGTGATGGCTCTCTTGCGATAGATGCCTGAGGTCAGTAGTCTTGACGGACTGTTTCTCCGACGAGTCCACATATGAAAGCCGTTTCACTGCGTAATTTGTGCAAAACCTACAAGAACGGCGTACAAGCTCTTAAAGGCATTGACCTGGACGTCGAAGAAGGCGATTTCTTTGCCCTGCTCGGCCCTAATGGCGCCGGCAAAACCACCGCGATTGGGATTTTGACTTCCCTAGTCAATAAGACTTCGGGCAGTGTCGAGGTGTTTGGCCATAATTTAGATAGCGAACTTGCCGCCGCTAAAGCATGTATTGGCCTAGTTCCACAGGAAGTGAACTTCAATATGTTTGAAACCGTCAGCACCATTTTGCTTAATCAGGCCGGCTTCTATGGCATCCCTCGCGCTGTGGCTCATGAGCGCTTAGAAAAATATCTCAACAAGTTACAACTTTGGGAAAAGCGCAACTCAGTGGCGCGCAGTTTATCTGGGGGAATGAAGCGCCGCTTAATGATTGTTCGGGCTCTACTACACGAACCCAAACTACTGATTCTCGATGAACCCACGGCAGGCGTAGATATTGAAGTGCGTCGTTCTATGTGGGACTTCATTCGTGAAGTTAATGCAGCAGGTACAACCATCATTCTGACCACGCATTATCTCGAAGAAGCTGAAAACCTGTGTCGCAATGTTGCCATCATCAATCAAGGAAAAATCATTGAGAATGAAAAGATGAGCACGCTATTGCGTAAGCTCAATACTGAAATATTCATACTCAATTTGCGCGAGCCAGTCAGCAGCGCTCCCAACCTCACCGGATATAGAACACAGCTGACTGATAGCCACACTTTAGAAATTGAAATCAATAAAGAACAAAACTTAAATGAAATCTTTGTGGCGCTCAGTGCACAGGGTATTGGTGTCGTCTCGATGCGCAATAAGTCCAACCGCCTTGAAGAATTATTCATAAGCATGGTTGAACGCGGCAGCGAGACCAACAAGAAAGCGAGCTAATGACATGAACACGCGAACTGCTGCCAACCTGATTGGCTTTCAAACGATTATTCGGCGCGAATACAACCGTATTATTCGCATCTGGGGGCAAACCATTGTGCCACCAGGTATTACTGCGACGCTGTACTTCATTATTTTCGGTCGGCTGATTGGCAGCAAAATTGGCGACATGAACGGCTATACCTATTTGCAATATATAGCCCCTGGCTTAATCATGATGTCGGTGATTACTAATAGCTATGGCAATGTAGTGTCTTCTTTCTTTGGTGCCAAATTTGGCAAACACATCGAAGAGCTACTCGTCTCGCCACTGCCCAATCATTTGATTGTCACCGGCTATATGATAGGTGGCTTACTACGCGGTCTATTAGTAGGCGGTCTCGTCACCATGATCGCTTTAGTATTCACACATTTACATGTACAACATCCTTGGGTAGTGACCTCAGCCGTCATTCTAACCTCCATGGTATTTGCTCTAGCCGGCATGATTAACGCGGTTTTTGCGAAAAACTTTGATCAAATTTCTTTTATTCCGACGTTTATTCTTACACCACTGACTTATTTTGGCGGTGTGTTCTATACCATTAGTTTGTTACCTAACTTTGCTCAAACGCTATCTCACTTAAATCCCATCTTGTATATGGTCAATGCCTTTCGCTTTGGCTTTCTTGGCATCTCTGATGTGAATGTGATGCTGGCATTCAGCATTATGATTGGCGGTGTCGTAGTTCTGTATGCAACTTGTTTGTACTTGTTGACGAAGGGCATTGGGCTCCGCGAATAATTTATATTAATCACTGAAAGTACTGATAGCGTGTCTTCTTTACGTAAAGCATTAGTGTTCCTGATTGCCGGCTGGTCCGGTTTTTTTGTCATGGCCATTGAACTACTCAGCGGCCGAATCCTCGCGCCCAGTTTTGGCAATAGCATTTATGTCTGGGGCGGTGTTATTACGGTATTTATGCTGGCCTTATCCATCGGCTACTTACTCGGCGGACAACTGTCTATTCATACGCCATCACTTCGTAAGCTGGGCTTGATTCTAATTTTAGCCGCACTGACCACCTTGCCCGTGATCATCTGGAGCGATGCGCTTATAGATGTGGTATTCAATCGCGTCTCAGATCCACGCTACGGATCTTTACTGGCCAGTTCTGCACTGTTTTTTATACCCACCATTATTTCAGGCTGCATTTCTCCTTACGCGATTCGTCTTTTAGTTACGCAATTGCAAGCCAGCGGCCAGTCCGCCGGCATACTCTATTTCGTGTCAACCTTTGGTAGCGCCGCCGGCACTATCGGTACTTCCTTTTATTTGGTGTTGTTATTCGAAGTGAATCAGATTTTTATTGGCCTGATGTCTATTTCTATTTTACTCGGCAGTATTGCTGTCGCTTTAAAAACCAAGCATGAATAAACTCATTAATACTCTCTGCTGTGCGGCGTTCTGTCTTTATTGCTCAGCAGTAACCGCCGAAGTATTGCACACAGAAAAATCTTTGTACCGCAATATTGAGGTATATGAAGAGGAAGATTTACTGTGCCTACGCTTTGGACGCTACAACGGCACGCGCCAATCTTGCATGAATTTAGTTCATCCTGAGCTGTTGGAATTTAACTACACGCGCATGATGATGGGTGCGCTGTATCTTAATCCCAATCCGCAGCGTGTCCTCATTCTTGGCCTAGGTGGCAGCAGCCTACCGAATGCGCTACGCAAGTTATATCCAAATCTACCTATCGACGTGGTTGAGATTGACGCAGCAGTTATTCGTGTCGCTAAAGAATACTTTGGTTTCAAACCCTCATCACTGAGTCGTGCGATGGAATCCGATGGCCGCGTCTTTGTCAAACGCGCGCTTACACAACCCCTACGCTATGACCTCATCATGCTAGATGCCTTCGATCAAGAATACATCCCTGAACACATGCTGACGCGTGAATTTCTGACCGAGGTACGCGGCCTGCTCACCGAACAAGGCGTTTTGGCTGCAAATACATTTTCTTCTAGTCAGCTCTATAACTACGAATCTATTACCTACCAAACTGTGTTTGGTGATTTTTACAATCTAAAAGATGCCAATCGTGTCATTCTAATTCGCCGCAATGGTTTACCAGAGATGGCCGAGGTGAAAGGTAACGCCGCCGCCCTAGCTAGCGGGTTAAAGCCCATGGGCGTCATGAGCGAGTGGTTATTACCAAAGTTTTCGCGCGACAAGGACTGGCCCGCCAATACGCGCGTGCTTACCGACCAATACTCGCCAGCCAATCTGCTGAACACCAAGTAAGCCGTCTCTTCTGTTTGCCTAGTCTTCTGTTGTAGGCTAGAGCACTGTTGCTCCTGTCCATTATTTATCCAATTCACGAGCCATTTATGAAGCACACTCGTTATTTGCTATTGTGTTTATTATCTATGTCACTGCCCTGCATGACACAGGCGCAAACGCTAGTGACCAGCGTAGAGGGCATTAGTGAGTATCGCTTGGACAATGGGCTTAAAGTCCTGTTGTTTCCAGATGCATCAAAACAAACCATTACAGTCAATGTGACATACCTAGTGGGTTCACGTCATGAAAGTTATGGGGAAACGGGAATGGCGCACTTGCTTGAGCATTTGCTCTTCAAGGGTACGCCCAAGCATCCAAATATTCCTGCTGAACTGACCGCTCATGGTGCCCGCCCTAACGGCACAACTTGGTACGACCGCACAAACTATTTTGAAACCTTCGCCGCTACCGAAGACAACCTACGTTGGGCGCTAGATTTAGAAGCTGATCGCATGGTCAATTCGTTTGTCGCGCAGAAAGATTTAGATACTGAAATGACCGTAGTACGTAATGAATTTGAATCAGGGGAAAACGATCCCGGCTCTATTCTTGAAGAGCGTATCATGTCGACTGCATTTTTGTGGCACAACTATGGCAATTCTACCATCGGTGCCCGCACTGATCTTGAGAACGTGCCCATTGAAAGATTACAGGCTTTCTACAAGACCTATTACCAACCTGACAATGCCATATTACTCGTAGCAGGTAAGTTTGATCAGGCCAAAACCCTGGCATTGATTAAAGAACATTTTGCAGGCATTCAAAAACCAACCCGTGCATTACCTAGCCTATACACCCTAGACCCAACACAGGACGGGGAGCGTGAAGTCACCTTACGACGCACAGGCGATGTACAACTTGTGGGCACGGCTTACCATGTTCCTAGTGGAGCCCATCCAGACTTTGCTGCCTTAGATATTCTTTCAGAAGTGTTGGGTGACGAACCGTCTGGCCGGCTGTATAAAGCGCTGGTTGAAAGTAAGCAGGCGGCAAACATTTATAGCTACGCTTATCAACTCCATGATCCCGGCGTCGCCTTGATGTTTGCTGAAGTTAGACAGGGAGATTCATTATCTACAGCACGCGACACCTTGATTAAAACCATCGAAGGTCTCGCCACTCACCCGCCGACTCAAGAAGAAGTCGAACGTGCTCGGGCTACGCTACTTAAACAAATTGAACTGAACTTAAATGATTCAGCCAGCATTGGTCGAACTTTAAGTGAATGGATGGGCATGGGGGATTGGCGCCTGTATTTTTTACATCGTGATCGACTCCGTATGGTTACGCTGGCTGATGTACAGCGCGCTGCAGCAGCCTATTTCAAACCCAGTAATCGCACCGTCGGTCTATTTATTCCTACGGATAAACCTGATCGCACAGAAATCCCTGTGAAACCCAATGTCACCACACTGGTAAAAGATTACAAAGGTGATCCCGCACGAGCCGCCGGTGAAGAATTCGATCCTTCGCCTACCAATATTGATGCACGCACGGAGCGCAGCAGTCCTGCAACTGGTCTGAAACTAGCCTTGCTCAGCAAAAAGACTCGTGGCAACACGGTGACAGCCACCCTCACCCTTCGATTTGGTAGCGAGCAAAGCCTGCGTGGTCAAAGTACAGTGGCTTCGATGACTGGCGGGATGTTAATGCGCGGCACCAGCAAACATACTCGTCAGCAAATTACAGATGAACTTAATCGTTTACAGGCTCGCGTGCGCGTCAATGGCTCAGCAACAGGCGCTAGCGCCAGCATTGAAACCACTCGCGATAAATTACCTGCTGTGATGGCCTTAGTGGCAGCGCTTCTGCGCGACTCTACTTTCCCAGCCAATGAATTTGAGCTTCTTAAGCAAGAACGTCTTGCCGCTATTGAACAACAGCGTAGTGAACCACAATCGCTGGCGATGACTGCCTTACAAAAACATCTCAATCCTTATCCCAAAGGGGACGTGCGTTATGTGTCTTCTGTAGAAGAAGCCATTACAGACCTAAATGCTGTGACGCTTACTCAGGTAAAAGATTTTTATAAGCAGTTTTATGGCGCACAAACTGGAGAACTGAGCGTCGTGGGCGACTTTGATGCTGCAGCACTAAAAACACAAATCACCCAGCTATTTGGCACTTGGAACGCACCAGAAAAATTTACACGCGTGGTTAACCTATATCAGTCTCAACCGAGTATTAATCAAGCCATTGAAACACCAGATAAAGCCAATGCAGTCTACTACGCTGGATTACAACTTCAGGTGCGCGATGATGATGCAGATTATCCTGCGCTTGTCCTAGCGAACTATATGTTGGGGGGTGGATTTTTGAACTCGCGTCTTGCTGTACGTGTGCGACAACAAGAAGGCTTAAGCTATGGCATTGGCTCGCAGCTCAATGCCAGCTCCCTCGATCGGGTAGGCACGCTCATGGTGTATGCCATCTATGCCCCACAAAATTTAGCCAAACTTGAAACGGCGATTAAAGAAGAGTTAGAGCGAGCAATTAAAGACGGATTTACTCAAGAAGAGGTGGACGCTGCAAAATCAGGCTGGCTACTTTCACGACAAGTCAGTCGTGCTCAGGATGCTGAGTTGGCGGGTAAATTATCAAGCTACCAATTCATTAGTCGCACGATGGCGTGGGACGCTGGTTTTGAGCAGCAAGTAGCGGCACTGACCCCAAGCCAGATCACTGCAGCGTTACAACGTCAGTTGAATCTACAACAACTGAGCATTGTCAAAGCGGGTGACTTTGCTAACAGCAAACCAGAAGCTACAGCAAAGAAGTAGCTTCACAGACCACAGAAAAGCTTCACTGCTGTGTTTTTACTAACGCAGCAGTGTATCTAACGGCATATTGGCTGCGGTGTGTTCTGCATGTGGCGCCAACTCCCGTGGGTCAAAGTCATCCACATTGATCAGCGCCATCACCTTACGATCATAAGCACGTAATACTTCAGCTTCTGTAGCTGTCAGCAAACCAATTTCTAGCGCTTCTTCAATTTGATGGGGTAGATCAAGCGCAGTAATGCGCCCCGTCTTAATGCCTTCTACACGAATACGACGTTCCAATGGTTCTGCTGCCTCGGACAACAATAAGGCTTCTTGTAATAGTCCAAGAGGATTATTCGGCTCAAGCGTTTGGTAAATGCCCTCACCCATACGAGTGCGCGTCTCTGTATTGCTCATTAATAAATTGGCTACAGCAGCGCCCAACCGATCGCTCGGCGGAAAGTAAGTACGGCCGGAAGGGAAAATAACTACACGCATCACGGCCGCCATGATGCGATTTGGAAAGTTCATTAAAAATCCATGCAGTTGCTCTTGAGCCTGATACAACAAATGTCGACACGCCCATTCCACTAACGGTAAATCAGTCTGGGGTCGACCTTGATTCTGATAATGCTTTAACACCATAGATGCCAAGTACATGGATGACAGCACATCAGCCAGTCGACCAGACAAGGTTTCTTTTTTCTTCAGGTATCCCCCCAAAGTCAGCATGGCCATGTCTGTGGCAAATGCAAACGAGGCACTGAAGCGATTAATGTGTAAATAGTAACGCTTGGTTTCTGGCCCATCAGGCGTATGTGAAAAACGCGCCAGCGTAATCGCCATCACAAATGAACGCACGGCATTACTGATAGTAAATCCAATGTGCCCGAAGAGTGCTTTATCAAAGTCGCGCACACCCTGCTCTTTGTCTTTGTTACGCGCCGCATTGATTTCTTGCAATACATACGGATGACAACGAATTGCACCCTGCCCAAAAATCATCAGCGTGCGCGTCAGAATATTTGCGCCTTCTACCGTGATGGCAATCGGTACACTTTGATAAGCACGGCCTAAATAATTTTTCGGGCCTAAACAAATACCTTTGCCACCCTGCACATCCATTGCATCATTAGCAATGCGCCGACCCAATTCGGTCAGGTTGTATTTAAGAATGGTAGAAGGCACTGCCGGCTTTTCACCCGCATCAAGAGAAGCAACCGTCACCGTGCGTGCTGCATTCATGATGTATGACAATCCAGCGATACGCGCCAACGCTTCTTGTACGCCTTCCATTTGACCAATCGACACGTTGAACTGACGGCGAATACGGCAATATGCACCCGAAGCATAGGCTGCAGCCAATGATGCCCCCGTGCTATTGGATGGCAAAGAAATACAGCGGCCTACTGAGAGTTGCTCAACCAACATGCGCCAACCCTGCCCCGCCATTTTCGGTCCACCAATAATGCAATCTAGCGGCACAAAGACATCAACGCCTACGATCGGACCATTTTGAAATGGCGTATTCAGTGGAAAATGCCGACGACCGATGTGAATGCCTGCCGTGCTACGCGGGATTAACGCACAAGTAATGCCGTACTCTGTTTTATCAGCACCAAGCAGTTTTTCTGGATCGCGCAATTGGAAAGCAAGACCAATCAACGTAGCCACTGGTGCTAGAGTGATATAGCGCTTATTGAAGTTAAGGCGTATGCCAATAATTTCTCTGCCTTCATAGAAACCACGACACACCACACCGATGTCTGGCAACGATGAAGCATCAGAGCCTGCGCGAGGGCCGGTAAGCGCGAAACAAGGAATTTCTTCGCCGCGCGCAAGACGGGGCAAATAATAATTTTTCTGATCTTGCGTACCGTAATGCGTAAGCAACTCGCCCGGCCCTAATGAATTAGGCACACAAATGGTTGAGCTAACTGTGGCTGACTTACTGGCAATTTTGACCAGCACACATGAATGGGCATAGGCCGAAAACCCCAATCCGCCATATTGCTTGCCAATGATCATGGCAAAGAAGCGATGTTCTTTAATGAATGACCAAAGTTCCGGCGGTAAATCGGCGCGACGATGGGTAATATCCCAATCATCAATCATGCGGCACAAGGTTTCTGTCGGACCCTCAAGAAATGCTTGCTCTTCTGCAGTCAGACGGGGCGCTGGTGCATCTAATAATTTCTGCCACCGAGGTGTACCACTAAACAATTCACCATCCCACCACACAGTACCGGCTGCCAGCGCATCGGCTTCGGTGGTCGACATATTAGGGAGTAGGCGGCGATAGACGCGCAGAAAAGGACGACTAATTAAACGAATACGTAGCACATCAACATTGAGCAAGGCGATGGCCAACACCATCAGCCACAGTGGAATGACTATAAATAAATTGCCTTGCCCAAATAGCGTGTAAATCACCACACACAGAGCTAAAAGTAATGTGCTAATTAACAGCGAAAAGCGTTGATAGGCCAGATAGCCGCCCACTGCAATGAACGCTAAAAACCATATCGCACCAGACACTGCTCACCCCACTTTATTTGACTTATAAGCTACACACTAAGCCGGGCAATCGCTGGCTGCAAGTACTATTACTATGTATAAAACAAAGCCCACAAATGTGGGCTTTGTTTGAGACTTTTATGTCGGTTACAAGATTAAGGCAGCAGTTCCTTCACGCCGTCTTTTTCTTCCAACAGTTCTTTATGGGTGGCATCCATACGGGCGCGGCTAAATTCATTGACCGCTAAACCTTGAACAATTTGATATTTGCCGCCCTTACAGGTCACGGGATAGCCATAAATAACGCCTGGAGCAATGCCATAGCTGCCATCAGAGGGAATACCCATGCTGACCCAATCGCCTTCAGCCGTACCTAAGGCCCAATTGCGCATGTGGTCAATCGCGGCAGAAGCGGCAGAAGCGGCAGAAGACAGACCGCGCGCCTTAATAATAGCGGCACCGCGTTGTTGTACCACAGGGATAAAAGTATCGGCATACCACGCTTGATCAACCAACGACAGGGCAGCCTTGCCGCCAACGGTGGCTTGATGCAAGTCAGGATATTGAGTGGCCGAGTGATTACCCCACACCGTGACTCGCTTAATGTTCGTAGTGTGAGCGCCAGTCTTTTCAGCCAGTTGAGAAATGGCACGGTTGTGATCCAAGCGTAACATCGCCGTAAAGTTGGCAGGATTGAGGCCTGGCGCATTACGCTGAGCAATCAATGCATTGGTGTTAGCAGGATTACCTACGACTAGCACTCTGACATCACGATTGGCCACAGCATCCAAGGCCTTACCTTGTGCCGAGAAAATTTGAGCATTGGCCATCAGCAGGTCTTTACGTTCCATGCCAGGACCACGTGGACGGGCACCGACTAACAAAGCGTAATCGCAATCCTTGAAAGCGACTTTGGCATCGTCAGTGGCAACAATTTTATTTAAGGTTGGGAAAGCGCAGTCGTTCAATTCCATCACCACACCCGCCAAGGCACCCAACGAAGGGGTGATTTCCAACAAGTGCAGATTTACCGGTTGATCTTCACCGAGCATTGCGCCGGAGGCGACACGAAACGCCAAGGCATAACCGATGTTGCCGGCGGCGCCGGTAATCGCGACATTAACGGGGGACTTCATGGGACTGCTCGCTCCTAGGGAATTTACGCATGACTGCCAAAAACGGGGCGCGTATTCTAGCAGCAAAAATTCCAGCGGCCAGCCTAAGCCCGCGGTTCCGGCGTCCGATCCAGCAAAACCCGTCGTGTGGGGTAGGCAAAAGCAATCCCCGCCTCGGCAAAACGGGTCAAAAGCGCCATATGAATGGCATGCTGAACATCCAAACTATCGGCCATTTTCGAGGACACCACAAAATAGCTAGCCTCAAACTCGATGGCTGAATCTCCAAAACGCAGCAAATAGCAGCGATCAAAACGCACGGTCGGCTGCGACTCAATCACCTGTTGCAGCAAGGTAGGCACCTGCTGGACGAGGTCTAGAGAGGTTTCATAAGCCACCCCGACCTTCAGCACCATGCGCCGCTCGGTCATTCGACCAAAATTTCGTAATCGACTTTTAAGCAAGTCGGCATTGGAAACGATGATTTGCTCACCGGTCACACTGCGCAGCCGAGTGCTTTTAATCCCTATCTGCTCAACCTTACCCTGAAAATCATCAAGGAAGAGTAAGTCACCTTCCTCAAAAGGCTTGTCGAGCGTGATGGACAGCGAAGCCAGTAAATCACCCAGTACATTTTGCACCGCTAGTGCAATGGCAATACCGCCGATCCCTAACCCCGCCACCAGCGTGGTAATGTCGATCCCTAAATTCTCTAGCGTGAGCAACACCACAATCGACCAGATCACGATACGAATCATAATCGCCACCACATTCATGGTGCCGGCACGTCCAGACTCAATCGCTGATTGACCACCGCGACTGTTCGTCAGCCAAGCCAATGCCGCCGCTGTACTCCAGAGACCCGCCTGCCAGCACACGGCAATCACCAGTATTTTTCTTACCATTACCTGCGTGCCATCCGGTAAATTCAAAACAAGTGAACCGAAGAAGCAACTGATAATCACCAAAAAAGATAACTTGGTATGACTAGCAATTTGCAGTGGAATTTCCATTAATTCGACTTCAACCGTTTGCGCCATGCGCTGATAACTACGACGAATTAACCCACGAATAAATATCGTGAGGATCATCATGACACTAGCAACCACTAACGCTAGTAGCCATTGACTGATGGAATTATTCAAAACCAGCGCATTCAAATTATTTAGCGGCACATGCATATTGATTGAGTATTCATCGTTTTCAGTAAAAGTAGACCCTAGCTAAGGCCATCGGCTTTTTCAAGCAAAGGATCTTACAGCACATACAGATATCATTATGTTGCTGACGGTGGCAGTTCCCCGCAATGCGATTTGACGACATTGTGTATACACTACGGCTGCATTCAAATTACGGAGCGCGCATGTACCGATTAGTTTGGGAATTTGATGTCTACCCTGAAAAAGTGACTGACTTCGAACAGGTGTATAGTCCTGAAGGTCGCTGGGCAGCTTTTTTCAAACAAAGCCCTGATTATGTGGGTACGCAGCTATATCGCAACACGCAAGAGGCACACCGGTTTGTTGCTGTCGATCAGTGGCGCTCGCGTCATAGCTACGAAGCATTTCGCAAACAACATGCCGAAGACTATGCCTCGCTTGACGCTTGGTGTCGGCAACTGCTGATACGTGAGCGCATGCTCGGCGTGACCGATGATGGTAAGAGCTAAATAAAAAAGTCGGTACAGCGTGCACTATACCGACTGTTCTTTTGGTCACACCCCAATCAATTACTGATTAGGGCACGCATTTACATCACTTGGTCGAAGCAGCAGCTTTTGCGGGCTTAATTTCATACGAGAACCCCACCTCGCCTTGCTTGCGCTGATCATTGAGATCTTTTGGCATCCACGCACGAATGTAATCTACACGCGCAGCGTCGGGAGAAATACTGACGCGTAAATGGCCCGCGGCGCTAAACTTATTGCCTGTTTTGTAGGCATCGGCATTGCCGCCATCACCATAGTTTGAGTCAGCTGGGGTGGGCAATTCTTGATAGACAATACCATCCTTCTCTTGCTGCACGTACAAATGATCATGACCTTGGAAGAAGGCGCTGACGTTGTACTTCACCATCAACTGATGAATCGGTAATTCCCAACCAGGGCGCTTTTTATCAAATTCCCACTGTCCAGATTGGCTGTAGCCGCCCCACTCGCCTAAGTGCGCCATTTCAGCACCGCCACGACCTGTGCCCAGCACATGGTGCGCAAAAACGAACTTGTATTTGGCTTTACTTTCGCGCAGGGTTTTTTCGAACCAACGATATTGAGCTTCACCATGGGTAATTTCCCAAATATCTCTGCCGGCACCCATACCACCAGTACCCATGCCTGCAGCATTAGTCTGCATACCGGCTACAGCTTCGGCACCAGTTGTCGCTGCGGCATTCATGCCACCGCCCATTGCTGCAGCAGGAGCCGCTCCAGTTGCAGCTGCTTCGACAGGACCAACACCGAGAGCATTATCAACCACTTTGTCGCTGTGCCAGTAAGGATCCAAGGTAATGAACAGCGCATCACCCCAGGTCCAAGCATAGTAATCATTCAACATACCAATATGTTCAACCGGCTCCATATCGCCGGTGTAAAACTTGCCATCGCCAATGGTGGGCTGCGGAAAGTAAGCATTACGTGATCGACCGGCCCACACCGCTGGATTATTTGGCGTGCCATTCAGCAAATACTTGGCAGCCTGCTCATGATTACCATTTACGGTAAATATGGGTGCCGAAGCCCCCTCCGCACCTAAGAAAGCACGGTGATTGATATACACCTGCGCTACGGTTTGTGGTGACAGCCCAAGACCCATGCCCGTAAGGTTGTCGATACCAAAATCATCGCCCAAAGTCACATAAAAATCTGGATTGCCTTGGCGCACATTGGCCATATTGATCCAGTACAAATCAGGATGGTACATGCGGTTCAAACGCTCAGTATGCGTGTCGGCTTGAATCGCAAAAACGAAATTAGTACCTGGCGGTCTTTGCGTTTGGAAACTGTATTCTTTACCGGTAACAAATTCGCCAGAGCTACCGTCACGATGACGTAGACGATAGAAGTACTTGGTATTAGCCTGCAACTTGTCGATCGACAACTCTACCGGCACTTTTGCTTTAAGAGCTTGCACACTGGTCTTGCCCGTGTACTTACCCGAGATCGCACCGTATTCGGCATACACTTCTTTATCGTTGGGCGAGAGCACGCTGATAGAAATCGAACTATTGGTTGGACGACCTAGCACTTGGGTCATTGAA
>CANGFV010000035.1 GCA_947453225.1 Pseudomonadota bacterium
CTGGCAATTCAATCCAGTCAAATTCGCCTACTCTCTGGTATTCACTAAAGTCCCCTGCAGCGATTTTTAGATTATAGACAGGGACGGAATTGATATAGCGCCTCACCTCATGCGCTGGAAGGATGCGCAAATTCAATCCGGGATATTTATCTTCCGCAGTCGACTCGCGAATCTGACGCGCCTGATCGATCATCCTTGCAAAATAATCGTTGGTCTCCTTATCAGTACAAAACAGATAACAGCCCATTTGCCCACGCGTCATCAAAGTCCTATATGTGTTCTTGATAATCGCTTCAGTAATTTTCGCCGCGACCTTCGGCTTTTCCTTTGATAACTTTTTGTAGCCCTTGATTGTATTGTCACCACTGTCCCGCTTACCGGCATCGGTCAGCACCTTGCCATTTCGCACCACCAGATCCGGGCCAACAATCACACCTATATAGTCAACCTCCAAGCCCTGACATGTGTGAATACAACCAATTTCATTAACGGAATCAGGCGATATTATCCAAAGGCTACCATCGGAAGTCAGATTCCATTGCGATTCAAAATCGTATTCTGGAATTTTGATATCTTTTTCATCTTTGTTATTTTTACTAGCCCACTTCCAGCAATACCCAGCAACCAATCTAGCCTTATTATTAACAATATTTTTCAGGTAAATAGCCTCGCGCATTTTAATGGGCGAATCAAATACCTTGAAATCGTAATCAATATTTTCGAGCGTGGTGTTAGCCGTGTCTCTAATCTGCAAAGCTGAATCAAGCCACGCCAGATAGCCATCCGAACCATTACATCGAAATTGGGATTTTAACTCCATACGATGCACAGCCGCACCCAACCTAGACGACCATGACTCAATTTCTTCGCGCGAACCCACATCGTTCAATGTTACGCGTTGATTTTCATCAATAAAGAAAACGGCCAACTTGGATGCATTGATAATTTCTTTTATCTGGTGATCACCTTGGTTTCGGTATAAGCCTGATTTTTCATTCAAGCGATGCGCCTCATCAACAATGAGAACGTCAAAGAAATTTGATTCGGTTTCGATATAAGAACCAGAACCTTTAAATAAGTTCTTAATTTTTGTTTTAGTTAGAGTCCCAGCTAATTTTGCTGCAAATACTTCACGTGGCGCTGCATTCTTCGAAACATATTGTGTAACCATTTCCCGCCTAGTCAACTCAACCAGCAAATTGATAGCCACTACAGATTTACCCGTACCTGGGCCACCTTCTACAATCAACACCTGTTTTTTACCGTTTTGCGCCTTATACGCCAGTTCAATGGCAGCCTCATAAACCAGCTTCTGATCATCGATCATCAGAAACTCCTGGTTTCCACTTAACATGGAAGAGAGACTATCCGCCAATCCCTTTGAGGGCTTGATCTTGCCGTGCTCGATGCGATACATGATATTATCGCTATCACCGTACTTGACACACCTCTTTAGAAACCCGGCAAGTTTCTTAGCGTCTGATGAAATGAAAACCGGCGCCTTCCTGGTATGCAGCTCATAAAACGGATCGTTAATCGCTAAAGTGGTATTTAGATTATGCAGATAGGCACAAGGCATTAGCCTAATATCGTCTTGCCGCACAGTTTCATTGTAATCCTCGATCAAAGCGGCATAAGTCCATGCCTGATAAGACGGATGACTGGTCTCTCTTACTCCGCCTCCCAGAATGGTTTTGACCACTCCATCCTTTTCTGTTTTCTGCACTTCGCTCCATTGCTTGAGCTCAACAATAACGGCCGTATCTCGTTTTTCTTCGTCCTTACCCGTTAAAATAAAGTCGATGCGCTTACTAGTTAAGGGCAACACATATTCAATTGAAACACCTGAATCATCGGGAATATCCCGATCTATCAATATCTTGAACATATACTGCATGGAATTCTTCCACGACAGCACTTCATTCTTAGATGGGCGCTTAAACAACTTTCTTTCGAATTCAGTGAGGATAATGTTTTCAATTAAATTCGCGCTCACATCCTCAACAAACTTTTTCTTATTCCCACTGTATACAAGCATGATCAATATTCCGTGTATTTTTTAGCACTACCCCTTACCTTTTCTGGGGGATACTTAAGTTCATTCTTAGCCAACTTATTGTTAGCCACTTCCATCAAATCAACGTTCAACTTATCCGCCAACCGAAGCAAGTAAAGGAAAACATCTGCCATCTCCTCTTCAACTGCCTGCTGCTGTTCTAAGCTCAGACTTTTGGACTGCTCTTCAGTTAGCCATTGAAACCTTTCCAGCAACTCACCAGCCTCACCAGCCAATGCCATAGATAGATTTTTGGGGGAATGGAACTGATCCCAGTCGCGCACTTGGGCGAACTGCCGGAGCTTTACTTTAATGCTACCTAGATCACTCATCGATTACCCCACCTTTCAGTCATTGAACTTATTCCGCCGCATCACCCAAAAAGCGCCAACCTGCCGCTTCCAGCAGTTTGTTGATTTTGATGCGAGCCTTTGCTTCCTTCATTTGCGATCAAACTTTGGTATGAATGTTTTTACTCTAATTGTATAGGCATCGTAACAGTATCCGCCGGATATTGGAGCATCCCGCGATGTAATTAAGCACCCGTCAGGGCCGGTTAATGCGATCATGTCCGCATGAACTCTTTTGCTGATCTGTCCCTCAACCCGCCGCTGCTGAAGGCACTGGCCGAACTTCAATACACTGAGATGACGCCGGTACAGGCGGCAAGCCTGCCCGCCATTCTGGACAAGCGCGATGTGCTGGCCCAGGCCAAGACCGGCAGCGGCAAAACCGCCGCGTTTGCGCTGGGCTTGTTGTCATCGCTTGATGTATCGGTGAGCAGAGTACAAGGGCTGGTGTTATGCCCTACGCGTGAACTGGCCGATCAGGTCAGTCGTGAGATAAGGCGACTGGCTGCGTTCATTCCCAACGTGAAAGTGCTTACCCTCTGTGGCGGTGTGCCGCGTCGCACGCATATCAATTCGCTGAGTCACGAACCGCATCTTGCCGTGGGCACGCCGGGCCGTATTCTGGATCTGATCAACAAGAAGGCACTGCCCGTGCAGGCGCTGCGAGTGCTGGTGCTGGATGAAGCCGACCGCATGCTGGACATGGGCTTTGCTGAAGCGATTGAAGAAATTGTGTCTTACGCGCCCACAAAACGTCAGACGCTGTTGTTCTCGGCCACCATGCCAGAACCGATTCGCCAATTCAGTCGCCAGTTTCAGCGCACTCCCTTAGATGTCACCATTAAAAGTGATGATGATGAAATTTTGATTGATCAATATTTCTATGACGTAGATGCCAGTGACAAACTCAGCACTTTAACTAAGTTGCTGCTACATCATCAGCCGGAGTCGTGTGTGGTGTTTTGCAATACGCGCCAAGCCGTGCGTGAGGTACACGAAGCACTGGTAGAGCAAGGCTTTTCGGCACTGGCACTACACGGCGAACAAGAACAACGCGAGCGCGAAGAGATGCTGGTGCGCTTTGCCAATCGTAGTTGCAATGTGTTGATTGCCACCGACGTTGCTGCTCGCGGCTTAGATATTAAAGAACTGCCGATGGTGATTAACTTTGATATTGCCTCAGATGCGGATACCCACATTCATCGTGTCGGTCGTACTGGACGTGCGGGCAGTCATGGTATGGCGCTGTCGCTAGTGAACCCACGCGAAGGACATCGCGCTCGTACAATTGCTGAGCAACAAAAAATTGAATTGAACTGGCAACGTGTCCCGGCAACGAAGAATGCAATCGTACAATCGGCCGCCTTTATCACCATTGCCGTGGATGGCGGCCGTCAAGATAAAGTGCGTCCAGGTGATTTATTGGGCGCACTCACCGGCGATGCCGGATTGCCTGGCACGGCCGTTGGCAAAATTGATGTGTTTCCTACACGCAGTTATGTGGCGATTGCGCGTGAATGGCATCACAAAGCGGTAGAACGATTACGCGCCGGAACAATTAAAGGCAGAAAGTTTCGAATTAGAAATATTCGCTAAGTATTTATTTACCAGCCAACACGTTGCGTCGTAGTTGCTTAAATTGTGTTGTCACGCCGTCAGTAAAGCGATCAGGAAAATTCAAACGCTCACTCAGCAGAATATGATTCACCGTGGCTTCAAGTTCCGCCGCAGGAATAGGATGCGACTTGAACACAGGCATGACCGTAAACACATCTCGCTTACGCCTATCGTCTGGATAACGAATCAACACATACTGCACGCCCTGACCATGATGGCGAGTCAAGGTGAAACCGCGGGTAGCCATCACAAAAAAAACCGCACCAAGAATAACACCACGGCGTGTGTCAGCATGAATCTCGGGAATGCTGGTCAGCAAATCATCCAGCACTATCGCGAACGCCTCTCGTAGCGCCACAAGTTTCAGCTCTTCAGGCATGGCGCGCTCATACAGTTGATTAAGATGTGATTGCGCTGTTTCAAGCAGCAGCGTGCGACTAGTACGCACATCGCACAGATAAATCACAGGACCAGTGCGATTCGCTGGCGATGGTTTGTTCAGTAATAAAGCTGAAGGATCACCACAATCAGCAAAACATTGCCGAGCCGACTCAAGCGAAAGTTCAGAGCGCATTAATAATCCAACAAGCGCTAATCGAGCGCACTGCGTTGCCAGGTATTACCCGTCCAATCAAGCTCATACGCAGGCCAATATCGTTGATCGAGCTTAAGCGTAATGACTTCCGAAGCGCCATTAATACTGACTGTGCGTAATCGCACCGAGCTACGATCCTCACGCTGCGCCACAGCGTTTATAAAGGCATCCAAATCTGGTGTTGGATGGCCATCCACCTCCAAAATGCGACGGCCGGCCCACAATTGATAACGCGACGCGGGTGATCCATAGGCGGTATAGGCTACAAACACGCCTTCTGCAGGAGTATTACGCTGTGCAGGTAAAGCCCGATGAGGCATGTGCAAGGTTGCGCCACCCCAGAACACTAAACGCTCAATTTCACGCCCACTGAGCGGCACGGTATCAACATCCAACTGTATCTCTTTTTTATTGCGCAGCACGGTTAAAGTCACACCAGGGTGCTGTACAGCTTTTTCAACTTCACGAAAGCGCGATACAGTCTGACGATCTACCGCCAATATCAAATCTCCAGTACGCAACACCTTGGCCGCAGGTGAACCTGCAACAAGGCGCGAGATCATCAATGCCTGACGATGGGCTGGATCATGTTTAGCCAAAGTCTGCGACCATTCATCGGGCAGCCCTAATCGACGTGCATCGGCCAGTGATACCGGAGTGAGTTCTGTCTCAAGCGATCGCAAACTAACTTTGGTACTCGCCAATTGAAGCGTCTCAGCCAGAATATCTGCAGGAATACCTAGCATGATGGTTTTAGGCTCGCGACCTTGTTCAATTAGATAAGTTGACCACGTCGAGATCACTTCGCCTTTCTTATTGACCAACACGCCATCAAAATTTCCTGGCGCATTCACCAAGTCAATCAACTCCACATTACTTTCTCTAAAGCGCAATGAGCGAGATAACGGAAAGTCAGCAGGCTCGATTTCAGAAATTGCAGATGATTGCAGCTTTACTTTGCCATCACTATCTAGCCCAACCACCCAAACGCCCTCACCCAATTGAACATCTTGCGTGTTCAGCGTTGCAGAGCGTACCGGTGTATCACCGAGTAATTTAGGATCGTACGAGACTACCGTTAAATTATGTAGCGGATGTATATATTCAACCTTACCTGGAATTTCGACTTCTCCAGCAAACACCAAACGCACATCACCAACAAGCACCGGTACGGTATTACGATCCACCGCCACCAAGCCCTTAGCTGCATCTAAGACAATGCCCGTGCCATAAAAGTTACGATCGCTGTAACCAGAGACGGCGTAAGGCATATCGAAGTTCACCACTACTAACGAAGGTGACAGCTTATTAATCAGTGGGTCTGATGATTTAGGAAATTGGGTACTCGCCGGCTCAGGCAGTTCTGCAGCGCCATCACCAGACCATACTTCGCAAGGCCAGACGCCTTGCACATCATCACGATGGCATTCAGAAGCAACAAACCAACGACGATCCATACGCAATACGGCTACGCGTGAAGAACGCGGGTCTTCCATGGTGTAGTAACGCAATGTGGCGCGCTCACCATCTTTTAGAGACTTAACAATATCACTGAAGTCTTGCAACGTTTTGATAGGCGCTTCATTCACTTCAGTAATTACCGCGCCGCGGGGCACGCCTGAAGATTCCAGCGCATAACCGGGGCTGGCCACGAAGACACCGGTCACTGGTTTATTGTAATGACGCGCCATCTGCCAACTGAGCGCATGTACCACACCGTCACCAAAACTGACATAACGATCAGGCGTTATCTCATTTAGATTTTGAACTTTAATTTGTGCAGTCTGCAGTTGATCACCTCGACGCAATTGCAGAGTAATAATTTGATCAACAGAATCATCCAATAACTGTTCAAGCGGCTCGAAGGTAGTCACCAACTCACCATTGATACGCAGCAAAATATCACCCGGCTGGAGTAACTGTGCCGCCGCAGAACCAGGCTGCACTTCGCTGACCACCAGCATACCTGTCTGCTTTGGAAACTTACGACGTACTTCGGTTTCTGTAGCATTATCTAAGCCAAGACGATCTAACTCATCATATGGCGTGTAAGTAAACACTGTTTGTAATGCGCCACGAACCACGGGCTTATTTTCTTGAATCAATTGCAGCGCACGCACCACGCGATTTAATGGCAAGTAAAAGCTAGATGCGGCTGAATTACTGCCTCCTGCATTCAATGCCACCACACGCCCTTCAATATCAAGCACAGGTGAGCCTGAGGAACCACCCGACGTGCCTGAGGCCGCCTGAATATAGAACGTATTAAAGTCATTGAATTCGAAGTTGCCGTATTCAGGCGCTTGACGATCAAGTCGCGCTAACGTGCCAGACAAAATGGACAACTGTTCACCCGCATCATTACCAATGACGCGAATTTCACGGCCTACCGTAGCACCTTGCGGATATAACGGCAGCGATGCAGGCTGCACAAAACGCAATTTACTTGGGTCATAACGATACAAACCAAAGTCATGTACCGGATCGCGATACACTGGATACAATGTTACTTCTTCACGATTTTGAAATACGGCTTGCGCTGTAACTGGCCCCGGCGTTACGACATGACGATTGGTAAGAATTAAGCCACGGCGCGCATCCACTACAAACCCTGTGGCCTGACCAGAACTATTAGATTCGGTATCAAAGGCACGCGTTTGATCAATCTGAATACTGACCACGCTATTAGCAATGCGCTCAATGGTTCGCGCCCATTGACTGTCATCCACCTCTGCAGCATGAATGCTGAGACAGAACAACACGCTGCAGGCTAGTAACAATATTCTTCGCATGGCATGTACCTAACATGGTCCTAAATCTAAGTAGTGGATACTACCTTCTCTTCTGATCAATAAAAGAATTAAAGTCTTTCTTTGCTTTTTCGCTCATAAACAACGCCTCATGAGGCAGTCCTGGCAACTCAATATACTGCACATGCTTACAATCCGAGCATGAATCAATATTTTTCTTAAACGAAGGCCATGAAGCGAGCTGAATAGAACTATCGGCCATGCCTTGAAAGAAAAGAATATCTGCTTTGTACCCACTGGTAAAACTTAATAACGAGCGATCTCGATATGCCTGTGGATTAATATCTGTAGCTCCGTATTGCTTCTCTAAAGCAATGCAAGTACGGCTAGCCTCCAGCTTCCCATCCTCTTCCAACTGACAACGGAACACTAAATTCAACGGACCTGGAGCACTTGCGACCACACCATCTGTCTCATGCATGGTATTCAATCGCGTAACAAGATATCCGCCTTGAGAGTGTCCAGCCAATAAAACCTTACCAATTTTTATCCCTAATTCCTGCTCAGCCTTATGTTGCACCCATAGTAGCGCCGCCTCAGCCTGTAAAACATTATCTCCAAACAATAATTTTTCTTCTGGATAAGCAACACTTACATACATCAACGCAGTATCGTTCACATACAGAGCATCAAAATAATCCAATGTTTTAGATGCCGCAGACAAAATCAACTTATCCGAGCCAACCGTGCCGTGATAAGTCAACATCACATCTACAGTAGTGCTTGCGGGTTTCTTAATTACTGCGTCAACAGTTATTCCGTTATAAATAAGTTTTTTTGTTATTCGAAGCGCGCCCGCACCCTGAGAATTCAACTTAGCCGACTCAGCTCCTATGGAAACTCTTGGCGCATTCAAGAAGAAAATGACCAGCCAAATACCGAGCAGTGCATTCCTGTTATTCATATAACGCCATCACATCATGAAAACTAGAAGCACCTAAATAAATCAAGTCCCATGAACTTACGCAATGCATTCAGCACTCAATACAACAAAGGCATTAAGCACTTAATGCAGAGAAAAGAAAAGAAAAGCAAACCTACCCTTACCAAACCAACACCTGACTAAAAGCCTGTTGATAAGCGGCGGCAAATTCACTGCGAGTGAAACGATGATTCTGCGGTCCGTGCGATGCAATCTTGATCGCGCCTATCAACGAAGCAATCCGCCCCGTCACTTGCCAATCCAGTTTATTCATCAAGCCATAAATCAAGCCCGCACGATACGCATCACCACAACCCGTCGGATCGTTCACTGCGGTAGGCGCTGCACAAGGAATATTTAATTGCTGGCCCTTCGTATAAATCACCGAACCCTGCGCGCCATGCGTGACAATCAGTGCTTCAACACGTTGTGCCAGTTGTTCATGAGTCAGTCCAGTCCGCTCTGACAGCAACTGGCCTTCATATTCGTTGACCGTGACCCAAGCCGCCTGCTCAACAAACTTTAGCAACTCTTCACCATTAAACATGGGCAAGCCCTGACCCGGATCAAAAATGAATGGAATTTTGGCCGCAGCAAATTCAGCCGCATGCTGCAGCATGCCATCGCGACCATCCGGAGAAATCAATCCCAAGGTAATGCTGCCGTCAGTTGGCACGGACTGGCTATGTGCATGCATCATCGCGCCCGGATGAAATGCAGTGATCTGATTGTCATTCAAGTCCGTGGTAATAAACGCCTGCGCTGTGAACTCATTGCCAACCGGCAATAAATATTTCAGCTCAATGCCCTGCTGCTTCAGCCATTCTTTGTACGGCGCAAAATCGTGACCCACTGTGGCCATCGGTGCGCCATGGCCACCCAGCAATTTCAGGTTGTAAGCAATGTTGCCGGCGCAGCCACCAAAATTCCTACGCATATCCGGTACAAGAAAAGACACATTCAGCATGTGAATCTTGTCGGGCAGGATATGCTCTTTGAATTGCCCCTTAAACACCATGATGGTGTCATACGCCATCGAACCACAGATCAACGCTGACATGTATGCAACCTATTTATTAGAAATATAAAAATAAAATTCGAAATAAATTTATTCGCCGAACAGAATTAATCCCCAAGTGATGGCCACCATCACCAAAGATAAAAACACTGCCGCAGAACCTAAGTCTTTAGCCAGTCCTGATAACTCATGACGCTCAAGACCGATACGATCCACCACGGCTTCTATACTGCTATTAAGAATCTCAACTAGAAGCACTAACAGCACACTGCCAACCATCACCGCACGTTCAAGTCCTGTTTGACCTAGATATAACCCTAACGGCACAAGCACCACAGCAAGCAATAATTCCTGACGAAACGCCGCCTCATGTTGATACACCCCAACAAAGCCTTTCATAGAATTACCAAAAGCCTTGAATAGACGCGTCAGTCCCGTGGGTTTATTTCTGTCAGTCATACACTCCCCCGCTTAGGCCACAGCATCGCGATAATCATCGGGTGATGGGCAAATACAAATCAAATTACGATCACCATACACATTATCGACACGTCCCACTGGGCTCCAGTATTTATCGGTACGCGAACTACCCGCAGGAAACACGCCCTGCTCACGGGTGTAAGCACGCCTCCATTCGGCGTCGACTAAATCATGCACGGTATGCGGCGCATGACGGAGCGGACTTTGCTCGATGGTTAGCTGTCCTGCTTGCACATCAGCAATTTCTTGTCGAATAGCAATCATGGCATCACAGAACCGATCGAGTTCAACTTTAGCTTCTGATTCTGTTGGCTCAATCATTAGAGTGCCGGGCACTGGAAAACTCATGGTCGGCGCATGAAAGCCAAAATCAATGAGTCGTTTGGCGATGTCATCAACAGTGACGCCACACGCATCCTTCAATGCACGTGGGTCAATAATACATTCGTGAGCCACACGACCATTGTGGTTGCGGAACAACACTGGGAAATGCGGATGCAATCTCGCCGCCATGTAATTGGCACTGAGAATGGCCACTTCTGTGGCTTGCTTTAATCCTGCACCGCCCATCATCAAAATGTAGGCATAACTGATCGGCAAAATTGAGGCCGAACCAAAAGGCGCAGCAGACACAGGACCGACAGGCGCCTGACCACCATCTAGCGACGGATGTCCAGGTAAATACGGCGCTAAATGAGCTTTTACTCCAATAGGGCCCATACCTGGACCACCGCCACCGTGCGGAATACAGAACGTCTTGTGTAGATTCAGATGCGAAACATCAGCACCAAAATCACCGGGTCGTGACAAACCCACCTGCGCATTCATATTGGCACCATCCATATAGACTTGCCCACCATGCTGATGAGTAATGTCACAAATCTCTCGAATACGCTCTTCAAACACACCGTGCGTTGAAGGATATGTAACCATCAAGGCCGCAAGATTGGCGCTGTGTAGTTCGGCCTTAGAACGCAAGTCATCCACATCCACATTACCCTCTATATCACAGTTGACGACCACCACTTCCATACCCACCATTTGTGCGGTCGCCGGATTCGTGCCATGCGCTGAAGAAGGTATCAAACAAATATTACGATTTAGCTCACCTCGCGCACGATGATAAGCACGAATTGCTAGCAAGCCCGCATACTCACCTTGTGCGCCTGAATTAGGCTGCAAGGACACAGCATCGTAGCCCGTAATCTCAACAAGCCACTGTTTCAAATCATCAAACAGTTGGTGATACCCCTTGGCCTGAGTCGCAGGCACAAACGGATGTAAGGCGCCAAATTCAGGCCACGTTACTGGAATCATTTCTGCAGTGGCATTGAGCTTCATAGTGCATGAACCCAGCGGAATCATGGCGCGATCCAATGCCAGGTCGCGATCGGCTAACTTACGCATGTAGCGTAGCAACTCAGTTTCTGAGCGGTAACGATTGAAGACCGGATGCTTTAGACATGAGCCTTTACGATGTAACTCAGGCGCGATGACATCTGCACCCGCACTGACTTGATCAAACGATAAGGCTCCGCCAAAAGCACGCCACACCGCTTCAACAATAGCCGGTGTCGTGGCCTCATCCACTGAAATACTTAAGGCATTTGTACCAACAACAGCAAAATTAAGTTTCTCTGCAGCCGCACGTTCAATGATGACAGCACGCTGAGCGCCGACTTCGAGTGTGATGGTGTCAAAGTAACTTTGATTACGAACGCTGAAGCCTAATTTTTTTAGACCTGCAACCAATACTGTGCAACGTGTATGCACCGCTTTAGCAATAGCAGTTAATCCTTCGGGGCCGTGATATACCGCATACATCGAGGCCATCACCGCCAACAAGACCTGAGCCGTACAGATGTTCGATGTCGCTTTCTCACGGCGAATATGTTGCTCCCGTGTTTGCAGCGACAGTCGATACGCCGGCTGACCACGCGAGTCGACAGATACGCCAATCAAACGGCCAGGCATGGCGCGCTTGATAGCATCACGCACAGCCATGTACGCCGCATGCGGACCACCAAACCCCATGGGTACACCAAAGCGCTGCATTGAACCGATCGCCATATCGGCACCCAATGCGCCGGGCGATTCCAGTACGGCCAGAGAGAGCGGATCTGCCGCCATCACACTGATCGCACCTGCAGCTTTTAGAGCGGCTATCGCACTACGAAAATCACGCACTTCGCCATCAGTACCCGGATACTGAAAAATAGCACCGAACACATCCGTTGCAACTAAGTCAGTATGTGCATCGCCGACAACCACTTCCCAACCGAGCGGTTCGGCACGCGTGCGAATCACGGCAATAGTTTGTGGATGGCAGTTTTTATCAACAAAGAATTTATTACTTTTATTCTTTGCTACACGCTGTGCCACAGCCATCGCTTCAGCAGCAGCCGTCCCTTCATCAAGCAATGAGGCATTGGCCACATCTAAACCAGTGAGTTCACACACCATGGTTTGAAAGTTCAGCAAGGCTTCAAGACGGCCTTGAGAGATTTCTGGCTGATACGGGGTATATGCGGTGTACCACGCGGGATTTTCAAGAATATTGCGCAAAATCACTAGCGGCGTAAGCGTGCCGTAATAGCCCTGACCAATCAGCGAAGTGAAAACCTGATTTTGATCAGCCAACTGTCGCAATTTCGCCAACGCGTCCACTTCAGATAACGCAGCACCCATAGTCTTCAAGGGGCTTTTGATACGAATGCTGTCCGGCAACGTCTGTGCCACCAACTCATCCATAGTCTTAACACCGAGAGCCTCCAACATCTGCTGAATTTCTTGTGGAGACGGCCCGATATGACGTGCAGCAAAATCAGCAGCCACATGAGCGAGCGGTAAAGTTGTCAGATTGTTCATAGCAAAAGCTCTAACTTATGAATAACAGCGCAATAGAGTGAAGTTAAGCGAACAACATTAATGAGCAGCATCTACCACCGCTTGATAGGCAGTGACATCTAATAATTTGGCAAGCTCTGATTGATTACTTGGACGAATCTTCATCAACCACCCATCGCTGTAAGGCGCTTGATTGATAAGTTCTGGCGTAGCACCTAATGCTTCGTTTACTGCAAGCACCTCACCACTGACAGGGCTATACACATCAGAGGCAGCCTTTACGGATTCAACCACTGCAAACGCCTCACCTGCGGTGAGCTGACGACCCACATCAGGTGTCTCGACAAATACCAGATCGCCTAATGCTGCTTGGGCATGATCGGAAATGCCTACGGTGAGCGAACCGTCCGCTTCAACGCGAACCCACTCGTGGCTGGAAAGATATTTAAGATCAGCAGGAATATTGCTCATGTGTGCTCCTAAATTTAAGTTGAATACCAAAATTACAATTCAATACAGGCTTTACCGTTGCGTACAAATGGATACGGCACAATACGCGCCGACAAGTGTTTGCCACGAATATCGACTTTGACTTGGGTCTGCGCTGCCACTGGTACGCGCGCTAAGGCAATCGAGCGCTCAAGTGTAGGCGAGAAAGTACCGCTGGTAATTTCGCCATTGGGATGTCCATCGACAATCACCGGCTGATGCGATCGCAACACACCGCGATCTTCCAGCAACAAGCCGACCATCTTGCGCGGCACGCCCGCCGTTTGCTGTGCTTCTAATGCACTGCGGCCGATGAAATTGCGATCACTCGGTTCAAAAGCAATCGTCCAGGTAAGCCCCGACTCTAGCGGCGACTGCGCTTCATCCATGTCATTGCCATACAAATTCATTCCCGCTTCTAAGCGCAATGTGTCGCGAGCACCTAAACCACATTGTGCGATTCCTGCCGTATGAAAGGCACGCCAAGTGAGTGCCGCATCGTCTTTAGGCAGCATGACTTCAAAACCATCTTCACCGGTATATCCCGTGCGTGCGATGAAGTAGCCACCAAACTCACCGCCTGAGAATATCTTTAACTGCAAAGCTGCCTGCGTCGCTTCGCCTAAGACACTCACTGCTTTGCCACGCGCATTGGGGCCTTGCACCGCAATCATGGCTAGGTCATCACGCACTTTCACTTCAACACTAAATGCAGCAGCTTGTTTTTTAATCCAAGCGATATCTTTATCACGCGTACCCGCGTTGACCACCATGCGAAACCAAGTGTCATTCATGAAGTAAACGATTAAATCGTCAATGACTCCGCCTTGTTCATTGAGCATGCAGCTATACAGCGCCTTGCCTGCTGTTTTTAATTTAGCGACATCATTGGCCAGTAGAAAACGCAGGAATTCGCGTACGCGGATACCAGTAAGATCGAGCACACACATGTGCGACACATCGAACATGCCCGCATCACGTCGCACCGCATGATGCTCATCAATCTGCGAGCCGTAGTTGACTGGCATATCCCAGCCACCAAAATCCACCATGCGCGCGCCAGCCGCCACATGCGTGTCATACAAAGGGGTACGTAAACCCATGAAGTGTCTCCGCTATTGTTGCACCAACAAAAAAGGCGCGGTCAAAGTCATCCAGCACGCATACGCGCAGAATGGTCTTGGCCGCGCCCCTCTGTCCGGTTACCTGAGAGATCGGGTGCCTATGCCAGCACCGCTCCCCTTCGGTGGATCACCATCCCTCATTACGGACTAACCGTAAAAACGGGTGATCGCTCTCCAGAGACCCACATCAATAACTTAATAAGTAACTTGATCCGTTCATTTGCCTGAGCGTTTCCGGGCGGTTGCGCCTTCGGCGGTCGGAGTAACCGACTCTCTCCGGTCAAGTTGTCATGGGTGGCGGCATGGTAACGGAGCGCCATGCAAAGGTCACCGAATTTCGACCTCATGCAGAGGTAGTGTGAAGTATGCACAGTAACTCGTTGATTCATGCTCTGCTCAGGTAGAATCTACCCAGTTACGATTATCTTTTTTGCTACGTATACGTCATGCCAGCTCAACCACGCCGCAAATCTATTCCCGTCCAGATCGGTTCTGTCACGCTCGGTGGCAATGCACCCGTAGTCGTGCAATCCATGACCAACACTGATACTGCCAACATTGAAGGCACCGCTCAGCAAATTCGTGATCTTGCCCGTGCCGGATCGGAGTTGGTGCGTATCACCGTGAATTCCGATGAAGCCGCAGCGGCAGTACCACACATTTGCGAACGCCTTGCACAAATGAATGTAGCCGTACCGATCGTTGGTGATTTTCATTTCAACGGCCATAAACTCCTCAAAGCACATCCCGCCTGCGCAGCTGCGCTGGCCAAATACCGTATTAATCCGGGCAATGTGGGGCGCGGCTCTAAACGTGACACACAATTTGCTGAAATGATCGAGACGGCGTGCGAATATCAAAAGCCCGTGCGCATTGGCGTGAACTGGGGCAGTCTCGATCAAGACCTGCTCGCACGCATGATGGATAACAACTCCAAGCGAACTGAACCGTTAGAGGCGCAACAAGTGATGCATGAAGCATTAGTTAGTTCGGCAATTGATAGTGCCGCGCGTGCAGTAGAACTCGGCTTAGCAAAAGATCGTATCGTGATTTCCTGCAAAGTCAGCGGCGTACAAGATTTAATCAGTGTGTACCGAGAACTTGCTACACGCTGCGATTACGCTTTGCATTTAGGCTTAACAGAAGCAGGTATGGGCTCAAAAGGGATTGTTGCCTCTACTGCCGCCATGGGGGTGCTGCTACAAGAAGGCATTGGCGACACCATTCGCGTATCGCTGACCCCCGAACCCAATGGCGATCGCACTAACGAAGTGATCGTCGCACAAGAAATGCTGCAAACCATGGGATTGCGCTCGTTCACACCGATGGTAGTCGCATGCCCTGGCTGTGGTCGCACCACATCAACTTACTTCCAAGAATTAGCAAAGAACATCCAAACGCATATCCGCCATCAAATGCCGGAATGGCGCAAGCAATACATCGGTGTGGCCGATATGACGGTGGCCGTGATGGGTTGCGTAGTGAATGGTCCCGGTGAAAGTAAACACGCCAATATTGGCATCAGTCTTCCCGGCACCGGCGAACGTCCGGTAGCGCCTGTTTATATTGATGGCGAAAAAGGACCCACTTTGAAAGGCGAACACATTGCCGAAGAATTCCAAGCCTTAGTCGAAGACTATGTCGTGCGCACCTATCAACGCAAAACTTCATGAGCGATCTAAGTTCAAAACATTGCGTACCCTGCGAAGGCGGCATTAACCCCCTATCACACAAAGACATTCAGATACTCTTGAAAAAACTGCCTGATCAGTGGCAGCTAAGTGATGATGGTAAATCCATTCATCGTGACTACACCTTTAAGAATTTCTATCGCACTATGAGCTTTGTGAATGCAGTGGCGCACATTGCTAATAATGAAGACCATCATCCTGATCTACAAGTTGGCTTTAACTACTGTCGTATCAGATACACTACTCATGCCATCAATGGCCTATCTGAGAATGACTTTATTTGTGCTGCGAAGATTGATTTGATTTAGCTTGTGCCATTTTGAGTACAGCTTACAGTTAAATTCGTGAGATTAGCGCCATTAATTTTTCCACTTATGGAATCGCTTTTCTCATTAGTAACAGGATCAACAATAAATTTGCAGGTGGCACCAGCAGGCTGAGAAGAAACGGTAACGGTATATAGCTCAGCATTTAATAAAGACGCATCAAAAGTAAACGCACCATTAGCACTGATAACTTTTTGCGAGGAAAATCTTAAATTGGGACCAAAAAAACCGTTAGGGTAAACACTGCTTATACTCTCAGCGGGCTTAGTTAATACAGCCTCAGAACCATACACCGACATTGTGTTGAGCTTTAGACCATAAGTCGCAACAGGAGTTGAACCATAAGCACCAAAGTGATCAGCAGTTGAAAAGGCTCCAATAGTATATTGCCCCGGAGCAAGAGACTGACTTATGGGCAACCAGAAGAATCCACTAGCATCTAATTCTGCTGCAGTTATACCCGTCTGAGTGAAAACCTTACTGACCAATACCTGACCACTACTATTCCAGATAGCAACTGTCGTATCAGCATTCAACTCAGTGTTGTAGAGCCCCAAATAACTGACATTTTTACTTGCATCTACAGTAAACGACCAACCCACTGCACCAGCCCCAGGAAAAGAAGATGGATCAGTACTTGGGGCTGAGAAAGACACAGCCGGACGATTTAACACTAATGTCACAGACTGAGCTGCGCCCAGCCCCGTAACAGCACCACCGATTGTATAGGTAGGCGCTGAACTACTAGAGCTGCTTTGATTCAGGCAATACTTAAACGAAAATCCGGCATCACACGGCCCATCCCCACAGCCTGACAACAATGTTGTAGCAAGAAAGACCATCAAAACAGAAGCAAATCGTTTCATGCGGACTTAACCAATTTAATAACCACTAAAGCGCGACCACCAGCGAAAATGCCTTCAATCGCCATTTACTTAAGAGGCATCTTACAGAATTAAGAAAAATAGAGCACTTTTTGGCTTAGAAATATTTTTCAGTCGATAGCCTCTACGACACCAGAACCATTGCCCCCATCACCCCATCAATCACGTACTGCACACCCAGTGCCGCAAGAATAACCCCAAATAGACGGCTAATAACATTAGTGCCAGTAACGCCCATCACCCGCATCATGGGTGCTGATAAACGCATCGCAAGCCAAGCAAGAAATAACACCACTACCATGGCAGCAATCAACCCAGAAAACACTTCCCAAGAATGCCCCACCTCACCAAACGCAAGCAAGATAGTCGCTAGAGCACCCGGCCCAGTTATTAATGGGAACGCCAGTGGAAAAACAGAGATGTCCTGACGATGCCTTACTTCGTCCTGTTCTTTACTAGTAGTGGTGCGAATTGGTGATGCGCGGGCGAACACCATATCAAGGGCAATTAAGAACAATAGGATACCGCTACCGATACGAAACGCCGGCAGCCCAATGCCTAACATTTTAAGCAACTGCGCCCCTGCAATCGCAAACAATAAGCAGATGCATGACGAAATAAATACCGCCCTTGCGGCCATGCGACGTCGATAAGCTTCATCTTGGCCTACACTGAGTACCGCAAAGATGGGCACTAAAGATAATGGCTCAACCACCACCAGAAACAGCACAAAAAATTTCAGTACTGATTCCATCACTCACCCTCCCATACCAAGATTGGGCAAGTGCATCATACGCTAATACATTGATTAGCGAACTTCTTGATAGCCGCCAGGCATGCCGTTGGGCGATAGCACGACCTGCCACAACTGATCACGTCGTGCACGAAAATAAGCTGCTGAGGCGAGCAACCAGAAATTCCACATGCGCTTGAACCGTTCACCATAGCGCCACTCAAGCTCAGGCCAAAATTGATTGAAGCGATGATGCCACTCCATTAAGGTACGATCATAATCAACGCCAAAGTTGTGCCAATCTTCAACCACAAAAGACTTTTCTGCAGCACGTGCAATTTGCGCCATCGAAGGAATGGATGAGTTAGGAAAAATATAGCGCTCTATCCATGGATCATTGGCATGCTCAGACGTATTTTGACCAATGGTGTGCAATAACATCAGGCCGTCATCCGTTAGTAAACGACGCGCATACTGAAAATAAGTGCGGTAATTACGCATCCCCACATGTTCAAACATCCCTAATGAATAGATACGATCGAAGCGCCCGTCTAGACTACGATAATCACATAGCTGTATGTCGACTGGCAGTCCTTTACAACGCGCGCGTGCAGTCGCAGCCTGATTGCGCGAAATGGTCAAGCCCGTAACTTGAACACCGTAATGCTGCGCCGCAAATTGGGCTGCACCACCCCAGCCACAGCCGATATCCAAGACTTTCATTCCTGGCTGTAGCCCTAACTTGCGACACACTAAATCAAGTTTCGCCTCTTGAGCCGCATCTAACGTAGATGCATTACGCCAATAGGCGCAACTGTAAATCATGCGCGGATCTAACATACGCTGATATAAATCATCGCCAATATCGTAGTGCAGCTGGCCAACCTTGTAAGAACGCGTCGGCGTTTGCGGATTGAATAACTTGGCAACTAACGCAGCCCACAGCAAACGCAAACCCGGCAAATGCGCATCTATGCGTGAGCGAAATACGCGAAACATCATTTCATCAAGACGTTCACAGTCCCATTGCGCATCCATGTACGACTCACCTACCCCAAGTGATCCTTGTGATAGCACCCGTTGCGCAAACATGGGATCACGCACTTGAATGTCCCAAGGATGACTGCCATCTAGCGCCACTTTTGCAGGCGCAAGCAAATGACGTAATTGGTTTTGATAATGTAGGGCGGCCACTTGATCCTCCAAAGCATGATGCTCAGACGAAGAATCAGAGTGCCTGCACCCTACATACAGCGCAATGTGACCCTTACCTACCACAGTAGGCAACAGTCACAGCAGCTAGCTATAGAAAGTTACTCAACCTCAAGGCGCTCAACTTTGCGCCAGCCACGCGGCAAGACACCACCACGCTGCGCACGCTCACCGCGATATTCTTTTAATTCTGCAAATTTCAGCGTCATCTTACGTTCGCCAGTCCAAATTAATAGGCTTTGCTCAGGTCGGATGACTACCACGCTGACCATGGACTCTTCGCCAGCATCAAAACGTTTGCTATCTACTCCAAAAATTTTGTTGCCTTTACCTTTGGCCAGTTCGGGTAGATCCTTCACGGGGAACGCCAAGAGCTTGCCATCGTTATTGACTGCGCATAACAACGCGTTGCTGCCTGCAGGCACTGCAACCGGTGGCAGCACGTTAGCACCCTCGGGCACATTCAAGACCAACTTACCCGCACGATTGCGTGAATACATATCTTCGGTCTTGATCACAAAGCCATAACCCGCATCGGTAGCCAGCACCCATTGATCTGCCGGATCACCCATTAAGACACCAGCAAAAGTTGCACCATCTGGTGGATCGATACGACCAGACAGAGGTTCTCCATGGCCACGCGCTGCAGGCAAGGTATGCGCTAATACACTGTAGGTACGGCCCGTACTATCAAGGAACACCGCTTGCTGGGTACTGCGACCTTTCACCGCCGCCTTGAACTC
>CANGFV010000036.1 GCA_947453225.1 Pseudomonadota bacterium
ACATCGCCGTATACACGCTTGGCTTCTTCAGCAAACCATTCAACGAAACTGGCGGCATAGGCAACTTCGCCTTTCGCTTCGGCCAGTGGCTTGCCTTGTTCGGCAGTCATCAATATGGCGAGATCATCTTGATGTTGCATCATCAAGTTGAACCAGTTGCGCATGATGTTGGCGCGTTCTTTGGCTGTTTTCGCTTGCCAGCCCGCCAGCGCGGCGTTGGCGCTGTTTACGGCGTTGCGCACTTCTTGCGTGTCCAGTGAAGGCACGGAGCCAATATTTTGCTGAGTGGCGGGATTTGATACTACAATGGTTTTGCCAGAAGCGGCTGATAACCATTGACCACCGATAAAGCACTGCTGACGGAATAACGAAGCGTCTTTAAGATTCATGAAAGCTCTCACCATTTACAAATCAAACACAGTTCAATTTCCAGGCGCCCAAAAGTAGGGGGACACTGTGAATTTAAGGGGTGCGCATTATTACCCGACACGCGGATAAAGTCTGATTTTGTTTATGCTTTTTCCAGAATGGCGGCTACGCCCATGCCGCCTGCAGTACACACTGACACTAGACCGCGACGTCCGCCGCGCTGGGCCAGCAATTTAGATAACACCCCAAGAATACGCGCGCCGGTGGCGGCAAACGGGTGGCCTACCGCCAAGCTGCTGCCCACCACGTTTAATTTATTCAGATCAATTCGCCCCAAGGCTTCAGGTCGACCTAAGCGGGTAGCACAGAATTCTGGCGAGGCCCACGCCTCAAGCGTACAGAGTACTTGGGCGGCAAATGCCTCATGAATTTCGTAGTAATCGAAGTCTTGTAAGGTCAGGCGCGCATCTTTGAGTAATTGGCTGACCGCATAAGCGGGCGCCATCAGCAAACCTTCTTTATTGACGAAATCCACTGCCGCAGTTTTGCCGTAGGTCAAATAAGCCAGTACGGGGAGACCACGTTCTTGAGCCCAGGTTTCATTGGCGAGCAGCACCGCTGCTGCGCCATCAGTGAGGGGCGTGGAATTGCCTGCCGTCAAAGTGCCTGCGGCACTTGGATCAAACACGGGTTTAAGTTTCGCCAGTTTTTCTAAAGTGGTATCACGACGTAGATTGTTATCTTCTTGCAGACCTGCAAAGGGCACTAATAAATCTGATAGAAAACCACTGTCGTAGGCGGCTGCAGCGTGTTGATGGCTGCGCAGAGCCAGCAGATCTTGATCTTCACGCTTGATCTTCCATGTTTGAGCCATGCGCTCACAGCTTTGTCCCATCGACAAACCGGTACGCGGCTCGCCTACGCTCGGAGTGACTGGTTTAAAGTGACTAGGACGAAGCCCAAGCCACGGAGCAAGTTTTTCAGTGACACTGCGACCGCGTGCGCTTCTCAACAGCAATTGCTGATAACTGCGCGGATAGACGATAGGCACGTCGCTTGCCGAATCCACGCCCGCCGCAATACCGCATTGAATTTGGCCGAGCGCAATTTTGGCGCCAACAGTAAAAGCAGCTTCTAAGCTAGTGCCACAGGCCTGTTGTAGGTCATAGGCGGGCGTTTCAGGCGCTAAACCACTGCCGAGCACCGCTTCTCGCGTCAAATTATAGTCGCGCGAATGTTTCATGACCGCGCCAGCGGCTACTTCGCCGAGGGTTTGGTTGTGCAGGCGATAGCGTTCGACTAGCCCTTTCAGGGTGGCGGTAAGCATGTCTTGATTAGAGTAGGGCGCGTAGGCACCCATGCCGCGGGCAAAGGGAATGCGTGCTGCGCCCACAATAGCGACACGATGCACGGTTGAACCGACCAGCATAGACACCTCCAGATGATGTCAGGCGAAGCGTGGCCTTGGACATCGTGGTACCACTTTATCCCCCATATGCACGCTTTGATAGTCCGGGATTGCACCAGTCGGCTTGACCTGAGCGCAGCGCATCCGCAACATCCGCAATCCTTTTTTACCCGCCGGTGTCTGTGGTGAGTCGCGGTATTGATCGAGTGTTTGAACGGCGATTGGCTGGGCTGGTGAATGCACGTGAGCCGCGCGTGCTCGTGGGCGGTCGTAAGGGAGTGGAAAAAGAATCGCTACGCGTAAACAGCAACGGACGACTGGCGCAAACTACACATCCTCAGGCGCTAGGGTCAGCGCTGACCAATGCCAATATCACCACTGATTATTCCGAAGCGCTGATTGAGCTGGTTACACCCACTTTCCAAGAATCTTGGGAGCTGCTGCAATATCTCTGTGACTTGCACCAGTTTGTTTACCGTCACCTCGGTGACGAATTGCTGTGGGCCACCAGTATGCCCAGCAATATCAGCAGTGACGCCGAGATTCCAATCGCACGCTATGGTCGTTCGAATATTGGCCAGATGAAAGAAGTGTATCGACTAGGGCTGGGCCATCGTTACGGTCGGCTGATGCAAGCGATTTCCGGTGTGCACTATAACTACTCGTTTCCACAACAGTTGTGGCCAGTGCTCGCAGCAGTGCAGCAGAGTCATGGCGCAGGATCTGCATTTCAGTCTGAACAATATTTTGCGTTGTTGCGTAACTACCGACGTTACGGCTGGTTAATTCTCTATCTATTTGGCAATTCGCCTTGTGTCAGTGATTCATTTGTTGCTGGGCGTGAACATGGCTTGCAGCGGTTTACAGCAGGTACATGGTACGAGCCGTATGCTACCTCGCTGCGCATGAGTGATTTGGGCTATCGCAATAAAAAGCAGGCGGGCGTGCATATTTCAGTGAATAGCTTAGATGAATATGTGCGTGACTTATCGCGCTTAATTACTGTGCCTCACGCGCCTTATCAACACATCGGTGTGAGGGTGGATGGACAATATCGCCAACTGAATGCCAATCTGTTGCAGATCGAAAATGAGTACTACAGTTTTATTCGTCCGAAGCGCGTGGTGCGTTCCGGTGAGCGTCCAACGCAGGCGCTGCGGCGTGGTGGTGTCGAGTATGTAGAAGTGCGCGCCTTAGATGTCAGCGCATTTGATCCTGTGGGCGTGAATCAAAACAAACTGCGTTTTCTTGAAGCATTCATGGCGCTGTGTTTGCTTAAAGACAGTCCGTATTTAGCAGAAGATGAAGACGAGGCATTAGATAGCAATCATTTGCTGGTGGCGCATCGCGGTCGTGAACCAGAATTAAGGCTGAATCGTGAGGGACGCATGACTCCTTTGCGTGATTGGGCGATGGAGCTTGTTGATTCAATGCTCGGTGTGTGTGAGTTATTAGATCAAGGTGATCATGCGCGGCCTTACACCAAGGCGCTTGAAGCGCAGACGGCCAAAGTGCTTGATGTTGCATTAACGCCTTCTGCCCGTACCGTGCACGAGTTACAGGCTAGCGGCCAATCATTTGCCGATTTTGCCTTACAGATTTCCGCGGCGCATAAATCTTATTTTCTTGATCTACATGCAGCGAATGAAGTTCGTCTTGAAGAATTCCATGCAGAAGCAGAGCGTTCCCTACAAGAACAGCAGCAGATAGAAGCTGCAGATAATGTTGATTTTGACACCTACTTGACTAGGTATTTTTCATAATTCTGCAATTGTTGATCGGCATGATAGATTTTTCGTTACTGCTGATGTAATGAATTGAAACTTATGTAAAGTCCGCTATAGAATCAACCGAGGTAGTTGTTAAGCTCCAACCGACTCTAGAAATCAATAGAGAATTGATGCACTACCTAACTCTAAGGATACAAAATGGAAGCTACGCTCACTCAATCCCAAACCTATATTGCATCTGAGGCTGATGAACCAACTGTTGCCGTTCAGCAGCGTAAAGTTGTGACATTGATTAAACCTAATTCAGCCGGTTCCCCAGCGTGGGATCCTCATGAAGTCTGGCGGCGGATGATTAAACAGCCGCGTGATCGTCAGAAGGCTTCACGCAAGGACTAATCCAGTTCTAGCTCTGTCGATTTAATTTTGAGTACCTTGAAAGGCTCCAGTAAAACACCGGAGCCTTTTTGTTTGGGGGTGAAATTTTGACTGCGGCTTAGGCTAGTGTACTGTAGCTGTCAGTATTGTCTGTTATGTAAAATCATTGGTGATGACATGAGTTGGTTTGAAGAAAAACAATCAGCGTGGCTCTATCGTCATGCCGCGCAGGCTGAATCCAATCCACGCATTAAGCATTTGTTTATACAACTGGCTGAAGGTGCTGAAGAGCAGGCTGCGATTTGGAATAAAGATCCTAATGCTGCGTTCACACCTGGACTGCGTGCGCGGATTGTGGCTGGGTTGTTGGAGATGATTTCACCGCGGCATTTAAGACCAGTGCTGGCTGCGATGAAACTGCGTGGCTTGTCTTGTTACGACGACTTTTCAAACCTTCGTGCCACCGGCCATGTCATGCCTACAAATTTGACTGATGTGGGCCAGAGTCATCGTAATTTGGGCGGTGGTAATTTACGCGCTGCAGTATTCGGCGTGAATGATGGATTGGTATCTAACACCTGCCTGATCATGGGGGTGGCTGGCGCTAGTGTCGGTCATCAGTGGGTGTTGACCACGGGGATTGCGGGTTTATTGGCGGGCGCACTGTCGATGGCTGCTGGTGAATATATTTCGATGCGCTCCCAGCGTGAAATGTATGAATATCAAATTGGCTTAGAGCGTGATGAGCTGGCTGAGTATCCGGAAGAAGAAATCGAAGAATTGGCATTGATTTACCAAGCGCGTGGTATGGAGTTATCCCGTGCCCGAGAGTTTGCGCGGGAAATGATGAGCGATCCCGAGCATGCGCTTAATGTGTTGTCACGCGAAGAACTTGGACTTAATCCCGATGATCTAGGTTCACCTTGGGGTGCGGCAGGATTTTCTTTTGCGGCCTTTGCCATCGGTGCCGCGATTCCACTTGTACCGTTCTTGCCTTATTTTTCAGCAGCACAGAGTTTGATCTGGTCTTGTGTTATTGCTGCGATCAGTTTGTTTGGCGTAGGTATGGCGCTGAGTTTGTTTACTGGTCGTGGCGCCTTCCAAAGTGGTTTGCGTATGTTGCTCATTGGCGCGGGCGCCGGATTAGCAACTTACTTTATTGGGCATCTTGTAGGCGCACAGTTGGTTTAAGCAGCGTGCTTTTGTCTTCAGGTAACTGCATGTATAAAGGCGGTTGCAAACCTTGCATGCTGGGCTAGATAAATAGAGCGAGTTTGGTGCACTATGTATGAGCGACCTCTATTCTGTTTGCGCCAAATTGGAGCAAGTGACTGAGGATGAACTAACAATAAACGCACTGCAGGCGTGTAATCGTCAAAAAAAGCGCAGTCGGCATGAAATCTGCATTATTGTTGTCACGCCTAGTCGATCGTAGTGAAAGGCTTATTTAAAGCCCTAAGCTTAGATCGGTAAGCGAGGTTGTAATTTAATCTTCCAAGCCCACGCAGTTCGAGATTTAGGAGCCGGGGAATGAAACTTATCAGTGCAATTATTAAACCCTTTAAATTAGACGACGTCCGCGCGGCGCTATCGGAAATTGGCGTGTCGGGTATGACCGTCACCGAAGTGAAAGGGTTCGGTCGCCAACGCGGTCACACCGAGCTTTATCGCGGCGCAGAGTATGTGGTCGATTTCGTACCAAAGACTCGTATCGAAGTCGCTGTTAAAGAATCTTTGGTGGATCAAGTCGTTGAAGCCATCGTCAATGCAGCTAAAACCGGCAAGGTGGGTGATGGCAAAATCTTCATCACCAACCTGGAGCGCGTATTGCGTATCCGTACGGGTGAAGCTGACGATCAAGCGCTGTAATCAGCGCACTAGGATGGTTTGTCACAACATGCCCGATAGATTTGTCGGGTATGTTGGTTTAATTAAGTAACGCTGTTCTGCGTTATAGCTTAATTTCTTAGGGTTTCAGTGCCGTTCAGTACGGCCAGCGCGCCGCTACGAACCACCTCAAGCACTTGGGCGATTTGTGCTGCTTTACCGATAAATTCGGTGATGTGGGCTTCGCTATCGGTCAGTTCGAGAATGAAGCAGTTCGCATCATCGCTCAGGACTTTTGCGCTTGCTTGAGCAACTAAGCTCTTTAAGGCTTCAGTCTGGCCGCTACTATGTTTTAGTTTTAGCAATAAAAGTTCGCGTTCGATATGCGCATCACGGGTCATGTCATCGACATTGACTACATCGACCAATTTAAGGGATTGATTGACGATTTGTACTAAGACGGCCTCGGTGCCCGTAGTCACGAGCGTGACGCGCGAAACCGTTGGATCTTCGGTAGGCGCCACATTCAGAGATTCGATGTTATAACCGCGATTGGAGAACAGACCAGCCACGCGGCTTAGCGCGCCCACTTCGTTTTGCAGCAGGATGGAGATGATGTGTCGCTTGTTGCTCATGTCAATTGGACGGGTGTTCCCGCGGCTGAGGTCGAATCTAAAGGACGCACAGGTTAACCGAGGCGATGCCAAGAGGTAAGAGCTTAGGGGGCAAAAACTGCGCGAAAAGTGGTGTCGGAGCGGTCTTGCTGATAGGCTTTTGGGTTATACGTCTTTTCCAAGTCTTTTTGGCAGTGTTCTTGTGACTTCTAGTTCAGCAAAAAATCCAACCCCAGCCGCTTCTGTAGCGGGTGCTTCGCTTAATCCTTTGGCGGGACAAACCCTGTCCGGAGCCGAAATTCTGGTCCAAGTGTTGGCCGATGAAGGCGTGGATGTTGTTTTTGGCTATTCCGGCGGTGCCATCCTACCCACCTACGACGCTATTTTTGTCCATAACCAAAATCACGCACCGGCGAATGGGGGTAAGCAGCCAATGCCGCTGATTGTCCCTGCCAATGAGCAGGGTGCGGGTTTTATGGCGGCGGGCTATGCGCGAGCCAGTGGCAAAGTGGGCGTGGCGGTAGTGACTTCAGGTCCGGGCGCGACCAACACCGTGACTCCAGTTCGCGACTGCATGGCGGATTCGGTACCCATCGTGGTGATTTGCGGTCAGGTGCCTACCAGTGCCATCGGTACGGATGCTTTCCAGGAAGCGCCCGTGGCGGGCGTGATGGGATCGGTAGCTAAGCATGTGTTCCTTGTAACGGAAGCAGAAAAACTCGAGGCCACACTGCGTACCGCTTTTGAAATTGCGCGCACGGGTCGTCCTGGTCCTGTTGTGGTGGATATTCCTAAAGATGTTCAGAACTGGCGCGGCGTATTTCGTGGTGAAGGGCGGCTGCCTTTCCCAGGCTACCGTCAGCGTATGGCTAAGCTAGCGCAATCTGCGCTGACCGATCAGGAGTGCGCAACATTCTGGTCGTTATTGACCCAATCCAAGCGCCCCATGATTTATGCCGGCGGTGGCGTTATTAATGGCGCAGCGGCTGAAGCCTTACGCGCATTTGCCCATCGATTTAATGTGCCGGTGGTCACCACCTTGATGGCGCTTGGGGCTATCGACACGACGGATAAGTTGTCGATGAGTATGTTGGGCATGCACGGTGCGGCGTTTGCCAACTATGCGGTCATCGATTGCGACTTCTTGCTGGCACTGGGCGCTAGGTTTGATGATCGAGTGGCGGGCGACTCCAAGCGCTTTGCCGGCAATGCGAAAACCATTGCCCATATCGATATCGATGCTTCAGAGATCAACAAAGTGAAGGCTACACAGTGGTCGCACGTGGGCTCTTTGGCTGGAGCGTTACAGGCTCTAACCGCTTATGGAATTAAGAATAAATTAACAATAGATACCTCAGAATGGTTAAATCACTGCGACGAACTTAAGAATAAGTATGGAATGAATTATGACCGCAATAGCCAACTCATTCAGCCCTACTACTTAATTGAAGAAATAAATCGGCTGACACAGGGCAAGGCGATTATCACGACGGGCGTGGGTCAACATCAGATGTGGGCGGCGCAGTATTTTGATTTTCAGGGACCAAGACAGTGGCTGACCTCAGGCAGCATGGGCACCATGGGTTTCGGACTACCGGCCGCTATCGGTGCGCAATTCGCTTCGCCTGAAAAGCTAGTTATTGATATTGATGGCGATGCCAGTATTCGCATGAATCTCGGTGAGCTTGAAACGGTCACTACCTACGAGTTGCCAGTCAAAGTCGTGGTGCTCAATAACAACGGCGACGGTATGGTGAAGCAATGGCAGAAGCTGTTCTTCAAAGGTCGTTTATCGGCCAGCGACAAATCTCTGCACAAGAAAGACTTCATCAAGGCGGCGCAAGCTGATGGCTTCCCGTTTGCGGTGCGCTTAGATCGCAAAGAAGATGTGCCCCGCGTTGTGCGCGAGTTTATTGAATTTAAGGGACCGGCTTTTCTTGAGGTGATGATTGATAGTGATGCAGGCGTCTACCCCATGGTGGGTCCGGGTCAGGCGTATGAGCAAATGATCACGGGAGATTTTATTCCGACGCGTGCGATTGCTAAGGCCGAGGAAAAGCTCGACGAATCCAAGATGTTTTGACATAACAGTTCACGCGGGTCCGTTGAGTTAACAGAACTCGCTGTGAGCTGCTTAATAAAGCACTTTGAGACCGTCAAACTGATACGTGGTTCTAAGTCTGCTGTGCGAGATTTGTTTAGATTCTCGCCTAGTTAATTCACTGACTTTCACGTTATCTAAGGAGAGGCTTCAGGTGCAACACGCTTTATCTCGCCGTCGTATGCCACTATCGTTACCGACTACCGTTCACGTCCGCCGCAGTTATTCAGAATCGCGGTACGGTCAACTACATCTGCAAACCGCCTATTCTTCAGGAGGCGGCTTTGACGAGCAGGTGCCACTGCTTTGTCTGCACCCTGCGGGTAGCTCGTCGAAATATTTTGAACCCTTGCTGCCAGAATTAGGACGCGACCGAATTGTGTATGCATTCGATCTGCCAGGTTTTGGTTGGTCAGATGCCCCCGATAAAGAATGGTCGCTCACTGAGGTCACTAGCGTTATCAGCGAATTTGCCGATTCGCTACGCCTACGCTCTTTCGATGTTTTTGGTGTGCAGTTAGGTGCGCTTATGGCCATTGAGTTGGCTGCAACCAAGCCGAATCAGGTGAGAAGGACAGTGCTTGCAGCGGTGCCTCATTTCACTGCTCAAGAAGCCAAATCACAGGAATGGTCGAACTTACCTAATTTGCCCGCTCCAGATGGGTCACATTTACTCAAAGAATGGCAGCGGTTAAGTGCCAGTGGCACGCTCACCACTCCTGATCAACTCACTCAAGAGTTGGTCGATGTGTTGGCAGCGCGTAAGCACAATAGCCTAGCGCAACAAGCAATACTGGATTATCCAACCGCGCAGCGCTTGGCTGAGTTACGCCAGCAAGGATTAATTTTGTCTCCTGCCGGCGAGTTTAGTGAACACTGCAAGCGTGCCAAAAAATCATACCCCCAAGCTCAGCTACAAGAATTGCCAGAAGCCAGTGTTAATGTATTCGCCGACCATCCCGAAGTGGTATTGCAGCGAGTCAGGCAATTTCTTGATGCTTAAGCGACAACGGCTGTTCAACTTACAGCCATCGTGACCATGCCCAGCTAGCCGCCAAGCTAGCTGTGAGGGATGTGCAACTTAGTTCTATCAAGTAGATCCAAACCCAAGCTGTTAAGGGTTTGAGTACTGCACGTACCATCAGTACAGGCAGCACACCAAAGATCAGCGTATTCAGCAGACCAAACAACAGTCCGCGTTGCCACCAATTAATTTGTACCAGCGCGGGTAATCCCCAACTCAACCAGAACAGCACGCCAATGCCCAGACCGAAGGCTGCATGGCTGATGACATACAGCGCTTCGTTGAAGGCGCTAGACAATGTCCATGGCGTGCTGCTATCGCGCGTCGTGAGATATACCCAGCAATATCGCAATACCAGACCGCTGGATAATGCGGCACCCATACTAGGGCCTATAAGCAGTAGGGGATTCATTTGAAGCAGCATTCCAAGGAGTATGGCTGTGGTTTGTGATGGCATAAGTCAGGCTGGCTCGTACCGCCGTCGCCTGTTACTGTACGCAATCTGAAAATATTGGATTGATGATTCATGACTGATTCATACCTGCAACGCATTCTAAAAGCACGCGTCTATGATGTCGCGGTAGAGACGCCGCTTGAGCAGGCGAAGCGGATCAGTGCACGGCTAGGTAATACAGTATTGCTCAAGCGGGAAGACTTGCAGCCGGTATTTTCTTTCAAGTTACGCGGTGCGTATAACAAGATCGCTCATCTATCAGAAGCAGTCGCTCAGCGCGGTGTAATTTGTGCCTCTGCGGGTAATCATGCGCAGGGCGTGGCCTTAAGCGCCAAGCGTCGTGGTATTCGTGCTGTCATTGTGATGCCGCTGGCCACGCCCAGCATCAAGGTCAATGCCGTCAAAGCGCTGGGTGGTGAAGTGGTGTTGCATGGCGATGATTTCGATCAAGCCTATGAACATGCCACGCAACTTGCGCGCGAGCAGTCGCTCACTTTTATTCACCCGTTTGATGATCCCGATGTGATTGCTGGTCAAGGCACAGTCGGCATGGAAATCCTGCGCCAGCATTCGGGTGACGATATTGATGCCATCTTTGTTGCCGTAGGTGGTGGTGGCTTGATTGCCGGCGTAGCGGCCTATGTGAAAGCTTTATTTCCTAAGGTGCGCATCATCGGTGTGGAACCTGAAGATGCCGACGCGATGTATCAGTCGTTGGCAGCACGTAAACGCGTGATGCTAGATCGCGTGGGTATATTTGCAGATGGTGTTGCGGTACGCAGAGTAGGCGAAGAAACCTTTAACTTATGCCAGAAATATGTAGACGAAGTCATTTTGGTTAACACCGATGAAACCTGTGCGGCTATTCAAGATATCTTCGAAGAGAATCGCACTATTGTTGAACCAGCAGGTGCGTTGTCACTTGCGGGTATCAAAAAATATATTGCTCGTGAGCAGTGGCAAGGGAAAACCGTGGTGGGTATTAACTGTGGCGCCAATATGAACTTTGATCGTTTGCGTCATGTTGCAGAGCGAGCAGACATTGGCGCGCAGCGTGAAGCCTTGTTTGCTGTAGAAATCCCCGAGCAGCCTGGCAGCTTCATGCGATTCTGTGAAACAGTGGGGCAGCGCTCTATCACTGAATTTAATTACCGCTATAACGCAGGCAGCGAGCGAGCCAATATTTTTGTGGGCATCGCATTAGATCAAGGTGTTAAAGAGCGCCAGCAGATTTTTGCCGCATTACAAAACAGTGGCTATAACGTGGTCGATATGACCGATAACGAAATGGCCAAGTTGCATGTGCGTTATATGGTCGGCGGACATGCGTTAGGTATCAGTAATGAACGCTTGTTGCGTTTTGAATTCCCTGAACGACGCGGCGCTTTGCTTAAATTCTTAAAAGCTGTGGGTACGCATTGGAATATCAGTTTATTCCATTATCGTAATCATGGTTCCGATTACGGGCGCGTGTTGGCGGGCGTACAAGTGCCTGTAGAACAGCTCGAAGATTTGCGGTTGCATCTGAATGAATTGAAGTATCCCTATCAAGATGAAACCGACAATCCAGCGTACAAGTTATTTCTTGGCGCCTAATTGTTTTAATGCCGCATGTACCTCGCGAGTAATGATCGCGCGCGAGCCATAAGTGTCTTCAATTTCAGGCAGCGTTTGTTGTAATAACTTATTAGCCTCGATGTGACGGCCTAATTCCAATAGTGCAATCCCAAGTGCTGCGTTGGCAGTAACAGTAATGGGATTGTTTTCGCCCAGTGAATGATCGGAGATTTTGATTGCACTATGCAGCAGCGGTAGTGCTGCATTGGCTTTGCCTTGCTGTGTGAGACTGCGCGCCAGTCCAATTTGTGCGCCAGCAATGAGCACGTTATCTTGCCCGAGGCTGTGCTGGTAAATACTTAGAGCTGTTCTAAATTGTTGTTCTGCACTGGTGTATCGCCCTTGGTCGTAGTCGAGTAGCCCAAGGTTGACACTGTCGTAGCCTATGTACTCATGCCGTGCACCGTAGAGCTCGGTGTTGATTTGCAATGCTTCATTCAAAATAGTTCTTGCTTCATCAAAGTTGCCATTACGTCGCAAAAAATTTCCGTAGTTCTCTAAGGTATCCACAGTGTCTGGGTGTTTAGAGCCCAATATCTTTCGTTTGATATTAAGCGACTGTTTAAACCAGCTTGATGCTTCGTCGTATTTACCCTGACCTTCAAGAGCGTCAGCCAATCTCGCCATTTGTTCGGCAACTTGCGGATGATCTACGCCAAGTTGTGCTTGACCAATATTCAGTGCCTGTCGTAACCATGGTTCGGCATCTGCTTCTTTGTATTGCTCAGATAGCGCTTTGCCCAACTGGGTCATGACTGCGGCTTGATCAATGCTGTTTTTTTGTCCAAGTGCGTCATACATTTGTATGGCTTGCTTGAAGTGCTGCTCTGCGTTTTCATATTCGCCACGTTCAAGTGCGATACGTCCCAGCAAGTACCATGACCTAGCTCGTACCATTGAAGTGGCATGTTTTGATTTGGTATCAGATGGCGACAAGGCTCGCAGCGATTGTTGTAAGGATTGGTCGGCTGAATCTAATTCGCCCAAAGCAATTTCTGTTTCACTCAAGTCATTAATTGAAGTACCTACTTCTGGGTGAGGCTGTCCATAAAGCTGTTGTCGCAATGCCAATGACTTTTCTAGCACTGAGCTGGCTTCTTTATAAAGTCCTAAGCTGTTATATACGCGACCAATAGTATTTAGTAGCGTTGCGCGAGTTTCGGGATATGACTTCAAGTCAGATTCGATACGTCTTGCGCCAACCTCAAGTAATTCTTGCGCTTTAAGGTCATTGCCTCGATTGTGTGCTGGGTCGGACAATTCGAACATATCAATCAGAAACGAAGATATTTGTTGAGCCCGATTGCGCTCCAAGGTTACTGCATCACGCTCGCGCGTTAACGCCTGTGATTGCCTATAAGTGACCACGCTGAAGGTACTAAGCATGACAATCGTCAATGCACTGGCGACCACGGCATATCGATGTCGCCTGATAAATTTTGAACAGCGATAAGCCCAGCTGTCTTGAGTGGCAATAACTGGTTGTCCTAAGAGCCAATGCTGAATATCTTCGGCAAGTTGGGTTGCGGTGAGATATCGTCGTTGGGGCTCTTTGCGTAGCGCCATCATCACAATATTGTTCAAATCGCCTTTCAGTTGTTTATATAAATACTTAATGGTCGCGCGTCGGGTAAAGGCAATATCTTTTGCAGGTTGTGTATGTGCTTTTGACAAAGCCAATAGTGTTTCACTCGGTCTTGTGGGCATTTGCTGACAGACTAAGCGTTGTATTTCAGCCATACGCGCATTGGCGGGAATGGTTACAGCCCGCTGACCGCATAGCAGTTGATACAGCAGAAGACCCAGTACATAAATATCACTTGCGGTAGTAATTACATCACCAGTCACTTGTTCTGGGCTGGCATGTGCTGGAGTCATTACCCGCCAGCCATGTTGGGTCAGTTGCGGGTTGTCATTATCGTTGTTGTCATTGAGTAACTTGGCGATACCAAAGTCGAGTAGCTTCGGCTCACCATCATCGGTGACTAAAATGTTGTTAGCTTTCAGGTCACGATGCACGATCAAACTTTGGTGTGCATATTGCACGGCCGCACAAACTTTGCAGAACAAGTGTAGTCGTTGCTCAATGTTCAGTCGGTGCCGGTCGCAGTACACATTGATGGCGGTACCATCGATGTATTCCATCACCAAGTACGGTGTGCCATCTTCAGTAGTGCCCCCATCAAGCAGGCGCGCGATATTGGGATGCTGTAAGTTTGCCAATATTTGGCGTTCGGTGCGCAGGCGTGCATACACATCTACCGGAATCAAATCTCGACGAACTAATTTGATGGCAACCTTTTGTTCGAACTCTTGGTCGACTCGTTCGGCAAGGTATACCTCGCCCATGCCACCGCTGCCGAGTAAATGCAGTAATTGATAAGGGCCCAAGCGACGACCCGTCCAGCTTTGAGAAGCTGGCTTGTTGGTGTGCGTCTGACTTTGATCTTTGGGCGTCGTATCCATTGCATCTGGCCGTTAGCTGAACAGGTTGTTATTCAGTCGGCTCCAGTCGCTCGCCTTCGGGTGGCAAAAATTGCTGGCAACAACTGCTCAGCCATGCGTGAAAGCGTTGTAGTTTTGGTAAAGCAAAATGTTCGGGTGGTGCTACCAGATAATAAGCGGCGCGTTGCCGAACGCTTTGTGTACCTACGCGGACTAATCGACCCACGGCTAGATCATCGGCCACCAAAGACCAGCGCGCCAATGCCAAGCCCTCGCCACGTTCGGCGGCATTCAGTACCGCAATGGAGTCTTCCAACATCGGGCCTTGCTCAAGGCGTGTGGTATCGCCACCTAAGCGGCGCAACCAGTCTGACCATGGTTCATGGACGCTATTGAGCAATTGATATTTTCTTAATTCGCCCACGGTGTTCACCGGCCCATGTTGAGTGGCTAGGGCGGGGCTGGCCACGGGAAACACCCAATCATCCATCACATGTTCGGCACGTAAGTCCGGCCACTTGCCATGACCGTAACGCACTGCGGCATGAAAATCAGTTTGGGCAAAATCTACCAAGCTGCGACTGGCATTAAAGCGCAGATCAATTTCCGGATGTTGTTGATAAAAATCAGTCAGGCGCGGTAGCAGCCACTTTTGCAAAAAGGAGTTCAACAAGCTGATATTCAGAAGGCCGCTGCTGCGATGATTGCGTAGCTGCTCAATGGCGCGTCCCAATTCATCAAAGCCACGTTGTGTACCGGGCAGCAGTTGCGCGCCTAGCGGGGTCAGGCGTACCGAACGGCTGTGGCGATAAAATAAGGGTGTTTCCAGTGAGTCTTCCAGCGTTTTAATCTGGGCACTGACCGCTGCCGGTGTCACCTCTAACTCTCGCGCCGCCTCAGTAAAGCTGAGGTGCTCGGCCACGGATACAAACACGCGCAGTGCATTTAAAGGCAGTTTACTGGTATCGGTCATTATTAAGAAACTCTAATCTATTTGTTTAGTGGTGAGTTATATATCAATAAGTTACGCCTTGAATTAGTCGGTTCGCAAGTTAATTATTAAAATTTACTGAAAAGTAAGTGGAGATAGCTATGTCCGAAAGTTTAACAAGAGTAACCGTTGTTCCGGCCACGCCAGAGGATGTGCCGGCTATTTTGTCGATGATCTATGAGCTGGCGGAATTTGAGCGGTTGGTGCACACGGTTAAAGCTACTGAGGAGCAACTTCATGAGCATTTGTTTGGATCAAGGCCGTATGCAGAAGTGCTGCTCGCCTTTGTGGGGAATCAGTCCGTGGGCTTTGCGCTGTACTTCCATAACTACTCAACTTTTCTAGCGCAGCCGGGTATTTATTTGGAGGATTTGTATGTGCGTAAGGAATGGCGCAGTCAGGGTATTGGAACTGCGTTATTACAGGCCGTGAAAGAGGAGGCAATGTGCCGAGGGTGTGGCCGATATGAGTGGTCGGTTCTGAACTGGAATCAGCGTGCGATCGACTTTTACGAAAAAATGGGTGCCAAGCCGCTGAGCGAATGGACGGTGTATCGCATTGATACTCATCCAACCAAATGATTCATTTAAAATTCGATTGATTGCTCACTGCCTAGTCAACAAGAATGACTGGCCGCGATAATTGAGTATCACGCCCGCTTCAGTGATTTGTTCAACTAAAGGGCCTTCACTTAGAGGCTGTCCTTCCGCATATTTCTTGCTGTTAATAAATACAAAGCGCTGTGCTTTGCTATCTGAATACACATGTAAATCAAGACGCAGTTCAGGCAAGTTTAATGCAGCTGCACCACCAAGAGATTCGAGCGTAGCAGTTTGACCTGTGCGTACAGGCTGTGAATAAGTCACCATGCTAAGGTTATTGCTAAGGTTATTGCTAAGGTTACTAGAAACTGGTGATGCCGCTTGAACTAGTGGCGTTGTACTTGGGGTTTCAGCAGTCGTTAATAGCAGGCTGGTTGAGTCTTGTGCTTCTGCAGGGTTAATGGCCTCATCTTCTAAAGCTCTGACTTCACGACTAGGGTTTATGTTGTTTGGTGTGTTGTTTCGCTCAATGGCGTGTAGTGTTGATGGCTGGCTATTTGTTACTGCGACAGAGGGTGTGGCATCTTTCCGCCATAATACAGCCGTTACTAAAACAACATTAATGATGAGCAGGGTAATGACAATCCATAACCACCACGGCTTACGGTCTCTTTTTCGACCATAGGGCAGCTCAGCAATGCTTGGGGTGTGTTGTCGTCGCCGTTCTTGCTCAGATTTTTTTAGTGCATCAAGTATGAAGCTCATAATTGTTTACCTGAAGCGGTATTGGCGGGTAATGCTTCAGAAGACTTGATCAGCGTAGGGCTGCCATCAGTGACCGTGGCCGCATCAAGTGCAACTTGTGTTTGCAGTCCTGCAATGCCGTCTGGATGTAATCGATGTGCACGCTGAAAATCAGCTAAGGCGGCCGTCAAGCCATCATCGAACACATCGCTGGCTTGTTTTGGTAGCGATTCATTTTTCAACTGAGCTAGTGCGCGCCGCAGCCATAGTACTTCAGGACCTTGGTTGCCTGCACTAAGCACTTTTTGGTCGGTCACTTTAGGACGCCACAGCAATAAATAATCACCATTCCAATAACGCGATAAGGATGCTGTTGTCACGGAGACGATCCGTTGATCCAACATTAGACGAGCCGTAGCTGGCGATAATTCCATAATCACTACTTGATGCGCGGTGCCTTGCTCATCAGCTAAGTGCAAAATAGCAGGGCGATTTAGGCTGCGCAGTAAGTCCCATGATCCTTTCTGAAATATACACTCCAAGCCTTGCGCAGTGGCTTGCTGACAAGAGCGTGCGCCGCCAATCTCATAATGTGCATTCCACAGCGCAAATAATGTGGTTAAGGCATTATCAGTGGCGGTACTACCGGCATATTGTTTAAGCATCTCGCCCGTATCCATGGCAACTGGAGCAATGATGGCGCTGGTGCTGCTGCTAGAAGATGTGGATGTAGCAACTAGTGGGGATGTGCTAGTAATCGGTGCATGATAAAAATATCGATAGGCTGCAAACGTTGCCAGAGCTATTAGTATTAAGACGAGAAGCGTCCATAGCCAACGAGTATAAGAAGGTTTTTCACCTTCAATCTCAACTGAGGCTTCTCTAATTAGAGAGGGGCCAATTTCATATTCACTATTGGTATAAGCGCCGAGTAGTGCGCGATCGCAAATGATGTTGATAAGACGTGGAATTCCGCGACTGGCACGATGAATGGCCTGTAAGGCGCGCTCGGTGAAGATTTCGCGCGTGGCGCCAGCAACCTGCATACGATGTTTTACATACGCAGCAGTATCATCACTATTTAAAGGCGTCAGGTGGAAGCGTCCTGTAATACGCTGTGCCAACTGACGCAAGTCATTGCGTGAGAGTAAATCGCGTAACTCGGGTTGACCAATCAAAATAATCTGCATCAGCTTGTGCGTTGCAGTTTCAAGATTAGTGAGCAGCCTGACCTGCTCTAGTGTTTCAGGAAGGAGGTTCTGCGCTTCATCAATAATAACCACCACGCGGCGACCCTTAGCATGCGTAGCTAGAAGACGGGCGTTGAGTACGTCCACCAGATCCTTGATGCTACTGGTGTTCTCATCCGTGAGAAAAATACCCAGCTCCTCGCAAATGCTCAGCAGCAACTCAGAGGGGGAAAGACGCGGGTTAAGAATCACCGCCACATCGGCATGTTGTGGCAGTTGTTCAAGCAGCGTGCGTACCACTGTGGTCTTACCGGTACCTACTTCCCCGGTAAGTTGAATAAAACCACCGGCTTCGTTAAGGCCGTACATCAGGTGCGCCAATGCCTCCGCGTGCCGCTCACTCATATAGAGGTAGCGCGGATTAGGGGTGATGGCGAAGGGCTTTTCGCTTAGGCCGAAAAAGCTCAGGTACATGCTAGGTGAGTCCAAAATCTCTTGTTTCAATGCTGCCCATTGTGACTGATTCGGGCGCCGCTGATAATACGCGCCGCGCCACCGTAATGTGTTGAATTAATTTATTGATGGAGTGAAGTCCGTTTGAGCTTATCTGCCACTCCTCAGTTGGTGTCTGATCTTCCGCCATTTAACCCACCCCGTGGGCTACGAAATCCTCATGTGCAGTCGATCTTGCCCACATTGTGGCCGTGGCGGCTGCCGGTACTGTGGCGCTCAAGACGACTACGTCGAGAGAGCCAAATAAAGTTATTTGAGTCGGCTGATGGCGTGCGGTTGCAGGCACGGTGTACGGTGCAAGGGGACCACCTACCGTGGGTACTGATAGCGCATGGTTGGTTGGGGCATGCTGAATCAAATTATGTGTTGTCATTAGCAGCAACGCTATTTGATGCGGGCTACAACATTTGTCGATTAAATTTACGCGATCACGGCAACACTGAACACCTGAATCAGGGATTGTTTCATTCTTGTTTGCTAGATGAAGTGATTGATGTGGTGCGTACCATTCAGCAGTACTATGCCATTGAAGATTTGTCATTGGCCGGGTTTTCATTGGGCGGTAATTTTGTGCTGCGCGTAGCGGCGCGTGCGCCGCTGGCTCATATTCAATTGCGTAAAGTACTGGCTATTTGTCCTGCACTTAATCCACATGCCAGCGATGCGGCCTTGGCTTCAGGACTGCCCATGTATAGAAAATATTTTCTGAATAAGTGGAAGCAAGTGCTTAAGCGAAAACAACAATTATTCCCTGGGCGATATCAATTTGATGACATGTTAGCCAGTAATAGCATCACTGAATTAACAGATGTGTTGGTGCGCAATCATGCCGGATTTAATGGCGCGCACGATTATTACGATGGCTATTCGTTACTGGGAGAGACTTTACGCACATTGGTAGCACCAAGTTACTTGTTGTTAGCCAAAGACGATCCGATCGTGCCTGTGGCAGATGTAAGCTTGCTTGCAAATAATTCAAACTTACATATCACAGTTAGCGAGTACGGCGGGCACTGCGGCTTTATGACTGGTATGACAGGTCAACGCTGGGCGGATGTATGGGCGCTACACTGTTTAAGTGATAATTAATTTTTCTGAACGGCGATGGCATCAATATAGCTACGCCAATTTTTCTGTCGTTGTTGCAGCGCTAAGTTAGTTTTGGGGGTAATGGTTTGTTTCACGGAAATAGCATTCCACGACTGAGGCTGTCCGGCGATTAAGTAAGCTAAGCCGCGCCCCGTGAGTTCTCGTTCGCTCAGTCGCACAATATTAAGTCCGGATAAATCGGCTATGGATTCACTTAAGTAAGGACAGGCGCTTAAACCGCCGCCTATATAGATAGTATTTATCGAGGGTAACTTCACGCGCATTAATTC
>CANGFV010000037.1 GCA_947453225.1 Pseudomonadota bacterium
CGCAAAAACTCCAAATCTTTCACAAAACCAAAAGTACGAGCACGACTAATTTCTTTTAAGAACGCCGTGGTGGAAAACTCCATGGTGCCAGTTTGATCTCGCTTTCTGAACACAGGATGATCAAATTCAATTTCTATATTCAGTTTGAAGCCATCAAAAGGCTTAAATTCAGCCCATTTATCGCCTTCAGTGACACGCACAGTTTTTAGAATACGAATAAACTTTTTAGGCGACTGCTGTTCTTGTATACCTGCAGCTTGTAATAAAAATACAAACGGTGCCGCACTACCATCCATGATGGGCACTTCGGGCGCGGATAAATCCACATAAATATTATCGATGCCTAAGCCTGCAATTGCGGAAATCAAATGCTCTACAGTAGAGACCTTAGCGCCACCATGAACAATGCTAGTACCAAAGGCAGTCTCAGCAACCAATTCAGCACGCGCAGGCACATCCGCCGGCTGATCTAAGTCAGTGCGACAAAAGACCACGCCCGTATTAGCCGCAGCAGGACGCAACATCATCAGCACTTTCTTGCCGGAATGCAGCCCCACACCGCGGGCGCTGATTGAATTTTTTAAGGTTCTCTGTTTAAGCATGACCACGAAACCGTAACACAAACAGCCGCCAGACAATAGGCTGCGGCCTGTGACCGGAATCGAAAATCAGCCCGATTCCGGTACACCACGCTTTCGCTTAGTCCGCCTGACGGCGCAAGAACGCTGGAATATCCAGCATCGATTCATCGGCAAAGCTCAAGCCATCACCGACTGCACGCCGGGCTTCGAGCGGCTGTTGTTCGCGCTGATTACGAATATAGGTAGGAATTTCCAAGTTATTCACAGACATGCGTGGTTGCTGACGGTCGGCACGCGCAGTGGGCACCGCGACAGGCCGACGAGAATCCATCTCTGGCGCTTGAGCTTGCATGACTTGCTTACCAATACCGGTGGCTACTACGGTGACACGAATTTCATCATTCATGTCCGGATCAATCACGCAACCAACGACCACATTGGCATCCTCGGAGGCATAACGCTTGACAGTGTCGCCAACGATGGAGAACTCACTGGTACGTAAGTCCAAACCCGCAGTGACGTTGATGAGCAATCCATGAGCACCCTGCAAATTGACATCTTCAAGCAATGGACTGGACACTGCAGCTTCAGCCGCTTCGCGTGCACGATCAGGACCTGAACCACAACCTGAACCCATCATGGCCATACCCGTTTCGGCCATCACCGTTCTCACGTCAGCAAAGTCCACATTGATCATGCCTGGTTTAGTAATCAATTCAGCAATGCCTTGTACTGCACCTTGCAACACTTGATTGGCTGACTTGAATGCATCCATCAATGTCATGTCGCCGCCTAACACACTAAGCAACTTCTGATTAGGAATAGTGATCAATGAGTCGACATGCTTAGACAATTCCAAAATACCTTGATCCGCCAACATGGAACGCTTTGATCCTTCCATAGCAAATGGCTTGGTCACAACTGCCACAGTCAAAATGCCCAACTCTTTGGCAATCTGAGCAACCACTGGCGCCGCACCTGTACCGGTACCACCCCCCATACCGGCAGTGATGAACAACATGTCAGAGCCTTCAATCATCTCAATAATACGATCACGATCTTCCATCGCAGCCTGACGACCTACTTCAGGATCAGCACCTGCACCCAACCCCTTGGTGATGTTGCAGCCAATTTGTAAACCCATTTTGACTTTAGAATGCTTCAGCGCCTGTGCATCTGTGTTCAGGCAAATGAAGTCCACGCCTTCAATGTTGGCATTGATCATGTGCGTCACGGCATTGCCGCCACCACCACCAACACCAACAACCTTAATTACTGCACCCTGATTTTCAGTATCTGCAAGTACAAACATGGTTAGTCCCCTTAAGTTGCGTCAAGATTAAAAATAAAAAAACAAACTAAATAATTTCCCAAAAAAACCTGTGCTATAGCCGAAGATCAATCGATTAATATCCAATTAAAAATCGCCATTAAACCAACCTTTCACCTTCTCAAGAAAATTGCGCACATTCAGTTGCCCCACCATCGGCAACTCGCGACGGTTCGAACGTATGTAGTTGTCACGACCATATAAAAGCAAACCCACACCAGTGGCATAAATAGGATTACGCACCACATCAGCAAGACCAGTAATGTGTTGTGGTGTACCTAGGCGTACCGGTACATGTAATACCTCTTCGGCCAACTCCACTGCACCTTCCATTTTTGAACTACCACCAGTCAACACCACGCCTGCTGCAATCACTTCTGAATAGCCAGAACGCTGCAACTCAAGATTGACCATCTGGAATAATTCTTCGTATCGCGGCTCGACGACTTCTGCCAAAGTTTGGCGCGCTAATCTTCGCGAAGGTCGATCACCTACGCTGGGCACTTCAATGGTTTCATCTGCCCTAGCCAGCTTTGATAACGCACAGGCATACTTCATTTTTATTTCTTCGGCATACTGCGTCGGCGTACGCAGACTCACTGCAATATCATTCGTCACTTGATCACCAGCGATCGGAATCACCGCGGTATAACGAATAGCGCCACCAGAGAACACAGCAATATCGGTGGTACCGCCACCAATATCTACCAAACACACTCCTAACTCTTTTTCATCATCGGCGAGCACTGCATAGCTAGAAGCGAGCTGCTCAAGCACCACATCATCAACACTCAGTCCGCAACGCTGCACACACTTCACTATGTTTTGTGCGGCACTGTCTGCACCGGTGACAATGTGTACCTTCGCTTCAAGACGAACACCAGACATGCCCACAGGCTCGCGAATGCCTTCTTGATTATCAATAATGAACTCCTGTGGCAGGATGTGAAGAATTTTTTGATCTGCAGGAATCGCGACCGCACGTGCCGCATCAATCACTCGCTCAACATCCTCTGGAGTGACTTCTTTATTACGAATGGCCACGATGCCGTGAGAATTCAGACTACGCACGTGGCTGCCCGCAATACCGGCATAAACTGAATGAATTTCACAGCCCGCCATTAATTCAGCTTCTTCAACGGCACGCTGAATTGATTTGACTGTAGATTCGATATTAACCACCACGCCTTTTTTCAAGCCGCGCGATGGGTGCGAGCCAATACCGATAATTTCGATACTGTTATCTGTCTTGATTTCGCCAACCAGGCACACCACCTTAGAGGTGCCAATATCAAGACCTACGATTAAGTTTCGTTCTATCTTTTTAGACATGGTCATCACTTCCTTCATTTTGAGCGGCACTACTCCCGGCATGAGCACCGCCCCAACCGATGGAAAAACCGTTGCTGTATCGCATATCGACGTAACGCACTTCACCCGCACGAGTCACGACCACATTAGCCGCAGTAATAAATCGCTCTAATCGAGCACTGATATCCTGACTTCCTAATCGCACTTCAACGCCATTACTCAAGTTCAACACCCAAGCGCCACGCTCATCTAAAGCAACATGACTAATGCGCAAACCAATCGCGAGCAATCGTGCATAGGTATCCAGATATAACTTAGCCACCTGCCCCGATGCCCCTTCTGGACCTTCCAGTAACGGCAGATCCTTAGGCACATCGCGTGCTTCCGGCAGAAACAACTCGCCACGACCGTTCAATAACCCTTTTTCGCCCCATCTTGCGATGGCGGTCTGTTCGGTCACCATCACTCGTAAGCCATCCGGCCAAGCACGTTCGACACGGGCGTATTCAATCCATGGAATTTGCTCAATAGATTTTTTTACTGCCGCAAGATCAATCGAAATAAATCCACGATGCGCAAAGGGTTCGAGCACTTGCTCAATTTGTAATTTGGACACTTGAGTAAATTTGCCGCTAATTTCAGCGCGCTGTATCGGTCTATCCAACGCCGCAAGCACAGTAAACCACAACAACAGCGTGAACGCAGCAATCAACCCCAGCCATATCAATAGCTGACGATGAGTGCGCATCCACTGCAGATGCGTATCAGCACTCTTGCTGCTACGCTCTGTTCTGGCTTGTACTTGATTCGCTGCGAACACCTATGCTCCTGTTGATGACTGTTTCAGAGTATCAGCGAGGATTCGCCAGACTAATTCATCAAACTCAATACCCACCTGACTTGCCGACTTTGGCACCAGTGAATGACTAGTCATGCCAGGCGCTGTATTCACTTCAAGTAAATAGTTATTACCTTGTTGGTCACGCATCACATCAATGCGACCCCAACCACTGCAGCCAACAGCCTTGAATGCCTTAAGTACCAGCGCTCGCATTTCTTCTTCAGCTACGCCTTCTAAGCCCGGGCAAATATAACTCGTGTCTTCGGCCACATATTTAGCGTGGTAATCGTAATACTCACCTGCAGGTACAATGCGAATACTTGGCAGCACTTGCTCGCCCAGCACGGGCACACTGAATTCGCTACCTTGAATTAATTGCTCCATCAGCATCTCGCCGGGATAACGCGATGCGAGATCCACTGCATGCTCAAGGTCTGATTCTTCAAACACGCGACTGACGCCGACGCTTGAACCCTCACATGAAGGCTTGATAATGACGGGCAACCCCAAATTACGCGCCGCAGCCACCACATCATCACCGCGCTTAAGACGTATATAGCGTGGCGTGGGCAGACCCAAAGACAACCACACCTGCTTGGTGCGAATTTTATCCATGGCCAGCGCTGAACCTAGAACTCCTGAACCGGTATAAGGCACATCAAATGATTCAAGCAATCCTTGCAATACACCATTCTCACCGCCGCCTTTATTACCGTGCAAAATATTAAAGACGCGGTCATATTTTTTATTTACTAGTCCAGTGACTAATGCCGGAATACCATCCACCGCCACCGCATCAACACCCCGCTTTTGCAATGCCTCTAGCACTGCAGCACCAGAGACCAACGATACCTCACGCTCTGCAGAAGTGCCGCCCATGAGCACCGCTACTCGTCCAAAATCTTCTGCTCTGATCATCTGTTCGCTCATGCCACGTCCTTAGTCGTTACGGCTTCACCCACGATGCGCACCTCAGGCACCAGCTCTATATTAAATTTTTGCCTCACAGTCGCCTTTACGAGTTGAATCAAATCTTCTAAGTCAGCGGCTGAAGCATCGCCTTCATTAATAATGAAATTAGCGTGCTTAGTAGAAACGCGAGCATCACCAATACGAAATCCTTTCATGCCAGCACTTTCAATTAATCGCGCAGCATAATCCCCGGGTGGGTTGGTAAAAACTGAACCACAGGAAGGCTCGCCAATAGGCTGCGATTCTTTGCGACGTGCCAGCAGTGCTCTTATTTCTGCCTGACCATCGGCATCAGTGGTGATAAAACTTAAGCGTGCACCCAAGAACCACTCATTTGCATGACCCTGTACATGTCGATAAGACACTTCATATTCATTCGGTAGACGACGCTGTATGTCACCGTGACGATTGATGGTTTCCACTTCCGCCACGTGCCGCCAAGTTTCACCGCCAAATGCTCCGGCATTCATAGCTAAGGCTCCGCCTAACGTGCCCGGAATGCCTGCAAAAAACTCAGCCGGTCCTAGATTCCACTTTGCACATTGCTTGGCAAGCTTGGCGCAAGTCACACCCGCATCGCACCATATTTCGGTATCGCTCAATCTTTGTAATTCATTTAGCGCACCATGAGTTTCGACCACTGCAGCACGCAAGCCTCCATCACGCACCAGCAAGTTACTACCCAAGCCAAGCCAGAAAATTGGCACGTCGGTAGGTAGTGCGCGCATAAATATAGCCAGGTCTTGTTTATTAGCGGGCGTAAAAAATACATCAGCAGGACCACCCACACGCCAGGAAGTATGTTTTGCTAACGGCTCATCGAACAGCACGCGACCCTGCAAACTCGGTGGCAAACTAATTGGCATATGAAGTGCGTGGGCGTTCACTTAACCACCCTCCTTGTTCATACGCGCAGCAAGAAGTTGCGGCATACCAGCCGCCAAGGCACCGATGCTACCTGCGCCCATGGTTACTAATACATCGCCATTACGGAGAATAGGCCATAGTGCATCTGGCAAGGCATCTACGCTCTTTACCAGAATAGGCTCAACACGACCATGCGAACGCACTGCACGACAAATAGCTTTTGAATCGGCACCACGAATTGGCGCTTCACCTGCTGCATACACTTCGGTAATCAGCAGTGCATCTGTCTCCGCCAGGACCAAGGCAAATTCATCCAACAAATCACGAGTTCGCGTGTATCGATGCGGTTGAAATGCTAAAACCACTCGACGATTCGGCCATCCCTGTCGAATCGCTTCTAAGGTCGCGGCAATTTCAGTCGGATGATGCCCGTAGTCATCCACTAACGTGATCATGCCCTGAGGCAGTTTGATATCACCATATTGCTGCAGACGACGATCAATACCCTGAAACTGCTGTAATGCTTTTTGAATGGCTTGATCAGACACTTCGAGCTCTGTCGCCACAGCAATTGCTGCGAGCGAATTGAGCACATTGTGTAAACCAGGAGTATTCAACCGTACACTCAAAGCTGACTTACCCGGACGAATAACGTCAAAACTGGTCTGCATACCATGACGCTGAATGTTAATGGCACGCACATCAGCATGCTCACTCACGCCATAAGTGACCACAGGTCTTCCGACACGATCAATGAGAGCGGCGGCTTCAGGATCATCTACGCACATGACGGCCAAGCCATAGAAAGGCAGGTTGTGCAGAAAATCTAAGAAGCTTTGTTTGTAGCGATTGAAGTCACCTTCATGCGTACCCAAATGATCCGCATCCACATTAGTCACAATCGCAATCATCGCTTGCAAATGCAAAAATGAAGCATCGCTTTCATCCGCTTCGGCGACCAAATACTTGCCTGTGCCTAATCTTGCGTTGGTGCCTGCACTCTTTAATCGGCCACCAATCACAAAGGTAGGATCAAGCTGCCCTTCTGCAAGCAAACTAGCCACCATACTCGTAGTGGTGGTTTTACCATGCGTACCGGCAACCGCAATGGAGTAACGAAAACGCATTAATTCACCGAGCATTTCCGCGCGTGGCACCACGGGAATGCGCTGCGCATGCGCTTGTGAGACTTCAGGATTATCTGAAGCCACTGCGGTAGAAACGACAATGACATCAGCACCACTGATATTTTCAGCCGCATGACCAAATAGGATGCGCGCGCCTAATGATTGCAGACGGTTGGTCACATCATTGGCTTTAAGGTCAGAGCCTTGTACGGCATAGCCTAAATTAAGCAGCACTTCAGCGATGCCGCCCATGCCCGCACCACCAATACCCACAAAGTGAATGGTGTGTATACGACGCATGCGATTTTTCATCGGTTCGCTCATAACGCGCCCCCGGCCAACGCCATGCATGCATCAGCAATGCGGGCGTCTGCATCAACAATAGCGCACGCTCGAGCATTCTCAGCCATAGCTAATAAGCGACTTCTACCCTGCCGGCATAAACTATGTAACAAATCAGCCAGTCGGGCCGCTGTTAATTCTTTTTCTTGAATCATCATCGCTGCATCGGCCTTCACCAAGAACTGAGCATTGTGTGTTTGATGGTCATCCACAGCCGCAGGAAACGGCACCAATATAGAAGCCACACCCACTGCAGCAAGTTCACTGACTGTCAATGCGCCTGCACGACACACCACCAAATCCGCCCAACTGTACATGGCCGCCATGTCTTCAATGAAGGCGCGTACTTCACCTACAACTTGATGCTCGCGATAGGCTAATTGGGCTGCAGCTATATTTTTCTCACCGGACTGATGAATCACCTGAGGACGTTGATCAACAGGCATCAATGCCAATGCTGCAGGAATTAATTCATTCAAACGACGAGCACCCAAACTACCACCTACTACCAATAAGCGGATTGCATCGTGACGCATCGCAAATCGCGCTGCAGGTGGCTCTATTGCAGCAATTTCACGTCGTACTGGATTACCCACACAAATGGCTTTTTGAGCAAAAGAGCCAGGGAAAGCCTCAAAGACACGATCGGCAATTTTCGCCAGACTGCGATTAGTCATACCAGCAATTGCATTTTGTTCATGGATTACTAATGGTTTGCGCAACAACCACGCAGCAATACCACCAGGCCCACTAACAAAGCCACCCGCACCAAACACGATGACCGGCTTTAGTCGTCGAATGACTTTGATCGCTTGCCACACGGCGCGTACTAACTTGATTGGCGCAAACAACAGCGTATGAATGCCTTTACCGCGCACGCCAGCAATAGAAATAAATTCCATCTTGATTTGATGCTGAGGCACTAATCGACTTTCCATACCGTGCTCAGTTCCCAGCCAGACTGGAGTTAACCCGCGTTCACGCAAACAACGAGCCACAGCCAGCGCCGGAAAGACGTGACCTCCGGTTCCGCCTGCCATGATCAATACGATAGGGGCTACACCATTCATGCTTTACCCTTCTTCGGTAAGGCCGAACGTCCAGAAAGATTTGATTCGTGCCCAATGCGCAGCACAATCCCTAACCAGAACAACGCCACTAACAAACTCGTGCCGCCGTTTGACAACATCGGTAGCGTCAATCCCTTAGTTGGCAAGATGCCCATGTTGACGCCGATATTAAAGAACGCTTGTAACCCGACCCACACACCAAATGACATAGCCACATAAGCTTGGAATGGAAGATTCGCCTCTGCGGCGGCACGCGCAATCACTAACACGCGCCATACCAGCAAACCAAATAACCCCACCACACACAGCACACCGATAAAGCCAAACTCTTCAGCAAGCACGGCAAATACGAAGTCGGTATGCGCTTCAGGTAGATAAGATAATTTTTGGACGCTAGCTCCTAGGCCCACACCAAACAACTCGCCACGACCGATTGCAATCAACGATTGCACTAACTGAAAGCCAGTGCCAAATGGATCATCAAATGGATTCAAGAATCCAGTCACTCGCTTCCATCGATAAGGCTCAAAGACAATTAATACGGTCACTAATGCGGCGCAACTCATCACCAAACCAATGAAGTAACGCCATTGCATACCTGCAACGAATAGAATTGCTATCCCTACGCCGACTAACACAATCACGGCACCCATATCTGGCTCAAGCAGCAACAATCCTGCCGCCACGCCTAAAACCGCCACCGGTACAGTCGCTGCCTGCCATCCTTTTTTGAGCTCTTGTTGTTTTTTTGCTGCATAACCAGCGATAAACATCAAAATAAACATACGAGATAACTCAGAAGGCTGGAAGCGTGTAAACCCTAAATTAATCCAGCGACGACTACCGTTAACTACCGCGCCCACGCCAGGAATTAACACAGCAATGAGCAATCCAAATGCGACCAGCAATAATGGGATTCTGAACTTTTCCCACAATGTAGTTGGAATGCGAACCACAACACCGCATGCAATTACACCGAAGACTATGAAAAACAGCTGCCGCTTAAAGTAATAGAACGAATCGCCGGTCTCGCGTGCCGCAATTGAAATAGATGATGAGGCCACCATCACGGCGCTGATTAATAGGATGCCCGCGACCGCCAGCATTAATAAACCATCTAATTGCACTGCACGATTACGCGTGCCACTACGAGGATAGCTGACAGTTTGCGAGGTTGTGCTCACGCCATTAACCCCTTCACTGCAGTTGCGAATACCGCACCACGATGCGCATAGTCACGGAACATATCCAAACTAGCACACGCTGGCGATAACAATACTGTGTCGCCTATCTGAGCAACACGCGCAGCAGCTTGCACTGCCTGCTCCATACTGCTGACGCGCTCGGTAGTACATACGCCATTCAGTGCTGTCTCTATCAAAGCAGCATCTTGCCCCAGCAACACAACATGCTTGACCTTGTCACGGAACGAACTAGCCAATGGCGAAAAATCTTGTCCTTTGCCTTGTCCGCCGGCAATCACCACCAACGGACCCTGCATACCGTTGACCGCAGCGAGCGTGGCGCCCACATTTGTACCTTTAGAGTCTTCGATATATCGCACACCTTTCACATCGGCAACCCACTCTGCACGATGCGGCAATCCTGCGAAATCTTTCAAGGCTTGTAAGCAGGCTTGCTGATCTAAACCCAGCGCTTCACTCATCGCCAACGCAGCCAATGCATTCGCTGCATTATGCAGTCCGGTAATTTTTAATTCAGACAGCGCAATCAGGGGTTTACCCTGACGACATAACCAGCAAGCCTGCTTAGAATGATTAACGTGGTAATCAGCAGAGACGCCTTCTTTGACAGTAAAACTTAATACCCGCTGATGATGACGTGGCATCGCCATCACCAAGGGGTCATCAGCATTAATCACTGCAGTACTGCATTGATCAAATATTCTGGCCTTAGCCTGCGCATAGTCGAGCATGGAATCGTAACGATCCATATGATCCGAAGTGACATTCAGTACCGTGGCTGTACATGTTTTGAGGCTTTGCGTGGTTTCCAACTGAAAACTAGATAACTCCAACACAAATAAATCAGCAGGAGATTCTTGCAATAAATCCAACGCAGGCCTGCCTAAATTACCGCCAGCAAATGCGCGCATTCCAGCAGCCTGCGCCATTAAAGCAAGGAGCGTTGTCACGGTACTTTTTCCATTGGTGCCAGTAATAGCAACAACCGGCGCTTTAGTGGCGCGCGCAAACAGCTCAATGTCTCCGATGACTGGAATGCCACGCCTTGCTGCTTCTTGCAGCAAATCAGAACGCAGAGCAATACCCGGCGAGGCAATCACTTCGACCACATTCTGTAATGCATCAACCGAAAGACCGCCCAGATATAAGGTCGCTGTTGGCGCAAATTGCTTTAATTCAGTGAGACCACTAGGTGACTCACTTGCATCGCACACACTAAACGTAATGCCTTGCGCATACAGATGGCGCGCAACGGAAAGTCCGGTACGCCCCAAACCTACAATTAAACGTTGGCCGTTTAATTGCATCATCAACGCACCTTCAGGGTGGCAAGACCCACCAGTACTAAAATGAAAGTGATAATCCAAAAGCGCACGATGACTTTTGGTTCAGCCCAACCTTTCAACTCAAAATGATGATGAATCGGGGCCATCTTAAAAATACGCTTACCGCGCAGCTTGAATGACGCTACTTGCAACATCACCGACAACGTTTCCATCACAAAAACGCCACCCATGATGAACAACACAATTTCCTGACGCACAATAACCGCAACCACACCGAGCGCAGCACCTAAGGCCAACGCACCGATATCTCCCATGAAAACTTGAGCGGGGTAAGTGTTAAACCATAAAAAGCCGAGACCTGCGCCGACCATCGCAGAACAAAATACCAATAACTCACCACTGCCAGGAATATGCGGAATGCTTAAGTAATTAGCGAATACTGCATTACCACTGACCCATGCAAATACGCCCAAGGCACCAGCGACCATTGCTGCCGGCATGATAGCCAATCCATCAAGTCCATCAGTTAAATTCACCGCATTACTTGAACCTACAACCACAAGATAAGTCAACAAGATGTAACCTAGACCAAGCGGTATAGCGACTTGCTTGAACAGCGGCACAAATAACGCAGTTTCAGCCGGTACTCGCGCAGTCAGATACAGCGCAATCGCACAACCCACGCCCGCTACGGTTTGCCAGAAATATTTATATCGCGCGATTAAGCCACGGCTATTGCCCACAACGAGCTTTAAGTAATCGTCAGCAAAGCCAATCATTCCAAACGACAACGTAGTACCCAGCACAATCCATACAAAACGATTTGCTAAATCAGCCCACAGCAGCGTCGCCGCAATCACTGCTAGCAGAATCAGCGCACCACCCATAGTCGGCGTCCCTTTTTTGCTCAAATGAGATTGAGGCCCATCGGTACGTACTTGCTGACCAATTTGTTTTTCAGTGAAGGCGCGGATCATGATCGGACCAAACACAAGTGACATTACTAATGCAGTGAGTGCCGCCATGATGGCGCGTAGCGTCAAGTAGCTAAATAAATTAAAGCCCGTGTAGTGAGCAGCGACTAATTGTTGGGCAAGGTAATGCAGCATGCTTTTCTCTTAATGTCCTGTACTCATGACCACTTCACCAGCCACTGACAACGCGGTCACAGCGCGCTCCAAACGATTGCCACGCGAACCCTTAATCAAGACTGTGACGCCCGGCGCAAGCGTTGATTGAGCTTCTTTCACTAATTGATCTAAAGAACTAAACCATTCGGCTCCTGTACCGAATGCATTCACCGCATGCTTCGCATCATGACCAATGGCAAGCAATCGTTCGATACCTGAATCTTTGGCATAAGCACCAATTTCTTTATGCAGCGCTACTGAACCTGCACCCAGCTCTAGCATGTCGCCAAAGATTAACCAACGACGGCCACCACGACTTCTTAGCGCATCAATACCTGCACGCACTGAATTAGGATTCGCGTTATACGAATCATCAATCATGAATGCGCCATGTAATGCAGGCTTTGGCTGTAGACGACCACCCACTGGGCGCATGGCATCTAATCCCGCTTGAATCTGGTTAATCGTTGCGCCTGCAGCATATGAAGCCGCAGCGGCGGCCAATGCATTACGCAAATTATGAATGCCTGCCAGTTGCAAACTGACGCCACAAACACCCGAAGGCGTACTGAGCTCAAAGCGAGTGTGAAAACCAGTCTCATCATGATGAGCCAATACCTTACTAGCAGTAAAGTCAGCAGGCTGATCGATACCAAAGGTGAATATTTTTTTAGTGCCGCAGTGAGTTCGCCAGTACTTGGCATGCTCATCATCCGCATTAATGACGGCAACATCATTCGCAGTTAATGCCTCAAACAACTCACCCTTGCCGTGAGCAACGCCGTCTAAACCGCCAAAGCCTTCAAGATGCGCCGCACCCGCGTTAGTCACCAGCCCAATGGTGGGTTTTGCAAGCGCAGCAAGATGCGCAATTTCGCCAAGATGATTAGCGCCCATTTCAATCACCGCCGAACAGTGATTTGCATTGAGCGTCAGCAAGGTTAACGGCACGCCGATATGATTATTTAAATTGCCACGGGTAACTAATGTTTTGCCACGTTGCGCCAAAATACTGCCGAGCATTTCTTTAGTAGTGGTCTTGCCATTACTCCCTGTGACCGCAATGACTGGATAAGTAAATTGCTGACGCCACTGACTGGCAAATTTTGACAGCGCATCTAATACATCTGGCACAACCACTTGCGGTATGGATACTGACAACTCATGATCCACTAAAAGACCAACCGCTCCTTGCTTGACGGCACTCTCAGCAAAGAGATGTCCGTCAAAGTTCGGGCCCCTTAACGCAATAAACAACGCACCTGAAGAAAGATTGCGTGAATCAATTGAAACTGAAGTGAATTCCACATCAGCACCACACAGTCGACCCGTGACCTGCTGCGCAAGGCTCGCCATGGTAAAGCGCGCTTGACTCATGCGACACCTCGCAAATATGCACGCACAACTTCACGATCACTAAAGTGCAGCACCTGATCACCAATGATCTGGCAATCCTCATGACCCTTACCGGCGACTAACACCATATCTTCTGGTGCCGCCATTTCAATGGCTTGAGCAATAGCCAGCGACCGATCAGGTTGTACGATCGAAGGACAAGCCCCCACACCAGATTGAATAGCCTCAATGATTAACTGAGGATTCTCACTGCGAGGATTGTCATTAGTGATCACTACACAATCGGCATGACTCGCAGCCGCTGCACCCATTAATGGGCGCTTACCTGCATCGCGATCTCCGCCACAACCAAAGACACAAATCAAACGACCACGACAGTGACTTTTTAAAACTTGTAAGACTTTTTGCAAAGCATCTGGGGTATGCGCATAGTCAACCACAACCCGCTTATGACCCTGCTTAATTAACTCCATTCGTCCTGGCGGAGCTTCAGCTTCGGACAGTGCTGCAACTGCATGCGCCAATGGCACATCCCAACCCAACAAAACCGCCAAAGCGGCTAAAAGATTTTCAGCATTAAAACGCCCTAGTAATGCTGATCGTAGCGTCGCGTCACCAAAGCTACCGCCTATGTCGATGCATACTCCTGCCTCAGTGAGTTCAATATTCTTGGCATACAACACACGTGAGCCAGCAATACCAGCTTCGCTACCATACAACGTAGTCATAGAAGCCGTAGACGGTGCCAAAGCCAACTCACGACCAAAAGGATCGTCTGCATTCAGCACACGATGACGCAAGCCGGACACATTAAATAATTGACGCTTGGCATCACTGTAAGCCTGCATGCTGCCGTGATAATCAAGATGATCACGCGTGAGATTAGTAAACACCGCTGTGTCCATCTGTACAGCAGCAATGCGCTGTTGATCTAATGCATGTGACGACACCTCCATCGCCACCACCGCTGCACCCTGCTCGTACATTTCAGCTAACTGTCGATGCACCGTCACTACATCAGGCGTGGTATGCATAGAAGGACGCAACGCATGCATGCGCCCATAACCAACAGTGCCTGAATATCCAGCATTGATACTACAACGCTGCGCGGCAGAAGCTAATAAATAGGCCGTCGTGCTTTTACCGTTAGTCCCTGTAATACCTGCAATTCGCAAATGCTGCGAGGGATGACCATAAAAACGATCTGCCAATACACCTAAGAGTCGATCAAGATTTGGAATGGCGATGCATTTAGCTGCTGGAAGATTAATCTCTGACAATTCAGTGGTTGACTGCCACAGCACCACGCAAGCACCATTCTTAATGGCCTGCACCGCATAGGAGATGCCGTGACTATTGATACCGGGGACTGCAAGAAAAGCAAATCCTTGTTCACAAGCGCGACTGTCTAGCGATATACCTGTGACACATAAATCAGGCAACTGAGCACCTACATCGTCACTCACTAAACCACGCAACAGTTCACGTAACTTATATGAGTGCTTGTGCTCAGCAGGAGTGCGCGCCACTGCATTCATGGCGTGACCTCCGTCTGCACGATAGTTGCCGCAGGCACTTCGTCCAAACTATCAGGCGTTACCGCCAACAGACGCAGCGCACCAGATAAAATATTGGAGAACACTGGAGCTGCAACTAGTGAGGCATAGTAATTACCATTACGTGGTTCATTGATCACCACTACTGCGGCTAAGCGAGGATTGCTGGCAGGCACCACACCGCCAAAACTGGCCACATATCTAGCGGTGGAATAACTGCCCATACTCGCTAAACGAGCCGTGCCTGTTTTACCTGAAACTTGATATCCCAAAATAGATGCTGCGTTTCCTGTGCCTTCCGCACTGACCACGCTTTGCATGATCTTGACCATCTCATGGGCAACACTCTGATCTATGACGCGCACCCCTTGCACCTGAGCGTCAACTTTTTCAAAAGTTAAAGGCCGCGAAATGCCGCCAGCACCCAGAATCGTATATGCCTGCGCCAACTGTAGTGGCGTAACCTGCAAACCATAACCAAATGACATCGTGGCCTGAATGATCGGCCGCCATTGCTTGAAGTTAGGCAACCTGCCTGCTGACTCACCAGGAAAACCGCTGCCTGTCTTACGACCAAAGCCAAACGCATCCAACGTGGTCCACATCTGCTCTGGCTTCAAATCCAACGCAAGCTTGGTCATCCCAACGTTGCTCGACTTAGCCATGATCGTCGTCAATGGCGCCGCACCGACCGGATGTTCATCACTAAAAGTTTTTATCCCGACCTTCACCTGACCTGGGGAAGTATCAATGATGGTATCGGCATGATATCGACCCGTAGCTACGCCAGCTGCAGCCACAAAAGGCTTCATGATAGAACCTGGCTCCATCAAGTCTGTCGCTGCGCGATTACGATAAGTACTGGCGTCGCGTTGCTCTGGATCATTCGGGTTGTAAGAAGGCTGATTGACCATTGCCAATACCTCACCGGTTTGCACATCAATGACGATGGCCGAACCGGAAACAGCACGCTGATCCTGAATCGCTTTTTTAAGTTCCCGATAAGCAAGATACTGAATACGAATATCAATACTGGTCTTCAAATCTTGGCCTGGCGTGGTTGGACGCAGACTTTCTACGTCCTCCACTGAATGACCTAAACGATCTTGTATGACGAGCTTCGCACCTGAAGTACCACTAAGCCGTCGGTCATAAGCCATCTCAAGCCCTTCGCGACCGACATGATCTAGATTAGTGAAGCCCAATATATGACCAGTCACCTCACCTGCAGGGTAATACCGCCTGTATTCACGCTGCAGATATACGCCAGGGATATTTAGCGCTTTGACTTGCGCTGCATCTTTGGGATTCATGTGGCGCAGCAAGTAAACGAAATTACGATCTAAATTGCTGGATACTTTTTGCTCCAACCACTTAGGCTCGCGATTGAGCGCCTCGGCCAATTTTGGAATCTGATCGGCGACCTGATTCAACTCTTCAGGATTGATCCATACCGAATCGACTGGCGTACTAATTGCTAAGGGCTCGCCATTGCGATCATAAATAGTGCCGCGATGTGCAGCGAGCTTAGCCACGCGTGAGAAACGCGCCTTACCCTCTTTTAATAAAGAACCATCATCAAACAATTGCAAATCAGCAGAACGAACGACCAAACCCAGCACAGCGCAGCCAAGCAATAGATACACCACCCTGAGCCGCGATCTAAATTGATCCACGGCAAAGTTCTTGGGTTCATTGCTGCGCAAATCGATCAACTAGGGCGCCCTCGAGGTTTTAGTATTCACCAAGCGAACTTGATTCGGCAGCGGTACTACCATGTGCAAATCCTCACGGGCAATTTTTTCAATGCGCCCATAAGTCACTAGCGTGCTTTGCTCTAGTCGTAACTGCCCCCATTCGGTATCTAATTGATCGCGCTCTTTCTCCAATCGTTGTAATTCTACAAATTGATTACGTGACTGCTGCTTAGCCCAAACCACGCCCACCGCAGAAATTAGCAGCACACACCACATTAACGGCAACTGAAGGCGCATCGACATATTCATGCCGCTACCTTCTCTGCCACACGCAAAATGGCACTGCGAGCACGTGGGTTACGCCGCACTTCAGCATCACTGGCATGGATAGCTTTGCCGATACGCTTCAAGCGCGCACGCCTTTCTTTAGGCACTTCAGGCAATCCAGCGAACATCGGATCATCTTGAGAGTGTCGTTGCATGAATTGCTTTACGCGTTGATCTTCTAATGAATGAAAGCTGATAACGCACAAGCGGCCATTTGGCTTAAGTTGATCGATCACTTGATCTAAAGCGCGTTCGATTTGCTGCAATTCATCATTAACCGCAATACGAATCGCCTGAAAAGTACGGGTCGCAGGATGCTTACCTGGCTCACGAGTCGGCACTGCGGCGCTCACCACCTGCGCCAACTCTGCTGTTGTTGTCATCGGCTTTTCATTACGTTGTTGCACAATGGCATTAGTAATTCGGCGGGCAAAGCGCTCTTCGCCATATTCACTGATGACGCGCAGCAGTTCGTGCTCGCTGACTTTCGCCAACCAGCTCGCTGCAGTGATGCCTGTCGAATTATCCATCCGCATATCTAGCGGCCCGTCTTGCATAAAACTAAACCCGCGCGCCGCATCATCAAGCTGCGGCGACGAGACCCCCAAATCAAACAATGCCCCATCCAATCCTTCGGTCACATGCGCCGCATGCAATGCCTCAGTAAGATCAGCAAAAGCACACTGCACCAGTTGCAATCGTCCATCATCCGCATATCGAGCACGACCTAACTCGATAGCAGTCGGATCACGATCTAGGCCGACCAAACGCCCCGCCGGACCCAAGCGTTTTAAAATCTCTCCGCTATGCCCGCCTCTGCCAAACGTTGCATCCAAATAACAACCGGCTTCAGTAACAGCTAAAGCGGCCAGCACCTCTTCAAGGAGCACTGGCTCATGTTTGAACGCCTGTGCACCCACTAAAGCGAAATCGCATTCAGTTCGGGCGGTAAATCCTGATTGCCGCGATAGGCCTGCAATGCAGCCTCACGCTGAGCAACCCACAA
>CANGFV010000038.1 GCA_947453225.1 Pseudomonadota bacterium
TAAAACGTAAGGAATCATTTCAATTGCGCCAGCAGTTGCGCTGCGCCTAGTTCCAACACGGTAGTGGCCAGTTGATCGCCCAAAGTTTCGGGCTGATTGCGCGTACCGCGAATGTGCTGGCAAATCACTTGTTGGCCATTGGGGGCCGCCACTAAACCGGTCAGTTCCAGTTGTTCACCATGTCTCGTGGCGTAAGCGGCAATCGGCGCCTGACAACTGCCTTCAAGACGTGCGGTAAAGGCGCGTTCGGCGCGCACGCAGGTGGCGGCATCGTCATCGTTGATGGCGGCGCACAATGCACGCGTGGTTTGATCGTCGCTGCGACATTCAATACCGACGACGGCTTGTCCTGCGGCAGGAATGGACAGTTGCACATCCATACGCTCGCGAATGCGATGACTCAGGTCGAGTCGATCTAATCCGGCGCTGGCCAAGATGATGGCATCGTATTGCCCTTCATCGAGTTTGCGTAATCGTGTTTCGACATTGCCGCGCAACGGCAGGATGTGAAGGTCAGGGCGCTTGGCCAGTAATTGGCTTTGTCTACGTAAACTGGCGGTGCCGACTTTGGCGCTGTGGGGTAAGTCACTAAAGCGAGCAAACTGATTGGAGACGAAGGCATCGCGCGCATCGGCACGAGTGAGCATGCAGGTGAGCATCAGCCCGTCAGGAAATTCGCTGGGTACATCTTTCATGGAATGTACGGCGATATCAGCTTCACCTTTCAACAGCGCCCATTCCAGTTCTTTGACAAATAACCCTTTACCACCCACCTGTGAAAGTGTGCGGTCGAGCACTTGATCGCCGGTGGTGGTCATTGGTACCAGCTCAATAGCCAGTGTTGGATGCGCTTGACGCAGCCGCTCAGCCACATGATGGGCTTGCCATAGGGCGAGGCGGCTTTCTCGGGTGGCAATACGCAATCTGGTCATCTGGGTGTCGCTAGGCAATCGCTAATAGGATGTGCAGGGTTTGGGGAATAAGGGTAAATGGTAACGCCTACCGGACAGTTCCGCATGGTCAAGTATGTAATTGTGCTTAATGTTTGGTCCTTGATGGGCTCTTTGATGAGGCATACCATCAGATTCACATCCCTTTGAGCCAAGCGAGGCCTTATGTCTGAACCGATGAATACCGCCAAATTGTTGGATGCCTTGCAGTCGGTGGTACGCGATGCAGAGGCATTGTTGCACGTAACTGCCACGCAAACTGGTGATCGTATTGATGCGGTGCGCAGTCGTGCTGAGGAATCACTAAAACAGGCCAAATCCAGTTTGGGCGATTTGCAGGATGAGGCGCTGGAGAGCGTGCGGGAAGCCACTGATACTGCCCAGCACTACGTAAAAAAGAATCCATGGCAATCCATCGGTATTGCGGCGGGCGTTGGGTTATTGATTGGCTTATTACTACGTCGCCGTGATTAGGGGTCGTCATGCAAGAGGACTCAACTTCAAGCAGCGGCCCAATCAGTAACCTGCTGCATTCCCTGGCGCAAGTGGTTGCCACCTTGGTGGCCATGGCGCACACCCGGCTTGAGTTACTGGCCACTGAGCTCCAAGAAGAAATTCAGCGCGCCGCTTCAGTGTTGTTGTGGGCATTCATCGCGCTGCTTACTGCCGGTATTGGTTTGTTTTTGTTGGCGTTGGTCGTTGTTTTTGTGTTCTGGGACAGCCATCGACTACTTGCATCGGTCTTGGTGACTTTGTTCTTCTTTATGCTGGCTGTCTTTGCCGCATGGCAATTGCGTAGACAGCTTAATAGTCGGGCTCGTTTGCTCGATGCAACGCTGACAGAATTGGAGTGCGATAGTGAGCGGTTAAATTCCTCAGCACGGAGAACTCAATGAGCGCGCTTTTGAAAGTGAGCGCCCAACGAGCAGCGCTGCAGCAGCAGTGTGCTATCCAGCGCGATGAGTTATCAGTTTGCGTTGGTGATATTGAAGCGCGCTTTCAACAAACCGATAAGTTAGTTGGTTTGGCAGCGCATGTCTTGAATCGACCTGCGGTGTGGGTCTCGGGCGCGGCACTGCTGTTATCTATGGCGCATGCCGGTTGGTGGTCAAAAATCACGCGCGGCCTGATGTTGCTGTCTAGTGCGCGGCGTTTATATACGCTGATAAAGCAGTAGTAGGCTATTAAAGATTAGATTCGTCGTGCGTGCCGCGCAGGCGCTTTAATACCGCAGCGCTATGTCTTCTGCTGACCGATAACGTGTCAGCGCTATCTCGTAAATGAATTTTATACTGACCTTCTGTATCTCGCTCAATGCTGGCGATGGCATTCTCAGCGACCAAGCTGTTGCGATGAATACGCATAAAGTGCTCGGCAAACTCAACGCTAAGGTCTTTTAACGATTCATCTATTAAATCTGTGCCGCGTGCATGATGAATGGTGATGTATTTTTTTTCGGCAATAAAGTAACGAATCTCTTGAATAGGGATGAGTCGCAGCACCTCGCCATGTTTAACGCACAAATGGGTACGCGCAGCGTGTTCTGAGTGATGATTATTCAGTTGCTGTAATCTGTTGGTACTTAGGCGTACCGCGTGCTGTAGTGCGCGCTCTAGTTTTTCTTTGCGAATCGGTTTGAGTAGATAGCCGATAGCTTCAGCTTCAAACGCATCGACCGCATATTCTTCATAAGCTGTGGTAAAGATTACTGCCGGTGGTTCGTTAAGGTTATTTAGATGCTGCGCCACTTCAATACCGCTCATACCGGGCATGCGCACATCTAGCAATACAACATCCGGTTGCAGTTGCTGGCATAGTTGCAATGCAACAGTTGCATTTTCCGCCTGACCGATCAACTCGTATTCGCCCAGTTCAGATAATAAGCGCTGCAACCGTTCGCGCGCCGGTGGCTCATCATCAACGATGAGTATGCGCAGCTTTGCTGGGTCATTAGTTGGCGACATGCTGCTCCTGATAGGGAAAGCGCATGATCACTTGATAGATACCGGCATGTTGCTGCAACTCAACGGTGGCCTGTCCTGGCCACGCTAGCTGTAGTCGCTGTCTAATGTTGTCTAATGCAATGCCATGTCCGGTATGTCGTGGAAGTATGGATTTTTCAGGCAGTGGATTGCTGATGGATAATTTAATCAACTGACCATCAAAGTCGCCGCTAACAGTGATGGTGCCGCCTTCACTGAGCGGTTCGATGCCATGGTAAACCGCATTTTCGAGTAGGGGTTGTACTAGCAGGCTGGGTACTAGCGCACGCATTGGGACATCATGAATTTTCCATTCAACTTTAAGGCGCTCACCAAGGCGTAGTGCTTCGATGCGTTGATAGATGCGTGCAATCTCTAATTCTTCTTTGAGCGTAATCCAGCTGCGCGCTTCACTTAAATTGGCTCGAAACAGATCAGCCAGGTCTTCCACAGCTTCTTCAGCGCGCGCCGGATCGCTACGTGTTAGCGAAGCAATGGTGTTCATGCTGTTGAATAAAAAATGCGGCCGGATACGTGCTTGTAATGCACGAATGCGCGCTTGTGCTTCTAGTTCAACGCTGCTGCGCCATTCTGCACTGATATGAAAGTAGCGCAGCGCAAGACTGCTGACGATAAAAGCAATCGCGCCAGTGCGTAGTAAAAAAATAGAGTGCTGGGTCGGAAATAATTGATCAAGCAAGCTCATACTCATGAGTTGGCCAACTTGATAGATGGATTCTGCAACAATGAGTGCAATCACGACCATGAGCGTTAAGGTTAATGCATAGGCGTGCGCGACTGATTTTTCTGTTAGCCACGATTTGCTCCGACAGAGTACCGCGCTGCAAATTAAACCTTGCCAGAGCATGAACAGCGAGTTGCCAGATAAATCTATCCAGAAGTTAAGTTGTAATGGCTGTCTCGCTACAGTGAGTAAGATGGCAACCAGTTCAACAATGAGCACCACAGCTAGTGTGCTGCCGGCAGTGCAAAAATCCGGCAGATGAAAGTGACGAGCGCGCGGTGTGTTATTCATCTGAGCGCTCATGAAGCATTGAACAGACGATTCTTTAGGCGAAACAAGGTCGAGATGTCTTCATCGCCATGTCCTTGTTCAATTAAGCGGCGGTACTGAAGCAGAGTCATTTCAACCAATGGCAGTTGCGCACCGTGTTGTTTGGCCATGTCGCGACAAATGTTCAAATCTTTTTCATGCAGCTTGACGCGAAAGCCAGGCGCAAAACTTTCATTCATCATGTTGGGTGCGCGATGCGTGAAGTACCAACTGCTACCTGCACCTTTGCTTAAGGTGTCGATGAGTTTGTCTAAAGGGAGTCCTTCTGCTTTAGCAAAAGCCATGGCTTCTGCCGCAGCTTGAATAGCACCGGCGCATAAAATTTGATTGGCGGCTTTAGCGGCTTGTCCACAGCCGTTATTTCCAAAGTGGGTGATGGTTTTACCGAGGGCATTAAAGATAGGTAAGGCTTGCGTAAATGCATGTGCCGAGCCGCCCACCATGATAGCCAGTGTACCAAGGCGTGCACCTTCGACACCGCCACTGACGGGCGCATCAAGAAAGTCACTACCTACAGCTTCAATAATAGATGCGCAATCGCGAGCGGTACTAGCACTGACCGTCGAGCAATCAATCACTACCATGCCTGAACGTAGTGCAGGCTGTAGTGCGGTGATAATGTCTTTTAAGTCTTGATCTGCAGAAACGCAAATGACCAAGGCATCGCAATGAGCGGCAATACTGGTGAGAGATTCAGTAACGATGCAATCAAAGTTCTTGGCAAAGTCACGCGCTTTAGATGCAGTGCGATTCCATACAGCCGTGAGCAGTCCCCGACGATGTAGGTTACTTGCCATACCAACACCCATGGCGCCCAGACCAATAAACCCTGTCTTCATAGTGATAGTTGATGGGTGGTTTTAGTTACACCAAGTATCCATTTGTTCTTTTGCTGCTGCGATGGATTGTTCAATTTGTTTGTCATCAAGATACACACGTTCACCTTTGTCATTGAGGCTATAGACGCGATGACTGGTGGTTAGGTTTTCATACTTGCCGCGTGCTTGAACGCAACGATCCGCTTTGTCTGCTGCGGTTAATTCATCGGCTTTCTTTTTTTCAGTCTCGGCTTGCTTGGCGGCGGCTTGTGCTTTAGCGGCAGCATCGCGTGCTTTAAGGTCAGCGGCCACTCGATCAGCGAGTGCAGCGTTGTCGCTTGGCTGAGTTTGTTTTTTGATAGGCATTTCTTTAGGCAGCAGTGGCGGCTTGTCGGTGTATTGAACTTGGCCATGCTCATCAATGTATTTATAGATTTCAGCAGAAGCAGTGGTCAGTAGGCTCAAGCCCAAGGTGAGCAAGAGAAGAGGTCGCAGCATGCAAGTCTCCGTAAACGGTTCAACTATCTGAGGGTGCACTGTGGCATAGAACTGATCGTATCGGCAATTCTCTTCTAATTAGAGCTGTTTTTATTGATGCGGGTCACATCCTGCGTGTGCTTAAAGATTGTCTCAAATAAAAACGGGCGCTTGCGGCGCCCGTTTTTGAATTGATAGATCGGCAGTTACTGCCGATCTATATGGTGGCTTACAGGTTGTAAGCGCGTTCGTCGTGATCGGCCAGATCCAAACCTTCTTCCTGAGATTCATCGCTGGCACGTACACCGATGGTGTACTTCAGGACCAACATGATTACGGTAGCAACCACTGCAGACCAGACCAGTGCCGTGCCAATAGCCCACAATTGAGCCTTCATCTGCGTAGCAAAGTCATAGGCAGCAACCGCTTCAGCGGTGTAATCCCATACACCGGTACCACCGAGCGCTGGGTTTACGAAGATACCGGTGCCGAGGGCACCGACAATACCGCCAACACAGTGCACGCCGAAGGCATCTAGTGAGTCGTCATAGCCTAGCGCAGGCTTCAGCTTAGTAACGGCAAAGAAGCAGATCACAGCGGCAACGGCACAAGTGATAATTGCACCCATTGGGCCGACCCAACCGCAGGCAGGAGTGACAGCTACTAGGCCAGCAACGATGCCTGAGCATACGCCGAGCAAGCTAGGCTTACCTTTAACTAACCATTCGAGCAACATCCACACCGTACCCGCAACCGCAGTACCGATCAGTGTGTTGAAGAAAGCCAGACCAGCAGTGGCACCAGCTTCTAAAGCAGAGCCAGCGTTAAAGCCGAACCAGCCCATATACAACATGCCGGTACCAATGGCGCTCATCATCAAGCTATGAGGAGCCATGGACACTTTGCCGTAGTTTTTACGAGGGCCAAGAATCAAGGCGCAGACTAGAGCAGCAATACCGGCGTTGATGTGCACCACCGTGCCACCTGCGAAGTCGATGGCACCTTTACCAAACAAGAATCCTGCGTGGCTGGCGGCTGTTGCTGCAGCATCAAGATCACCCTTTGGATAAGCATCTGGACCGTCCCAGTACCACACCATGTGTGCCATTGGAATGTAAGACAAGGCGAACCACAGTACGCTGAAGATCATCATGGAGGAGAATTTGAAGCGTTCTGCGAACCCACCACAAATCAGTGCCACAGTAATGGCGGCAAAGGTGAGTTGGAAGACGCAGAACACTAAATCGGGAATGTAAACACCTTTACTGAAGGTAGCGGCGGGTGTGCTGAGATCCACGCCATGCATCAGTAATTTGTCGAGCGTGCCGACAAAGGGGTTACCTGCGGTGAATGCGGCGCTATAGCCGAACACCACCCAGAGCGTGCCGATGACGCAGAAAATTGCGAAGCTCTGCATCACCGTAGAGAGCGCGTTCTTTGAGCGCACCATGCCGGTGTAGAACAACGCTAGACCAGGCAAGGTCATGAACAACACGAAAGCGGTGGAGACCATCATCCAAGCCAAGTCGCCCTTGTCAAAACTTGGTGCAGGTGCAGCGGCTGGAGCTTCAGCGGCAGGCGCCTCGGCAGCAACGGGTGCGGCTTCGGTAGCGGCAACAGGTGCTTCAGCAGTCACCGTAGCAGGTGGCGCGGTTTCCTGAGCGGCGGCTGGGTACGCGGTCAAGGCCGCCAAGGCCATGAGTGCGGCGCTCCACAAGGGAGTGAGCACTTTTCTAAGTGCCAGAGGTTTATTCACTGTCGTTCTCCTGCGAGATGGGTTGCTGTAACTAATAGTCTTAAGGGTCATTGCCAGGCTGTATGTCTGACTAAATGGCTTCGATTCCCATTTCACCAGTACGAATTCGTACGGCTTCTGGTAAATCAGAGACAAATACCTTGCCGTCGCCGATTTTTCCGGTACGGGCCACATTAATGATGGCTTCTGCAACCTGCTCCGTGACCGAATCATCTACTGCTAATTCGATTTTGGTTTTAGCCACAGCATCCACCTTATATGAGGCGCCGCGATAGAGCTCGTTGTGTCCCTGCTGTCGACCTACTCCCTGTACTTCCGTGACGGTGAGGCCTTGTACGCCTAAATCCGCCACTGCTTGGCGAACGTCATCAAGCTTGAATGGCTTGATGATGGCGGTAATCAGCTTCATCGGTACTCGCTCCAATCGGTTTCATCAAGGTCAAGTCAAACGCCATGGTTGGCACTTGGCTCTGAGCCAATCATTTGCAGGTTTTGTGCCACTTTTGGAAGGTGGGCGATTCTTAGCAATAACCCGCAGGCCTCTCTCTGCAGTGCACAGTTTTCGCCCAATCGAAGGGCAAAGCTGGGCAAAAACTGACTCATATCAGTGCATGATGGACGGACTGTTGGTATTAGGTGGAGGAGTCGACGGTCATTCGCGCCTCAATAGGGCGCAGGTCATTGTCTGAGAATTGGCTTGAGCTTGCTCAAGGCTGGTCTTACAGTGCGGCTTAAATTGTTTGGGAGTGTGATTTGAATGGATCTGTCGAATATTGATCAGAAACTGAATGAGTTGGCGCAAAAGCTCTCGGCCTCGTTGCCTGAGGGTTTGGGTAGCTTAAAGCATGATGTTGAGCAAAACTTTAAGGCGATTTTGCAGTCTGCGTTAATCAAAATGGACTTGGTGTCGCGTCGTGAGTTTGATATACAGGCAGGCGTGCTGCAGCGCACCCGCGAAAAATTGGAAGCCCTTGATCGGCGGTTGCAGGAACTAGAGCAACCTACTAAGCGCTAAGTTTTAGCTACATTTTTTATTTCTCTAATTAACAAGGATGTTGATATGCCCATCGCTACTATTCTCAGTCGTGCCCAGTTTGGGATGCATGCCCCGCAGGTCTGTGTAGAAGTGGATATCGGCAGTGGGTTGCCGAGTTTCACTATTGTGGGATTACCCGAGGCAGTCGTTAAAGAAAGTAAGGATCGGGTGCGTGCCGCGCTACTGAATTGTCATTTTGAACTGCCGCCGGGGCGCATTACAGTAAATCTGGCGCCAGCTGATTTACCTAAGGAAGGTGGGCGATTTGAATTACCCATTGCTATTGGCATCTTGCTGGCTTCAGGGCAGTTGCCCACGGCACAGCCACAATCATTTGCAGATACAGAGTTTTATGGCGAGTTGTCGCTGGCTGGTGAGTTGCGTCCCATCAGTGGCGCCTTGATCGCGGCATTGGCGGCAACTCGTGCTAACCACACCATTATTTTGCCGCAGGCTAATGGCGATGAAGCTTCTGTAGTCAGCGGATGCCATGCGCTGGCAGCAAGACACTTACTTGAAGTGTGTGCGCATTTAAGTGGCGCGCAGGCACTACCCGCCGTTCAAACAGCGAATGTGGTGATTGAATTAGGCGGTACTCCCGATCTTGCTGAAGTGCGCGGCCAGCCACTGGCTAAGCGTGCTTTAGAGATTGCTGCAGCCGGCGAACATAGTTTGCTATTCATGGGTCCGCCCGGTACCGGCAAAAGTATGTTGGCGCAGCGTTTGCCCTCTATTTTGCCAGCGCTAAATGATGCGGAGGCCTTGCAAGTAGCGGCCATTCGCTCATTGATTGGTCAGGGTATTGATCTTAGGCGCTGGCGCATTCGCCCCTTTCGATCTCCACATCACACCGCCTCGGGTGTGGCCTTGGTAGGCGGCGGTTCACAGCCACGACCCGGAGAAATTTCCTTAGCTCATCATGGCGTGTTGTTTTTAGATGAGTTGCCGGAGTTTGACCGGCGCGTACTAGAAGTGCTGCGTGAGCCTTTGGAGAGTGGTGCCATTCATATTGCGCGGGCGACGCGGCATGCCGAATTTCCCGCCAGTTTTCAGTTGGTGGCGGCCATGAATCCGTGCCCGTGTGGTTATTTAGGTGATTCGCTGGGCAAGTGTCGGTGTACCTCTGAGCAAATTCAGCGATACCGCATGCGCATTTCAGGGCCGTTGCTCGATCGACTGGATATGCATGTGGAAGTGCCGCGCGTGTCTGCCGAGCAATTGCAAGACAACTCACATCCGGTGGAGTCTAGTGAGCAAGTGGCGCAGCGTGTGTTTCGGGCACGCGAGCGACAATGGCAGCGGCAGGGGAGATGTAATGCGCGGTTATCGGCGGCACAGGCGGATCGGTGGTGTGTTTTGGAGTCCTCGGCGCGGGTGGTAATTTCTCGCGCCATGCAAAAATTTTCCCTGTCGGCTCGCGCTTATCACCGCATTCTTAAAGTGGCTAGAAGCATTGCCGATATACAAGGCGCGAAGGATTTAAGTGCGGTGCATGTCAGCGAAGCGCTCGCCTTGAGGTGTTTGGATAGGGCGGGCGCATCCTAAGCCAATAAAAAACCCGATCTGACTAGCGCCGGATCGGGTTTGCAAAAGCGTCGAATAGCCGAGGCTATTTCGATTTGCTGACCATGTAATCCACGGCAGCGATAATGGAAGCGTCGGTGACGGTATTCAGGCCGCCCTTGGCAGGCATTACGCCAGCCTTGCCTTGATAGCCTTCAAGTGCATGTTTGTGCAACGTGTCGGCGCCTTGGGCAATACGTGTCGCCCAGGCCGCTTTGTCGCCAAATTTGGGTGCGCCGGCCACGCCCGCGCCATGACAGGCCACGCAAACCGTGCCGTAAACTTGATCGCCAGGCATTTCTTTCAGTTCGGCTGGGGCGGCAACCGTTTCAGCGACGGCAGAGTTGTCTTCACCCGAAACAGCCACTTTGCCGACGGGTTGAATGCGGTCGACCACCTTGGCTTGCAGCATCGGATCAGACAGTACGTGGGTTTCTTGGGTGCGCGAGGCAATGGCGCTGGCGCCGAAATAAATGCCAAAGGCAATCAAAACCAAAATGCCGAGTACCAGCATGAAGGTGTCGAAGAAATGATTGTCGTGGGACGGTCCGCTCACAATGGCTCCAAGGTCACAGAGGTCAAGGCTGTTTGGTTAGACCCACAAGTATAGCGACCTGTTGCCGTTGCACCAACTCCGTTATGCACTTTTGGCGGATGGAAAAGTTGAATAGCGCATCTTTGGGTGGCTACTATCGCGGTCTGAGTGCGCCCGTAGCTCAGTTGGATAGAGTGTCGGCCTCCGAAGCCGAAGGTCGCCAGTTCGAATCTGGCCGGGCGCGCCAGAGTTAGGTTCTTAATAGTGGGTTTCTAACTACTGCTGTAGAGTTTCTAGGTGACTCTTTCAGTATGTTTTCGCTGTTGACTGCTGATCACCGCCGTGTCAGCATCGCACAGAGATAATTGTGGCTTTTGGTTTTTAGCTATAGAAGCGTCCAATTGAATAAGCTACAGCCATTGTTATATCAATTTAGTGTTTTAAAAAGCTGTACAGCATCTAAGCTGTGCAAACACGAGAGCGGGGAACCTGTGAGTATGAATAAGTTTTGGGTGTGCCTGAGTAGCCTACTGATTACGTCTAGCGGTGTGTCGACAGTATTTGCTCAAACTACGGATGTAGACTATGAGCTTGAAGAAGTCGTAGTGACCGCCGAGCTCCGTGAAGTCAATCTTCAGAAGGTATCGACTTCGATCCAAGTGACTTCCGGTGAAGAATTACGCAAAGAAGGCAAGCGTCGTATCGACGAAATTATGCAGGGTACAGTCGGTATCCAAATGCAAGACTCTCAAAATGGCGTCACCTTCTTCGTTCGTGGTATTGATGGCGGCGGCAGTGGTGCTGGTGATGTGGTTTCAACACCGGTCATTGTTGATGGTGTTGCAATGTCACGTGCTGAGTCTGTGCGTGGAGGGACTTTAGACTTAGCTCGCGCTGAAGTGATGCGCGGTCCGCAAAGCACAACCTTGGGTGCCAATGCCCTTTCTGGCGCTGTGAGCTTGGTAAGTAATAAACCAGTATTCAATTATGAAGCATCTGCGAATTTGGAAATGGGTAACTACCATCTTTCAACTATGGATGGGGTGATGAATGTACCTTTCGCTGATAATCAGGCTGTGCGTATCGCTTTCACTAACACCAAGAGAGATGGTTATTATAGTAATGGTGCGGGTGCTTCTGATCTAAGAACTGCTCGCATTAAACACCGTTGGCAGCCCACCTCCGATATTGATATCACTACGACCATTCAGCACCAAAACATTGGCGGTAACGGGGTCAGTCAATTGACGTTGTTGGCTTATGGTCAATATAAGCCATTTATTTCCGGCGGTGCATTTACCCCAGGTTCAACAACGAATAAGTTTTCGGTCTGTCAAAGTTCAGCAGGTTTGTATACAAGTCAATATGCATCGACCGATCCTCGTTTCAACTTAAATGATGCTTCTCAGTTTGGTAACTGTGTCTATACAAATGCAATAACCGCTTCTGGAGCTACCACGCCGATTGCTAACTATCAAACCAATAAAGTTAGTACTAGTAACAGCGCATTGTTTTTAGGAGCTGTTCCTTACTTGCCTGGAATACCATTGAAGGACAATAACTTAACGGTACTAAATGAATCTCTATTGAACTTAAGCTGCTTGCCGGGAGATGACCCAATTAACTGTTATGGAAAACTTCAAAATACTTTAGGCGGTGTGCCTGAGTTTTCTGGCGTACCGACATCCTTCTACCCCATGTTTGATGGCACCAATTTCCATACTCGTGCAAATCCATGGGATGACGGCACGGCGCCTTCAGTTTGGTCAAATAGCCCATATGCCAATACCAATACCGAGTTAGCTAGTGTTGAAGTCAATTGGACTACTTCCCTCGGTGCGGTGACTTTCTTGCCGTCCTACCAAACAACCCATTTCAATCAGCAGCAACCCTATAGAACCTATCAAGCAATTGGTGCGGATAATTATCAAAGAACCAAAATAGCTGATTTACGCATCAATTCTAATTCAGGTGAGAAGCTACAGTGGCAAGCCGGTCTCTATTACAAAGATGATCGTCAAAGTTTGAATCAGTTAACTATGAATGCTCCCGGTGTTGCGGGCATGACTGGTATGACTACTGGTAACACCACTGGAGCAACAGATCCGGGAACTTGTAACTACAATTCAGCAGGCGCCACAATTAACGCTACTTCTACTTTAAGTTGGTCAGTGTCACCAGGTAAGGATCCTGTTTTGGTTACTCCATTAGTGAACAACTCTCCATGCTATAGCTGGACCGTGACACCGCGCCTTGATCGAATCAGCAAGAGCGCCTACTTCAACGGTGAATACTCCATGCTAGACACTCTTCGACTGATTGGTGGTTTACGTTTCGCTGATGAAACGGCATCCCAGTTGGCACTCAATGCTGTCAATGGTGATCGTTATGCCCCGTATCCCACCTGCGATAGTGGTCTGGTAGATCCTGTGACGGGTGCGTCAATTCCTAAACCAGAATGCAAGGGATCAACAAACGCGACAACTAATGGACTTCCGCCGGCTCTTGATAATGTGACTGCTAACAATCCAACCAATACGCGTTGGACGCACACAACATTCCGTGGAGGTCTGGAATGGGATGTACTTCCGGAGACGATGGTCTATGGAGTTTACTCTACTGGGTTTAATCCTGGATCAGTTGGAGGAATGACCTTCTCTGTGCTACCGGCAGTTACTCTCGAGCAATTGACATTCGGCCTAAAATCGCAAGGTTTCGACAATCGAGTGCAATTTAACACAGAGGCTTTCTTGACCACTTATCACAACCGGCCAGTAGATGGCACTGTGATTGTTTATTCGAACGATCTTGATGCGGGTCAACCAGGCGAAGTTGATGATCTGTCTAACTCAACAACCTGCAGCGTAGGTATGGGTGCTACTCAGATATCAGCTGCACTGATAGGTTCTGGATATTGCATGGCTTTGGGCAGCCCTTTCATGAAGGACTTCAATAGTATGGGTATTGATATGGATGCCACATTCCTCTTATCACCTGTTGATAGGTTGTATGCAACAGCAGAGTTTATGAGCGCAAAATATGAGAAGGCTCCCCAGTTTTATCCAACTACGGCTCAAGGTGACTTGACTCCCACTTTAGATGCCAGTGGTAACCCAACAGTACCATCTATATGTGACTTGGCTAAAACTGGGGTTGATACACAATTCCTTACCAATCCTCAAAACTTGGCTGCTGGATATGATCCCGTTCTTGATACATTCCAAAGAATACCTAACACGAAGCTAGTAACAGCCCCCCGTGTATATCTGCCCAATGGTCAGATCAGTGCTACTTACGTTGCTTTCGTAGCAGCCTGTGGAGGAGGAACCTCTGTAGCAAATAAATTGGCTGATGCAAAGCCACTGGCCGCCTTGTTTGATTTGCAGGCAAATGGCTTTGTGGGGACAACCTTGCAGAATTCCCCAAAATTCAGTGCAACCTTGACCTATAGCCATACATTTAATCTGGCTGGAGGTTCTCAAGTTATTCCTAAAATTGCGGGTGTCTACAAGACACAGTATTGGTCGATGGGTGGTGGTGGACCCGGTAACGTTGGTTTAAATGTTGTGCATGCGGCTGCAAATGATCCGTCTAGTAAGTATTATTTTGCTTGGCAGCAAAATTACACGACTTGGGATGCATCAACACAATGGAATAACGCGGATGGAAAGTTCACTATCAATGCCTACGTAAAAAACCTCACGAATGAGCCAGTGATGACTAGCTACACATACTCAAGTGTATCTCTTCAGCCGCCTAGAACTTGGGGTGCGACTTTCACGGCTAACTTCTAACAATCATAGATAAAGTTGATGAATTAAAACCGGCGCAGTTTTCACTGCGCCGGTTTTTTTATACTGAAGGATTATTGAGTAACAGCGGTTGGCCTTTCGTTACAAATTCCATGCTGGCGGAGTTTAAGCAATAGCGTAAGCCGCTGGGCTTTGGGCCGTCTTCGAATACATGGCCGAGATGACCATCGCAACGTTGGCAGCGAATTTCAACGCGAATCATGCCGTGACTAGTGTCGCGGAGTTCACGGATGTGAGATGCATCGTAAGGCTGATAAAAACTTGGCCAGCCAGTACCTGAATCAAATTTTGCGTCTGAATTAAATAAAGGCAGTCCGCATAACTTGCAACAATAAGTGCCGGCTTCTTTGTTGTTGAGTAAGCCGCCGCAAAACGGATGTTCAGTGCCGTGATGTAACAGCACTCTGCGTGACTCTGCGTCCAACTTAGATGCGAGTTGCTCGCGGGTGTCGGTACTGAGCGGTGTCAGATCAAAACCGCTGGCTGATCGAGGCCTGTGATCCGACATGATTATTGCCGTTGATGCCGTTCAAACGCAGTGAGCGTGTTATTCAGCAGACAGGCAATCGTCATCGGGCCAACGCCACCTGGCACTGGTGTGATGGCCAGTGCATGGGGCAAGGCTTCTTGTGTCGCAACATCGCCCACTAATTTAGTTTTGCCCTCTGCAGTGTCAATGCGATTAATGCCCACGTCAATAACGATAGCGCCAGGTTTAATCCAATCACCTCTAATCATTTCTGGCTTACCCACGGCAGCAATCAAGATGTCCGCACTGCGACACATCGCGGGTAAATCGTTAGTGCGTGAATGAGCAATCGTCACGGTGCAATCAGCTTGTAATAGCAGTTGCGCCACTGGCTTGCCAACAATATTGGATCGTCCTACTACCACTGCATGCATGCCGGCGGGTGAGGTCAGCGCTTCTTTGAGTAACAACATGCAGCCGCTGGGCGTACAGGGGACTAGTCCTTCTTGGCCGGTCATCAAGCGACCGGCATTGATGGGGTGAAAGCCATCGACATCTTTGTTCGGATCAATGGCAAGCAACACGCGCTGTGAATCGATATGACGGGGCAGGGGCAGTTGCACCAAGATGCCGTCGACTAGCGGATCATTATTCAGGCGCGCCACCAAATTCAGCAATTCGGTTTCCGAGGTACTGGCATCAAGGTGATGTTCAATCGAGTGCATACCCACTTCCAGGGTGGCTTTGCCCTTGTTGCGCACATACACCTGACTGGCGGGGTCTTGGCCGACCAAAATCACAGCCAAGCCGGGTGCGCGACCATGTTGTGCGCTCAGCGTGCTGACGCGTTGGCGAATGGTTTGGCGTAAACGGGAAGCGACGGCAGCGCCGTCTATCAATTGGGCGGGCATGAAAAGTCAATCCAAGAGCGTGAGTAAGGTAATGCTGCAAGTCTATTGCTCGGCGAGCCCAAGGTCACGCATTGATCGTGAAATGTCGTGGGTTTAGCGCATTCCCTACATGACAAGCCTGCCCCAACTACCTACAATGCCGCGCTTTCTCTGGTCGTTCGACCACGTGGGCCTGTAGCACAACGGTTAGTGCAGGAGACTCATAATCTCTTGGTTGCAGGTTCGAATCCTGCCGGGCCCACCATCGATTTTTTCTGAATTGGCCGAATGCTAAAAGGCAATCTAGCTTTTGTTAAATCAGTTAGATGTTCTGTTAAATCAATCAAATGGCTTGTGTCGGGAAGCTTTACAATTTACGCCTCTGCCGGTTAGGCAAAAATCTGTAATCTATTGATTTGCATGGGCTTATAAATGCTGGCACGGCTATTGCTTATAGTTAGCTAGAGTCTTTTAATTGTGTGTCACGGATGTTGAGGTGGTTATGAAGTTGCTAAGCAAAATTTCTGTACCAGTGTTGGGCGCGTTAATGCTCGGCGCGTTTTCACAAGCCAACGCGATTGCATTGCCAACGACGCTGACTTATGACGATTTAGTCGTTTCGCCATCACCAGGTAATTCTACGGGTCCTTGGTTGACGGCCACGCTCTCCAACATCACTGGTGGGGTTCATTTCTCTTTTGCTCCTTCAAATATAACTAGCCCTGAATTCATCACCAGCGTGTTCTTCAGCTTGTCTGGTGCTTACAGCTTGGGTTCTATTTCTAACTTAACGCCTGCTTCTAATCCTACTAGCGGTTATTTTGGTACGGATAATTGCAACGGTAGTTCTCCGGCAAGTACGGGGCCTTGGCAGTTATGTTTCAAGTTTGCCCCTTCAGCTAAATACGATGGTCCTGAGTCTGTCAGCTTCGACTTCTCTGGGATACAGCTGTCCAACTTCGTATCTAACAGCGCGGGTTGGTTCTCGGTGGCTCACCTCCAAGGTATTAACGATACTTGTTCTACCTGGATTGGTGCATATAACGGTGGCAGCGTACCTCCTGTCACGGGCAACGATGTTGGTACCTGTGGTGGTACACCGCCTACCAATGTGCCCGAGCCAGGCACCTTGTCATTGATTGGCCTTGCCCTAGCTGGTTTCGGTGGCATGAGAGCCTTGCGTAAGCGCAAAACTGCCTAACTAGACTTAGCTCGTTTGAGTTAGATAAAACCCCCATCTAGTGTGGGGGTTTTTTATTTCTGATGCTAAGCCATGCTATTAGCTGATTTGCCTTGCGGATAATACTCAGTCAGCAATGTTGATCTTTTATTCAACTGATTAACACTCACTACGCTGTATCGAGCTGCAAAGGGCGATGAGTTAAGCAATCCGCACACACAAGCAGAGGGTTTGAGCGCGAGTTATTCAGGCTTGGGTGAACAATCTAAGTTCAACTCAGCGCAGCTCAGATGGCTTGCATTCAAGAGAGTTGAATTTAATAGAACTGAGTCCAATAGCACTGCACTCAGGTGGGGTTGGCATCACTACTCAAGCCAACCCTTCAATCAATAATGGATCTAGTTCTTTGTGCCGCCGCGTACTGCGCGTACGTGTAGCTTGTTGTCTTTGGGGTGGTAGTCCACTACACCATAGTTAAAGTCGAGTGACCAAGCCTGGTATGGGTTGCCGCGACGTGCCAGCAATGTGGTTGATGACCAGTATGGTGAGTTTTGGGTACCCGGAAAGAAGTTTGAATCAATGGCCGGTTTGGTGGCGTAGGGGCTGGAGAGTGACTCCAGTTCCTTTACGTTAGGTAGGCGCCAATCATCATGGCCCGCGAAGACCAGTCCGTAGGCGTAGTTGATGGCTTCATCCCAAGTGGCGGAAGACAGTCCTTCAGTCTTTTGCCAGACCAAGCCAGTACGAGTGTCGGTCACAGTGCCATCGCCGCCATCGATATAACGAGGTGCAGAGGTATCGCCTAGGGTTTCGCCGCGCACACAGCGCACGTGATAACGCATCTTGCCGCCGGCACTAATTGTTTCACTTTTTGGATGTGCGCCTGCACCACCGCCCGCATTGGTGGCCCATGCATAGTCGTTGCGCCCGACGCGCTCCTCAATCGCCCACCAATATTCAGCGTCTGACTTGGTGAAGTAGTTGGTGTCTAACGCAGGAAAGTTTTTGCCTTGGTTCTGGATGCTGAAGAGCTCTTGAATGTAGGGCAGGCGCCAATCATCTTTACCCCCAGCGGTCAGTTTGTTGCAGAAGCTCACACCGCTATCCCAGCTCATTTCACCATTGTCGGCCTGTTGCCATTGCAGTCCGGTCACCAAGTCAGTCACTGTGCCATCACCGCTGGTTTTGAATGCAGGAAGATTGATGTTGTAAAAACTATCTTCACCAAACAGCTCGCTAAAGCGTGTGCTTTGTCCGGTGTCGGGTAGGTGCTTCATGGTCCATGGTGCTGTAGGTGTGGTATCTGCGCGCAGGAGAGGTGCTGGCATCAGCGTTAAGGCCATGACCGTAGTGCACAGTAACCCAACTGAAGTCGTCGCGCGGGCGGCGCATGGAACGA
>CANGFV010000039.1 GCA_947453225.1 Pseudomonadota bacterium
AAAACATTGCCTTCAAATTGGACTGTGTTTGATTTATCAGGGACCGTGCCCTGATTTGCAGTGAGTACCCATGGCGTGCCGTCTTCACTATGAAACTTCACTTTAACTTCCTGCAAGTTAATGGTCTCATCTTCAACATTCTGGCGCACTTGTGCCGCTTGTAATTTGATGCGCGCATTCCCGTTACTGCCGGTATCAACCAGTGTGGCTTGTTTAAGGTAATACCCGGGTTGAGCAGGAGCTTGTAGCTCGTCCAGTGACTTATTGCTGTTACTAGAGATCAACAAGTAACCCGCCAGAGCTATAGCGATAATGGATGTGGCAAGCTGGGATCGCCATTGCATGCTTAGCGATCACCAGCGGTGAGTGGCCGTGCTTGTAAGATGAGGTCGCAGACTTCACGTACTGCACCTAACCCACCTGCTAATTGAGTGATGTAGTGAGCCGCTGCTCTGACCGTGGGGTGTGCATCGGCCACTGCAACAGCCAATCGCGCCATTTTCAGCATCGGTAAGTCTGGTGTGTCATCACCAATGCAGGCGATGTCATTGCCACTCAGGTTTAGTGTGTTCAGTAATGTGTTTAATGCCTGTTGCTTGTCATTGATGCCTTGATGGACATGCATGACCCCAAGCTCGCGCATACGCGTATTGACTGCCGCAGAGTTACGTCCGGAAATCACTGCCACTTCAATGCCTGCGTTACGCAGTTGCACAATGCCTGCGCCATCGCGCACATGAAATGCCTTCAATACTTCACCTTCCGCAGTGAAATATAGGCGACCATCAGTTAACACGCCGTCGACATCTAAAACCAACAAACGAATCTGACCTGCGCGTTCGAGCAGGGGAGTGGAAGAATTCACATGACACCTGCGCGCAATAGATCGTGAACATTGAGGGCGCCAACGACTTTGCCTTGTTCGTCCACAACGGGTAGCGCAGTGATTTTATGGGTATCCATGAGGTTCACTGCTTCTGCGGCCAACATGCGTGGCGTGGCATGCTTAGGGTTTTTGGTCATGACTTCGCTGATTGTGGTGCGATGTAAATCAATTTGTTTATCCAGTGCGCGGCGTAGGTCGCCATCAGTGAACACTCCAAGCAATTTTTGTTGTTCATCGACCACGGTGGTCATACCTAGTCCTTTCCGGCTCATTTCAAACAGGCCTTCGCGCAGTAAGGTTGACGGGGAGACCAGCGGCAATTGCGTGCCACTGTGCATCACGTCTTCTACGTACATCAGTAGGCGACGGCCCAGAGCACCGCCGGGATGAGAGCGAGCAAAATCTTCTTCGGTGAATCCACGTGCTTCCAGCACCGCCACGGCTAGCGCGTCGCCGAGTGCCAAAGTAGCCGTCGTGCTTGCAGTAGGGGCGAGGTTAAGCGGACAGGCCTCACTGGCAACGCTAACATCTAAAGTCACGGCCGCATCGCGCCCCAAGGTGGACTCTACTCGACCCGTTAACGCGATCATTGGGATACCTAAGCGCTTAATGACGGGTAGGATGGTCACCAATTCATCGGTTTCGCCTGAATTGGAAATAGCCAGCACCACATCCTGTCGAGTGATCATGCCGATGTCACCGTGGCTGGCCTCGGCGGGATGTACGAAAAAAGCAGGGGTGCCGGTGCTGGCGAAGGTTGCGGCAATTTTATTGCCCACATGACCAGACTTGCCCATGCCGGAAACCACAAGGCGCCCTTTGCATTCAAGGATTAAGCGGCACGCATCGGTAAATGGATTACCCAACCGAGTAACCAGTGCAGTGACTGCTTCGGCCTCAGTGTGCAGCACAGCACGGCCTCGGTCTAGGACGCGTTGAGGATCAAATGGTGGCTTCATACTTGCATGATAACCCGTTAAGAGGCGTATCAGTACCTCCGCGCCGGTCATGTTCGCCACAATCCTAGGGCGGGCAGACAGATGATTGGACTTTGGGGCTGTTTTATCGCTATTGTCGGGCTTGGATATTCTCTCACCTTATATTTACTGGTCCGCTCAGGTTCACTGGTTCGCCCTATGGTTGATTGCCCACAAGGCTCGTTTAATTTTTTGCGTCATTATGCAGCGCTAATCTGTTGCATGATTTTGGGCGGATTGGCTGTGGCAGGTGATGCCCCGACGCGAGCCTCAGCTGAGAAAGACCACGAGTTTCAGCTAATTCGCCTGCGCTATAACAACCACCCGCAGTTCAGTTCTTTCAGAAGCAGTTGGATGACCGACGCTCCCGAGGCGGAAACCCATTTACTAAATGGCGTGCAGCGCCTAACGCTGATTGATACCGCGGCTGACAGTATTGGTTTATCAGCAATGGACGATCGCTTGTTCGAATATCCCTTCCTATATGCCGTTGAAGTGGGCCATTGGGCACTTAGTGATGCTGAGGCCAAGCGCCTGCGTGATTACTTACTTAAGGGCGGCTTTTTAATTGTTGATGACTTTCATGGCACTCAGGAATGGTTGGTTTTTGCTGAGTCGATGCAGAAGGTATTTCCAGACCGACCCATCGTCGATTTAGGGGATAAGGATGCAGTGTTTCATGTGCTGTTTGATGTAAATCAGCGCGTACAAATTCCGAACATTCGGGGCGCTCTTAACGGGCAATCTTGGGAGAAGGACGGATTTACTCCGCGCTGGCGCGGCATTTTTGACGATGAAGGTCGCTTAATGGTGGCCATTAATTTCAATATGGACTTAGGGGATGCTTGGGAGCATGCCGATAACCCAGATTACCCGCAGCCATTGACCTTACTGGCCTACCATTTTGGTATTGATTACATCCTGTACGCCATGACTCATTGAGATGACCAATTGAGGTGGGCGGATTTATAACCTTTATTTAAGGGGTGGCATCTCCAATCGACTCAGAATCTCTTATCATTGCTAGCCAATTTAGGCCCCGTTGGGCATACACAGAGTAAGGTTGGTCATGAATCCCCAAGAGGTTGAGGCATTAATTCGCGCCGGCATGCCAGATGCGCAAGTCAAAGTAGAATCGGACGATGGCACTCACTTTTCTGGGGTGATTGTCAGTGAAGAGTTTGCCGGTAAGCGCACGTTACAGCGTCATCAACGTGTTTACGCCACGCTAGGTGCGCTGATGGGACGAGAAATTCACGCATTAACTATGCAGACGCATACCCCTGAAGAATTGCGCATCTTGCAGCAATCAGCCCAGCAGCAATAACCGCTCGGAGACCTTAACTTAAATGGATCGCTTACAAATCGAAGGCGGTGTGCCGCTGTCTGGTGAAGTGCGTATTTCTGGCGCTAAGAATGCGGCGCTGCCGATTATCGCCGGCACTTTACTGGCTGATGGGCCCGTGACCTTGGGCAATGTGCCGCATCTGCATGATGTCACGACCATGATTGCCTTATTGGCCAACATGGGCGTGCAAATTACCGTTGATGAGAAAATGCGTGTCGAGGTTGATGCCAGGCCCACCAACAAATTTGTTGCACCCTATGAGTTAGTCAAAACCATGCGTGCCTCGATTCTGGTGTTAGGGCCATTACTAGCGCGCTTTGGGCAGGCTGAGGTGTCTATGCCCGGCGGCTGCGCCATCGGTGCGCGTCCCGTGAATCTTCACGTGGAAGGCTTGCGCGCTATGGGTGCGGAAATTCACGTTGATCACGGCTTTATTCGCGCCAGTTGTCAGCGATTGCGAGGAGCGCGATTGGTGCTCGAAATGGTGACCGTCACGGGCACTGAAAATCTGATGATGGCCGCAGCGCTGGCTGAGGGTGAAACCGTCATTGAAAATGCTGCGCGTGAACCTGAAATTGTTGATTTAGCTAATTTTTTAATCGGTATGGGCGCAAAAATTCAGGGTGCGGGTACCGACAAAATTGTGATTCAAGGTGTGGAGCGGCTTGGCGGCACGCATTACGAAGTCATGCCTGATCGTATCGAGGCCGGCACATACCTGGTGGCTGCGGCCATTACCGGCGGCAAGATTCGTCTACACAATGCCCGCGCCGATCACTTGGATGCGGTGCTGCTTAAGCTGAAAGAGGCTGGTGCGCGTATTCAGTCGGGTGCGGATTGGATTGAATTGGACATGCAGGGCACTCGGCCAAAATCGGTGGACATTCGTACCGCGCCGTATCCGGCGTTTCCTACTGATATGCAGGCGCAGTTTGCGGCCTTGAACTGTGTGGCTGAGGGCGTAGGCACCGTCATTGAAACCATTTTTGAGAATCGCTTCATGCACATGCATGAATTGCAGCGCATGGGTGCGGAAATGCGTATTGAGGGGCACTCGGCCATTATTCGCGGGGCACCGAAGCTGTCTGGAGCACCAGTGATGGCCACTGATTTACGGGCTTCCGCGGGGCTGGTGTTGGCTGGCTTGGTGGCTGACGGCACCACCATTGTGGATCGCATTTATCACATTGATCGCGGCTATGAGCGTATTGAGGAAAAGCTCGCCCAGGTCGGGGCTCGTATCAAGCGGTTGAGTAATCGAAAGCCCCAGTAGAACGCCCTATTTAAAAGACTAAATAGCGAAAATTTAATCGGAGGTTTTGAAAAACGATGAATTTTGCGCAGGAACAGCTCTGCCGCTTCTAAGGGTGCGGTCGTCTGTGTGTATAATGTGCGTTTGTTAGGTCAACTTGTCCTGCGGTTCGGTCCTATTGTGATCGGTTTAATCTAGACAAGTACGTATGAATTTTTCTCGGAGTGTTGGATGAGCGCAGAAGCTGATCAGGTTGATGGGGGGCGGCGGCATTTCTTGCTGGTGGCTACCTCTGCGGTAGGTGCGGTAGGCGCAGCAGCAACAGCGGTGCCTTTTTTAGCTTCATGGCGTCCTAGTGCTCGTGCTAAGGCCATGGGCGGTCCGGTTGAAGTAGATATCAGCAAGCTGCAAGTGGGCGAACTGATGAAGGTTGAGTGGCGCGGCCAAGCGATCTATGTGGTGCGCCGTTCACAGGATATGCTGGCCAAGCTTGCTGCTAACAAGGGCAACCTGCGTGACCCTGATTCGGTTGAGTCCGAGCAGCCTGAATTTGCCAAGAATGAAGCGCGTGCGCTCAAGCCTGAATATTTAGTCCTAGTGGGGGTATGTACTCACCTAGGTTGTGCGCCACTAGGCAAGTTTGAGCCTGCTGATGCCACAGTTGCCGCAGATTGGCCGGGTGGCTTTTACTGCCCATGCCATGGCTCCAAGTTTGATTTGGCCGGTCGTGTTTTCAAAGACGTACCTGCACCATTGAACCTGACTGTGCCGCCGTATTCGTTTGGCCCGAATAACACCTTGATCGTTGGCGTTGATACGGGAGCTGCCTGATGTCTGCTGATACTCATAACAAAGTCGGAACTACCGGCCTGTTAGGCTGGATTGATGCGCGCTTCCCGCTCACCAAGATGATGCGCGAGCACGTCACCGAGTACTACGCACCAAAGAACTTTAACTTTTGGTACTACTTTGGTTCGTTGGCGTTAGTAGTGCTGATATTGCAAATTGTTTCTGGCATTTTCTTGACCATGAACTACAAGCCTTCTGCGGAAGGTGCGTTCGCCTCTGTTGAATACATCATGCGTGATGTCGATTGGGGCTGGTTGATTCGCTACATGCACTCCACTGGCGCTTCGGCGTTTTTCATTGTGGTTTATCTGCACATGTTCCGTGGCTTGATTTACGGTTCATACAAGACACCACGTGAGTTGTTGTGGATTTTCGGCATGCTCATTTATTTGTGCTTGATGGCCGAAGCCTTCATGGGTTACTTGTTGCCTTGGGGCAACATGTCGTACTGGGGCGCGCAGGTTATTACTTCGCTGTTCGGTGCCATTCCTTATGTAGGTACTTCACTGCTGGAATGGATTCGTGGTGACTACTACATTTCTGATATCACCTTGAATCGCTTCTTTGCCTTGCATGTGATTGCTCTGCCATTAGCTCTGGTGTTCTTGGTTGTGGCGCACATCTTGGCGTTGCATGAAGTAGGTTCAAACAATCCTGATGGTGTAGAAATCAAAAAGAACAAGGGTGCAGACGGCAAACCATTAGATGGCATTCCATTCCATCCGTATTACACCGTTAAAGACTTGATGGGCTTTGTGGCCTTCGCCATTGTCTTTGCGTTGATCGTGTTCTTTGCGCCAACCGTTGGTGGTTACTTCCTAGAAGCTGCAAACTTTGATCCAGCTAATCGGTTGCAGACTCCTGAGCACATTGCGCCTGTATGGTATTTCACGCCGTACTACGCCATTTTGCGCGCCATCCCCGATAAGTTGTTTGGGGTGATTGGCATGGGTGCTGGCGTGCTGATTTTCTTTTTCCTGCCTTGGCTGGACCGCAGTCCCGTGAAATCCATTCGCTATCGTGGCGGTCTATATAAAACCTTCGTGGCTATTTTTGTGGTCAGCTTCTTGATGCTCGGTTATTTAGGCTTGAATCCTGCCACGACGACCAATACCTATCTTTCACGCCTATTCTCATTGCTGTACTTCGGCTTCTTTCTTTTGATGCCGTGGTATACCAAGGCAGATAAGACCAGGCCGGTTCCAGATCGGGTGACTTTCGATGCGCACTAATTTCAACACTTTGATGATGCAAGCAGTGAATCTACAACAGAGCATGAAGTCACTAGTAAAGTTACTCGCGTTCAGTGCTTTACTTAGCACTGCGGCGCTTGCCAATGAAGGCGGCTTCGAGAAAGCCAATAACGACGTGAGTAACGTGGCTTCCCTGCAACGTGGTGCACGTAACTTTGTGAATTACTGCTCTGGATGTCACTCAGCCAAGTATGTGCGCTTCAATCGCTTGGCAGTGGATTTGGCGCTCACCGATGCTCAGGTGACGCAGAATCTGATTTTTAATGGTGGCAAAATCACCGATACCATGTCGATCAATATGTCGGAAGCCGATGCCGTTAAATGGTTTGGTAAGGCTCCACCCGATTTGTCGCTGATCGCGCGCGCACGGGGTACCGACTATTTGTATGCCTTTCTTAAGTCTTTCTACTTAGATCCATCTCGTCCTACCGGAACAAACAATACGGTGTTGGCCAGTGTAGCCATGCCGAATGTATTGTGGGAGCTGCAAGGTCTACAAAAGGCTGTGTATGAAGGCGAGGGCGCTGAAAAGCACTTCAAAGGTTTTGAGCTCGTGACTAAGGGCAAGCTTTCACCTGAAGAATACGATGAGTTTGTGCGCGATACCGTCAATTTCCTAGACTACATTGGCGAACCTAAACAGTTAGAGCGCCGTGCGCTTGGGTTCAAAGTTCTAGGCTTCTTGTTGGTGCTGTTCCTGCTGGCCTATGCGCTCAAGCAAGAATATTGGAAAGATATTAAGTAAAAGTTCTATGTGGCGTTGAATCCTGATCAGGTTCAACGCCGATGGTTTTTTTCGGTTCGCTAATACTTAAACAATAACTTTCAGGGCGCTTCCCATGATGACGCTCTTTTCCAATCCTAAAGATCTGCATAGCCATCGCGTAAGGTTCGTATTGGCTGAGAAAGACGTTTCGCTGGATATTGTCGATGTCGATCCTGCTGAGTTCCCCAAAAAATTACTTACGCTCAATCCATACCAAAGCCTGTCAAAGGCTGAACGAGCGCTACGCTCTTAACTCACGTTGAGCATTTGTTTATGACATCTCGTCGACCTTACCTGATTCGCGCCATGCATGAGTGGATGACAGATAATGTGCAAACACCGCATCTGATGGTGAATGTCTCCATTGCAGGCGTGGTGGTACCGCCACAATATGTGCAAGAAGACAAAATCATTCTTAATGTCAGTTACTCTGCCTGCCAAAATTTGACTATGAGCAATGAGCGTATTGAGTTTAATGCGCGCTTTGGCGGCCAACCTCATCATGTCGTTGTGCCCATTCAGGCGGTGCTGGGTATTTATGCTCGAGAAACTGGTCAAGGGATGGTTTTTGCTGAAGAAGATGAATTGCCGCCCGAGCCTACATCGTCTGGTGATCTTGCTGCTGGTGGCCAGTCAAGCGCTGAGACTGCGGCAAAGCCCGTACCCCGAAGTCGGGCTCAATTAAAAATAGTAAAGTAACTTCACGGCGAAAATGGACGTGTCTTTGGGTTACTAAGTAACACTACCAACTTAATCAAGTATCTCCGCTCATTGGAGGGACAAATGTATTTTGGCTTAATGTGCATGTCGTAAATTAAAAGACTAATGCTTGGTTGTTGTAGTGGGTAAGCCAATAATGAAATCGCCTGAAATGCCTCCTACAGAACAAATGCGGTTGAACACGCTGCATGCGCTAAAAATTTTAGATACGCCACCTGAGCAGCGCTTTGATCGACTAACCCGTCTAGCCAAATGGGTGTTTGATGTGCCTATTGCGGTACTCAGTTTGGTCGATAAAGATCGCCAGTGGTTCAAGTCTATTCAGGGGCTAGATGCTACGGAGACTCCTCGCGACATTTCCTTTTGTGGCCATGCTATTTTGAGCAAAGACATTTTTGTTGTTCCTGATGCGCTCTTAGATGAGCGTTTTGCCGATAACCCCTTGGTAACGAGTTCGCCCAATATTCGATTTTATGCGGGCGTGCCCTTGGTGATGCCCAACGGTGAAGCTATTGGTACATTGTGCTTAATTGATACTAAACCTCGTGATTTAAATATTGATGATCAGCAGCGACTGGTAGATTTAGCAAAAATTGCTGAACAGGAGTTGTATGTGTTGCAGCTCGGTGCTGTGGATGAGTTGACAATGCTGGCCAATCGACGTGGCTTCATTGATCAGTCAATGCGGCTTATCGGACTGTCTCGTCGGCACTATAAGCCTGTAACCTTAATTTATTTCGATTTAGATTGTTTTAAAGAAATAAATGATCAATTTGGACATGCCGAAGGTGATTACGCGTTGCGTGCCTTTGCTTGTGTGTTGCGCGAAGTATTTCGCGATAGCGATGTGATTGGAAGGTTGGGAGGGGACGAGTTCGCAGTGGTCTCTGAGCTGAATGGGCAGGATGTTCCCGTGGTTCTGGAGAGGTTTGAAGATACTCTTACAACCTATAACGGTCATGCAAACCGCGGATACAAGCTAGCGTGTAGTTCAGGCGCAGCTTCATATGAAGTGGGTGAAGAAATGAACTTAGAGCATCTGTTAGAGCGGGCGGATGGCTGTATGTATAAACAAAAAAATAACCGCAGGGCTCAATCGATAGTTAATTAGTTAGATCTGCCTGCGTCTTAAAGATTATCTGTTAGTTAATAGTAAAAGCGTTCTTGACCCAAGACAGTTTGGGTGATTGCGTATCGCCCTCGAGGCTCACGACATCAAAGCGAGCTGGAAGAGAGTGGTATTGACGATGTGTCTGTAGAAAGCGTTGGGCGGCACGATGTATGCGCTGCTGTTTTATATCAGTGACTGAGGCTAGTGCGCCGCCAAAGCGTTGATTCTGTCGGAATCGAACTTCAACAAACACAAGTGTTTGCTGTTCTAGCATCACTAGATCAATTTCTCCGCCGGCGCAGCGATAGTTGCGAATAACTAGCTTTAGTCCGGCCGCCTGTAAGTGATTAAGTGAATATTCTTCTGCTTGGTCGCCGGCATCCTTGCGATAACGTGAATTCATAGTGGTTATTGAGTTGCTGCAGTGCCAGATGTTAGTTGTGGTTGGCCATTAGTAATACGCGCCCAGTCAAGCTGTCGATGAATTCGCTTTGATGTATCTAGACTCAGTTGTCCTGTCACCCCGCGTGGTAGCGAGATGGTTGTAGTTGTTGTATTTAGTCTTTCGGATAGTCGATAGGCATCTATGCCCAGCGCATAAAGACGCGACCGGCCACGAAATGAATTGCCCCAATGGTTAGCCATATCGGCATATAAATTAGCAGTGCTGCGATCGCGGTTAATAATCCATGGCATATCAATAAATCGCAATCCTTCAAAATCGTTATTGCTGCCTTCTAATGCATAGCTATCAGAAGTGGCATAAATTGGTGTATTGAGATTGGCCAGCGCATAACGAATGGCTGGATAAATTTGTTTGGCCTGTGCTACGGGTGCTGCCATAAAAATAAAGTCGAAGTCATTGCGAATAGAGTCTGTTGTGCTCGGCTGATTTTCTTTTGTCTGACCTTTGTTGGTTTTATGAGCGGCCATCAGTGATTTCATTGTGGCCACATGCTCACTGGCGCTTGGGTCATAGCTCAGCGCTTCTGTCACGCTGCCGCCAAGTGAAGTCAGCTCAGCAGTAAAAGCGCGTTGTACCCGCTGTCCCCATTCATTTTTAGGCGCAATCACAATTGCCCGTAGCTGCTGTTCTGCTACCGCACGTTGTGCGACTTGGCGCGCTTCATCTTCTGGATCTAGTGCAAACTGTGCAATGAGGTTGCTGGGTAGTTCGGTATCACTGGAAATGGTATTTAGGGTTAGTGTGTTGATATTGAGTGCGCGGTTTTTAATCAGCGCATCGATGTCTTCTTTAAGTAAGGGGCCGACCACTAGAGTTGCACCAGATCTTGTGGCGCGAGCATAGGCTTCCATTACGCCAGATTCATTGGTATCAAAAATATCAATCGTGCCGCGCTGGGTTGCAGGCTGTTGAAGTGCGGCGGCAAGAAACCCATCTCGCACTGCAATGCCTGCGGCTTGTTGTTTTCCTGTAAGCGGCAGCAGTAAGGCTAGACGCTGAGAACTAAATGCGGCTGTGTTGGTCGCTGCTGACGAATTCGATGGTTGTGGCTTTGCAGATGGCGTGGTTACAGCAGGTGAGGGGGCTGCGCCATATGCTGTTGTCAGCATGAGCAAACTCAAGATTCCGAGGCTGATTAAGATTCGCACTTGCATGTACTTTGATTCCCCCGCAGCATAGCGTCGCCTTGCCGCAAAATTTTCCTTACGCATTATACGGAGCAATTTCAGGTCACTGCATGTCTAACGGTATTTTATATGTGGTAGCAACACCGATTGGAAATGTGGGCGATTTAAGCCCACGGGCGCGCGAGGTGCTATCAAGCGTGTCGTTAATCGCCGCCGAGGACACGCGCCATAGTGGCAAGTTGTTGCAAATGATCGGCTGTAATACGCCGATGTTGTCGCTACACGAACACAATGAGCAGCACCGCAGTGTTGAATTGCTCAACCGTCTGCAAAATGGAGTGAATATTGCGCTGATCTCCGATGCCGGCACGCCATTGATCAGCGATCCGGGTTATGGCTTGGTGCGCGAATTGGTGGCGCATGGTATTCGCGTTGTACCGATACCCGGCGCCTGTGCAGCGATTGCGGCGTTATCTGTATCGGGACTGTCAACGGCGCGGTTTGTGTTTGAGGGTTTCCCCGGCGCTAAGCCTAACAAACGTCGTGAACGGTTGCGCGAATTGGCGCATGAGTCACGAACTTTGGTGTTTTACGAAGCACCGCATCGTCTTCAAGAAACATTGGCTGACATGTTAGATGCCTTTGGTGCGCAGCGGCGCGTGGCACTGTGCCGTGAAATAACCAAGCTGCATGAGACCTGTTACTACGAAACTATTGGTGAACTGGTAAAGCGCGCGACCACTGATGCAGATTTATCGCGCGGTGAAATTGTCATTGTGGTGGAAGGTGTGCCAGAGGCTGAATCCACCGCCATACCGCTGGCTGCTGAGCAGGTGTTATTTACCTTGCTTGAAGACTTGCCTGCAGCGCAGGCGGCGAAGCTCGCGGCAAAGCTGACCGGCGCCCCTCGCAGCGAGTTGTACGAACGAGCGGTAAAACATAAGTCGGCAAAGCAATAATCGCTTGCGTGTTGAGGGTTGCCCCTGCACCATGCGCCCCGGGAGTTGGCCAGGCAATCGCTGCTTTCGCTGCAAGGCGAGGGTGGAGGAAAGTCCGGGCTCCACAGGGTAGAGTGCCAGGTAACGCCTGGGAGGCGCGAGCCTACGGAAAGTGCAACAGAGAGCAAACCGCCTAAGTCATGCGCAAGCATGAACGGTAAGGGTGAAAGGGTGCGGTAAGAGCGCACCGCGTCGGTGGCAACACTCGACGGCACGGTAAACCCCACTCGGAGCAAGACCAAATAGGGAGGCAGGCAACGCAAGTTGCAAAGTGTGACCCGCACTGCTTCCGGGTAGGTTGCTAGAGGTGTGCGGTGACGTACATCCCAGATGAATGATTGTCCTCGACAAAACCCGGCTTATCGGCCGACTCCCTTTGGTTTTATATTGAGTCACTGCAGAATGAAGTTTTTTCATCCTGCAGTTTTTGACTTCTATTTTATTTTGCAGCGCGACGTGTTTTGACGGCTTCGCTGAGCAAGTCCAGCACATACTCAGAGTCATCCCAGCCGATACACGCATCGGTGATGCTCTGTCCATAGGCTAACTTAGTTGAATCATCTTTACCGGGCGTAAACTTTTGCGCACCGGCTTTAAGATGACTTTCCACCATCACACCGAAAACTTGTCGTGAGCCCTTGCTGATTTGTTCAGCAATGTTGCGTGCTACTTCAATCTGCTTCTCATGTTGCTTGCTGCTATTGGCGTGTGAACAATCCACCATCACGGCTGGATGAAGTTTGACTGCTTCAAGATCTTTGCAGGCATGAGCAACGCTAGCAGCGTCGTAGTTAGGCTTGCTGCCGCCACGCAGAATAACGTGACAATCTTGATTACCAGTGGTCGCCACAATCGCCACCTGACCATTTTTGTGAATACTCAAAAAATGATGTGGACGCGCCGCCGATTGAATGGCGTCGGTAGCAATGCGAATGTTGCCATCAGTACCGTTCTTAAAGCCGATCGGCGCAGATAATCCCGAAGCCAATTCGCGATGCACTTGGCTTTCAGTGGTGCGCGCACCGATAGCGCCCCAACTAATCAAATCACCAATGTATTGTGGTGAAATGGTATCGAGAAATTCGCCGCCCGCAGGCAGGCCAAGTTTGTTGATGTCGCATAACAATTGCCGTGCCATGCGCAGGCCTTCATCGATGCGATAGCTTTCATCAAGGCCTGGATCATTAATCAATCCTTTCCAACCTACCGTGGTGCGCGGTTTCTCAAAATACACACGCATTACTACTTCCAGAGTGTCAGCGTACTTGGCTCGTTGAGCACAGAGCTTGTTCGCGTATTCAATCGCCGCGGCAGGGTCATGAATGGAGCATGGGCCAATCACGACCAACAAACGATCGTCTTTGCCATTGACGATGTGTTTAATGGTTTGGCGGGTGTTGCTGATCAGCGTTTCCACCGCCGTGCCACGAATCGGAAAAAAGCGCAGTAAATGCTCAGGCGGAGGCAGCGGGCGCACTTCTTTAATGCGCTCATCATCCGTCGGGCCAGTTTTGTCGAGCGGGGCGGTCCAGCCTTCGCCAGCACTGGTGGAGTGGTTGGTCATGACAATCTCCTCAACATCAATCTGCCTATCTTACAGAGTGTTACTCGCGAGCCAAAAAAAAACCGCCGGAAGGTCCGGCGGTTTGGTGATTCGAAGCGTTTACTGAACTCTACGCGCCTATCTCCCCGCCGCCTAAAAGGCGTGAGAACCAAAAGTAACGATAAAAGCGCGAAACAGTCTTCATGTCTGCAATCTACCATGCCACTAGACCTGTCCGTCAAGTTAGGCGGGTGTTTAAGCTGAATTATGTGTCTAAGATCACGCTGACTGGGCAATGATCGCTGCCCAGAATGTCCGCATGAATGTCCGCAGCTTTTACTTGAGCGCGTAGCGATTCTGACACTAATACGTAGTCAATTCTCCACCCGATATTCCGAGCGCGGGCGTTGGCGAAATGACTCCACCATGAGTAATGGCCGTTGCCTTGTTTGAATAAGCGCAGCGTATCGATAAAGCCGGCATCAATAAAGTGTTGAAAGCCAGCGCGCTCTTCATCCGTGAAGCCTTTCTTACCGCGATTAGGTTTGGGGTTGGCCAGATCCAGTTCGGTATGCGCCACGTTTAAATCGCCGCAGAAAACCACAGGTTTTTTCTGCTCCAACTGTTTGCAATACGCTAGAAAGGCGGGGTCCCATTTCTCGTGACGTAAACTCAGGCGCCCTAAATCATCTTTGGCATTTGGGGTATACACCGTTACTACATGGTACTTATCAAATTCTGCAGCAATGATGCGACCTTCTTCTAATGGGTTGCCAAAGGCATCAGGCGCTAAGCCAAATTCTTCAATGATGCTGTTAGGAAAATTGTTGGTGACTGATAACGGTTCAGTTTTTGAAAAAATTGCTGTGCCGGAATATCCTTTTTTTACAGCCGAATTCCAATATTCAAAATAATCAGGCAAATCTACTTCGACCTGTCCACGTTCGGCCTTGGTTTCTTGCAGGCACAGAATGTCAGGCTGATGTGCTTGCAGATACGGATAGAAAAAGTTTTTCTTCAGTACGGCGCGAATGCCGTTGACGTTCCAAGAGTGGATTTTCATTGATCGCTAAGGTTGAGATATATGGGAATGTTTAAGTCGAGTTGTGCACGATATACCAAGTCGCCGAGGAAGTAACACACCGCCACCTTGGGCGATTCGGGATCACTAAGGGCTGTGACGTCTGTTGCTGTGTCTAAGTGGTAGGTGCTAATTAGTGTTAATTAACGTCACGGCCTCTTGCTCGGTTTTGGCTTCCATGTCATAAACGACAAAAATTCGCCAACCGTCCGGAGCCGTCATGAAGTCATCTACCAAAAATATTCTCGCGTTAATTATGTCCGTCACCTGCGCTATTGGTGTGGGTATCTCGTTTGCTCAAAATCCTCCCCCTGCCGGTATGGATGCGGGTGGTGAAGCGGGTATGGGTGCTGGAATGGGCGCCGCTGGCGGTGATGCAGGCATGGCGGCCGGTATGGGTGGCGGCGGCCCTAGCGTGATTGTTCCGCTGACTAAAGTGTTGACCGAAGTAAAGACTGGTACTTACGCGCTTGAGCACGAGCATGGTCGCGTTCACTGGACGGTTTCACACCATGGCTTCTCTATGTTTACCGCGGTATTTTCAGAAGTCAGCGCAACGCTGAAGTTTGATGCTGCAGACGTGACTCGTAGCCAACTAGATGCCACTGTGAACATGAAGAGCGTGGCCTCACAAATTCCAGTATTTGATGAAAAGCTGAATAGCGCGGTGTGGTTGAATACGGAGAAGTTTCCAACCTCCAACTTCAAGTCAACCAAGATTGAGCGCGTGGGCTCAAACGGCCTTAAGGTATCAGGTGATCTTACTTTCTTGGGCGTGACTAAGCCTGCCGTTATGGATGTGACTTTTGTTCAGGCAGGTAATGTTTCTCCACCTGCTGGCGGTTATCGCATTGGTTTTAACGGCAAGATGGTTATCAACCGCAGTGAATGGGGTATGTCAAAGTCTACTGTGGGCGATGAAGTTACCTTAAATCTTGAAGCGGAGTTCACTGAGCCAGGTGCTGCTGCGCACTAATTAGCGATCTATTAGGGATACAGCTGAAGCGGTGGTCGGGTGTTCCGGCCACCGTTTTTTTATTTATCTACTTAATCAATCAGTTCTGGGGTCACTTCGGTGCCCTCAGTCGATAAAAACACCGGCAATTTGCCTTCAAAGCGCAGTCGCGCTGCTTCTGGATCGCTCATTAGTTCAAGCATCGCGCTACTTAGTTCATACGCAGCGCAGTCGTAACCCGCGTCTTGCATGGCTTGAGAAAATGCTTCTACATGCGCTCCGCCTGCTTGATACACCCCCGGCGCATAGTCGGGTGGAATATCTGTATTGTCGGGTTCGTCGAACGACTGCTTACAGCCGGCCGAGTCTGTGGCGTGATAATTACGACAGGTTTGTGGTCGCGCCTCATAAATGCTGCATTGATTCTGGATCAGGAACGGGCATTTGAGCGTTTGGCGCATTCGTTCTAGATCATCAAGTCCTGACAAGATTGCGCTATTTGCAGTCATTTCGCTGCATATTTGCTTTTTTTCATCGCTATTTAATGAATTTTCCATGTATTTCAGAATGTTGAATGCCTCAACCGGGCGAATGTCCACTGAAAACGAGCAGCACCACGCACATCCAGCTTTGCAGTCTAGGGTTTGAGCGTCCTGCGCTCGAGCAAGGCGCTCATCATGACGCTGTACGGATCGTTGGTAAGCAGCCAATGGACCAAGGGCGTCAATTTCTGTCTTTGCCCGAGTGCTTTCTTCCCGAGCGATCTTAAGGACGGTGACTAAATCAATTGTGAATTCCATTGCTTTCTGAGCTCGCGATGTGAAAAACCCTAAAAAAATAGCCTATTTTGAACATTTGCTAGTGCTTTTGCGCAACTAGCTGTTTTGCGCTTCTTGAACGAGTGAATTGGTGCATTCATATCGGGCAATCACGCTCGTAAATTCTAGTTGATAAAAAATCCTTAACTGTTTGATTCATTTCGGAAGTGTTGTTTTTGAGTGCTTTGCATAGGATGCAAAAATCGTCTAAGTGACTGAGCCCTATAAGGAATTTTAAGTTTTACCGTTGACTTGCCGAACTCTGCCTCCCTATAGTGCACTCTGGTGGTAAAAAATGGGATGAAATGGGATTTTTTGGTGGCAAGTGACTGCCAAATTTGGTTTGTAAGTTTTTAGTTTGGGGCAAGTTGCAGTACCCATGTTTCGCGGTGAAAACAAAATCACGCTCGACCCTAAAGGTCGTCTCGCGGTGCCCACTCGTTATCGAGAGAGCATCGTGTCGGACGCGGCCGGTCAGTTAGTGGTCACTATAGATCACCGTGATCGCTGCTTACTCATTTATATGCAGCATGACTGGGAAGACATTCAGCGCAAGCTGACGAAATTGCCCGCCCTGAATCCTATGGCGCGTGATCTACAGCGTTTGATGATTGGCCATGCCACCGATATTGAATTGGATTCGCATGGGCGAGTTCTGATTCCACCCAACTTGCGCGAATACGCTGGTTTGAATCGCGATGTAGTGTTATCGGGTCAGGGTACGCGCTTTGAATTATGGGATGAGGTGTTGTGGGTTGCTCAGCGTGAGGCTGCATTGCAGGCCTATCGCGGCAATCAGGATTTACCGCCCGAACTGAATGCGATTTCGCTTTAGTGGGTGCACAGGCGTTCAAACATGAGCCAGTGCTCCTTGAAGAGGTGCTGGCCGCTTTAGCT
>CANGFV010000040.1 GCA_947453225.1 Pseudomonadota bacterium
AGATCATCCGCATGTCGCTGAAGTGCGACAACACGGAATGATCTGTGCAATCGAGCTCATCAAGAATAAACATACGCGTGAGCAGTATGACTGGCGCGAACGCCGAGGCCTGCGCGTTTATCATCATGCATTAGAAAGAGGCGCATTACTCAGACCTGTAGGCAATGTCATTTACTTTATGCCACCCTACGTAATCACACCCGATGAAATCAACTTCTTAGTGGACACAGCCATCGAAGGCATCGAATTAGCCACATGCGATTAACTCGAATTCACCTGCCTGCCTCTCTCATTATTGGTAGCGAAATTGCGCTGTCAGCATCAGCATGCAATCACTTATTGCGCGTCTTGCGTCTTCGCGAAGGCACAGGGTTAGTAGTATTTGACGGTGCTGGCAATGAACATAGCGCTGAACTCTGTCGCATTGTGGGGCACCAAGTTTATGTACGTATTGGAACTAAAATTAACAGAGCCAGCGAGTCACCATTACACATCACTTTAGTGCAAGGCATATCGCGCGGCGAACGCATGGACTGGACATTACAAAAAGCGACCGAACTTGGGATTAGCGCCATTGTTCCCGTGCTGACCACACGCAGTGTCGTCAAGCTCGACGAAAAACAATCTGCCAAAAAACAAGATCACTGGCAGTCCATTGTCATTAGCGCCTGCGAACAAAGCGGGAGAAGTGTTGTGCCCAAAGTACATACACCGATTCACTTAACTGAATACCTAAGCAATCAAAGTCATGATCACGATCGACTACTTTTAGAGCCTAACGCAAACACTGCTTTAGCGGACCTAGCGCAGGTGTCTACTCATATTGATTTATTGATTGGCCCTGAAGGCGGTTTAGACGACAGCGAAATAAAACAAGCTAAGCAAGCAAATTTCAAATCAGTCAGTCTTGGGCCGCGAGTTCTGCGCACAGAAACTGCGGCTGTGGTGGCGCTATCTGTACTGCAAGCAGGCTGGGGCGACTTCAAATAATTCTTAGCGCCGCCTAGCTAAATCAAACTCAACTTCAAACAGGCGCCTCCTCGCTGATCATTTGCTCCAGTCGGTCAAAGTCGGGAATATACGGATGTTCGTTAATCAACCGCACCCGACATAGCACGGGCTGTCGATCAAGCGCTGATTGATTGGGATCAGCCTTCACCACATCAGGACCTAGGCGCATTAATTGCGGAAACCCTTGGGTCATCACACCAAAATAACGTCCTTTCAACTTTCCGCTGATCGCCACGCAAATAATGATACGAGTACGCAACGCTGAAATCGGCGCTGACTTTCCGCACATGGCCTCAAATGACACTACATGCACTACTTGATCATTCCAATGAATTGAACCCAAGTACCATTGAGGCGCATCCCCTACCCGAGTGGGTGACTGCCATGGCATGACTTCGGCCACACATGAGCGAGGCACCAAAAGCCGCATCTCATGCAAGGGCACTAATAAACTATACAACTCATCTGAGGATGCACTCATTGATGCGATCACCTAGTGAAGCCGCTGTGCCTTAAGCAACGGATCGATAGCGTTCAAAAGCTGATGTTCTTGGTAAGGCTTACCCAAATAGTCATTAATGCCAATACCAAAGGCATGAGCACGATGCTTTTCACCGACGCGCGAGGTGATGATTACGATGGGCACATTTCTCAGGCGTACATCACTGCGTATTCGCGTAGCAAGCTCATATCCATCCATACGCGGCATTTCTATATCCATTAAGATCACATCCGGTTGATGCTCCTGCAATAACTCCCAAGCATCCAGTCCATCTTTCGCTGTTAATACTCGCAATCCATGACGCTCAAGCAATCGCTGCGTTACACGCCGTACCGTAATGGAGTCGTCAACAACCAAAGCCATTGCTCGACGATCCTCGGCCGGCATCGTGACCTTATCTTTACGCATCATCCATTCAGAGCGCACAAGCACGCCCATGTCGAGAATAATGACAACTCGCCCGTCTCCTAAAATAGTGGCTCCTAAAATGCCGCGGATACTCGAAACTTGCGGACCAACAGCTTTAGCAACGACTTCACGGTTGCCTACCAGTTCATCAGTCACCAGCGCGGTCGAGCGCTCCCCTGCTTTGATCAGCACCAAGGGCAAATCGTCACCCTTAGGTAGCACCGTGGTCTGCGCACCGATGAAATCACTGAAATACTGAACTTTATAACGCTGGCCAGCATATTCGAAGAAGCGCGACTGATCACTGAGATAACTAAGCACTTCTGACTTTGGAAGCCGCACCACACCTTCAACAGAAGACAGTGGCAGCGCATAGAGCTCATGCTCAGCCACTCGCACCAACAACGCCTGACTGATCGCTAACGTGAATGGCAGGCGTATCGTAAATTTCGTGCCCTGCCCAAGCTTAGTTTCGGTAGACAGAGTACCGCCTAATTTCTTAATAGCAGTAATCACCACATCCATTCCCACCCCGCGACCTGCATATTGGGTCACTTCTTTAGAGGTACTAAATCCTGATTCAGTAATTAACTGCAAGGCCTCATCATCGGTCAGGCGTCGATCCCCTGTAATCAAGCCTTTGCCACGAGCCTTTTCATGAATTGCATTGATATCAATTCCCCGACCATCATCTTCTAGGGTAATCACCATATCGGAGCCTTCACGGCGTAACGCGAGTCGAATAGCACCCACCACCGACTTACCTGTGCTGGTACGTTGTTGAGGCATTTCAATACCATGCACTATCGAATTACGAATCATATGTTCAAACGGTGGCAACATACGATCCAGAACCTGCCGATCAACTTCACCAGTAGCTCCGGTGATAGTTATCTCCACTTGCTTACCTAATTCGCTTGCCACCTGTCGGACCAAGCGCGTGAGTCGGGGCGCGTGATATGAAAACGGTACCATGCGCGTCTTCATTAAGCCATTCTGTAACTCAGTCACCACTCGCGACTGCTGAACCAATAAGTTCTGCGACTCCCCGGAGATATTTTCTAGCAATCCTGCGATAGAGTCGACATCGCTCACGGATTCGGAAAGCGCACGTGAGAACTGCTGAATAGTCGAATATCGATCTAACTCCAACGGATCAAATCCCTGCCGTTCATCGGCATCCTGTCGATGCCGATGTAATATTTGCGTTTCTGTTTCAATCTCAAGCTTACGCAACTGATCCTTAAGACGAGTGACCGTACGTCCAAGCTCCGTCAGATTAAATGCCAAAGAACTCGCCTGCTGCTCCATACGAGACTTTAGAATGCTAACTTCTCCTGCAGCATTGAGCAGAGTTTCAAGCAAGTCCGCATCAACGCGTGCAGTTTCTGCACGTTCCGCCACAACTTGCGCATGGCCAGGCAATGCAACCGCCTCAACATGCTGATCGGCTATGGCCTCATATGGCGCAGCTTGTACAGCATCGGCTTCGACAACATTGACAGGCTCGTGCTGCAGCCGCCCATCTGCCCCCGCACTGGCTTGAATTTGATTTCCAATCTCAGCCCGCTCAGATAATTGTTGGATCTCTTGATTAATTTCACTGAGTTCTTCAGCGGCACTTAATTCAACAACATGAGTATCGTCACCCGATGGAGCTGTAATTTCCGGATGCCCTGATGACTGATTAATTAATGCATGAATAGATTCGATCAACCGTGTTGCCGGTAACACCTTTTGTCCCTGAGTAATGACATCGCGCATGTGAATTAATTCATCAACGCCAGCCTGCAATAAGCCGAACATCTTCTGTTGATCAATAAACTCGGAACGCGCCCTGACGCCAATCAAGGACTCCATCTCATGCGTCAGATCACCCATAGCATGAATGCCCGCCATGCGCGCACCACCTTTGAGGGTATGCAAGACACGCTTCAGCTCGGTGACATGATCAGAGTTATTTTGTTCATCCTGCCAGGCGCGTACGGCACGATCGGCAACCTCCAAGAGCTCACCAGCCTCTTCGGCGAAAATGGCTGCAATGTCAGGATCATAGTTATCATCAAGGTAACGAATGCCGGATTCTGTGTGCTGATCACCAACAGCAACCTCTGCCTGCCGTGTCTCTTGCTGCACATCGTGTATATCGGCATGGATAGCATCATTCATGCTTTCAAACGAACTGATCACCGGCGCTTCGAAATTGGCCGCCCATGAAGTCGTTTCGACTATAGTTTTTGGCTCTTCCTCTGCATCGCCAATCGCCACAGCAGCTTGATCGGTATTTTTTGACTCTGCATATTGATCCACCAACTCTTTGAGTTGATCGACTTTAAGCTCTAGTTCCTCGCCTGCCGATTCAAGCGTCGTGCTTTCTAATTGCGTTGATTCAACAACAGCACCATGCCTTAATGTCGCATCCAACTCCTGCTCTAGCCGCTCGACTCTAGCTGCCAGATCAGAGCCCGATGAAAAAGTTGCGGTATCGCTATCCACATGAGTCACTAAGTGATCTATGGCAGTCACGGCATCTTGTAATAATTTCAAGCCTTCTCTAGGCAGGGACAGTGAATTATCAAATAGCTTACTAATATAATGATTGATAGGCTCAGCGATTTTTATACCCTGCTGAACGCCAGCGGCTTTAGATGCTCCTCTCAGCGTATGACAGGCACGATATAGCTCTTCGGTAATAGGATATGGCGGCAGCGCATAATTACAGTTCTGCAAATAGGCGCGAATTTTATTTAAATGTCCGGCGACTTCTTTGGCATAGATTTCATGCAGGGCTGGATCTACGCGGGGCGCTTGATCTACTGCATGACTAGGCGACTCATTAGGCTGCACATCAAGAGATGTCACTGATGTTTTTTGCTCAGAGGACTGCCCAACGCCAGCCTGCGCAATTGCATGCGCCACTGCGATTAGACCCGCAATATTTTGTTCTGGAGCGCGGCCTACTTCTAGCTGCTCAATCAGCTCTGGCAACGCCTTAACCGCTAACTGAAATAATTCAATAATTTCTGGGGCTCTATTTAATGTCTGACTAATAATTCGATTAAGAATAGATTCCATCGACCACGCAAATTCACCAATCAGCTGCGCGCCCACTAAACGCCCACTACCCTTCAAAGTATGAAAGGAACGACGAATGCCCACTAAGGACTCATGATCTTGAGGATTGTCTTCCCAGCGTGGCAGCAAGCCCTGTAGGCGCAGCACTTCCTCGCGCGCTTCCTCGATAAACAACTCCAAAAATTCTGGATCGGTTTTATCAGGTGGCAACACCAGTACCGGCGGAGGATTAAAGTGTGCTTTTGCCACATGTGATTGCTCAGTCACTTGTGAATGCGATATAGCAGCAGGTGCCACCTTGCTTTGCGTGAACGATGCCTGCTGTGGCTTTGCCAACTCACGCACTACAGACGGCAGCTTCTCTGCGCTTGCCGGAGCATCAAGATCAAGCGCCTGTAGTGCTTTGGATGCAGTATCGAGCATCTGTTCAGAATCAGCGCGGCCTGCTTGCAGGCCTTCGAGATGATATTCAAGTGCAACAATCGCCTCAGCGAGGTGACTGATTTTTTCAAGAGACTGTACAAGCATTGCAGGCCGACAATATATTTTTAGTGCCAGCTCAATTTGCTCAGCAACTTTAACCGCACCAACACGACCTAACATCAACAAACCAGCAGTCACACCCTGAATTAACTGGGGCAACTGATCTAATAACTGCGCATCACCTTTCTTCTCTACGGCAAGTGCAATGACTTCTTTGATTCGCGCTAAATTTACTACGCACTCGCGTAGCACAGCACCTGAAACCTGACGGAATTCACCGCCCTGAAGGAGGGTACCCTCCTTCTCTGTACCCGACTGTTGCTTGCCAAGATTGTTTGGCTGTATCAGCGCAATCAATTGATCGTCCAAACGATCTTCAATGCTAATTAAGGCAGAGGCTACGGCCAATAAGGAACTCTCATCGGGCGGAATATTTTTTTCTAATCTCGACTGTAGCGCCCTGGTTTGCTGACGCACCGTCTCGCGCAACTCTTCTAACCCCAAGACACCGAGGGTATCTCCAATTTTCTTCAATAACTCTAATTGCGGTATAAGCGCTTGGATCTGGGCGCCGCCCTGACGCACGAACAAGTCCAAAGCATCTTTGACGCGAGTTAAATCTTCAGCAATAGCATCAGCCACTGTTTTCATCAACTTGACTGAAGGCGCAGAAAGACTAGCGCGTGCTTGCTCGACTTGATGATCAAGTGGCAGCAGCTCATCTAGATGGAAAGATGTACGCACCGCCAAGATACGCTCACCACTACTAGAAGCTCTAGCCACGTAATAAAGCAGATTATTCAATAAATCGATGGGAGGGCTCTGGCAGAACTGCTTCTCGCCTTGCTCATATAACCGCTTCATTTCACGATCGGCTTGCCCAAGCAAGCGCTTAACTGATGCGTTATTTTCCAATCCCTGTGTTTGTAGTGCTTCGATAATGGCGCCCACAACCCACCAGAGTTGAAAGACAGGCTGCGATGTAGCTACTTGCTCCAAGGTCGCCGCAGCATCCGCCATAGTTTCTAGATTCTGCTCAATACGCTCATTCTTAATCAACCCAAGCAGGCCGAGTTGAAATCGAATGCGCATTTTGCGTGCAACATCCTGAACACTCATCTCTGAATCAGCGCTATTTGAAGCTAAAGGATTGGCCTGACGATCTGAGTTGAGATTCAATAGCAGTAATGTACCTTCAGAGAGCAGCGGCTGACCCCGCACTGCGCGCAAATCATTCAATAATGGCAGCAAGATAAGCGCCATATCCTGACCACCACCAATAACGCGCTCAAAATAAGTTGGTAATTGCGCCATGGCACGCAGCAAGGCATCCATCGCCTCACCTAGACGTCGCTGTTGCTCAGGCACATCAATCAGGTGTTGCAGCAGATGTTCCATTTCCTCAGCAAGCAACACCGCACCATAGACCTCCACCATGCGCAGCGCACCACGAACTTGATGCAAGTGATCACGGCACTTAGCCAATAGCTCAATCTGGCTTTGTTGCTCAGCAAACAACTCCAATGTAGTGCGCGCATCATTGAGTTCGTTATTCAACTCACGCGCGACCACCTGCAGTGCTTGCGTTGATGCCTCACTCATTCTTTTATTGCTCTGCCAGTCATTTGTTGCTTAATGGATACTTACAGGATTAATGGGTTATTTGCTTTTAGGGCTCTGGCCCACTACTGAACCCAACTCATCCAAGGACTTGGCAGACATTACTGGCTTATTAAGCGTCTGAGGGCGATATATCTCTGGTATCTTGAATCCAGCCACCGACTTGCGCATCAGTGCTGACAACTGCGCCAACTTACTGATAGACGTTGTGGTAGTGGCACTGCTATCAGCGGTTTGATCGCTAATTTCACGAAGTACTTGCATGTTTTTAGCGATGTTTTGTGCAGATGCCGATTGCTGACGAGCACTGGCTGAAATATTTTGCACCAGTGTCGATATCTCATTAGACACGGTCTGAATTTCTTGTAAAGCCGAACCCGCATTTTCTGCCAGCAATGCACCACCCACTACATCTGTAGTGCTTCGCTCCATAGAAATCACTGCTTCATTGGTATCAGATTGGATAGTGCGTACCAAAACTTCAATTTGTTTAGTAGCCTGAGCGGCACGCTCAGCCAATCGCTGCACTTCATCAGCAACAACAGCAAACCCCCGTCCAGCCTCCCCTGCCATAGAAGCCTGAATAGAAGCATTTAAAGCAAGAATGTTAGTTTGTTCTGCCAAGTCATTAATCAGTTCAACAATATTGCCAATCTCTTGCGAGCTTTCGCCCAAACGCTTAATTCGCTTAGAAGTATCTTGAATAGTTTCACGAATAGCATTCATGCCATCAATGGTTCTGCGCACTGCATCGCTTCCTTTATGCGACACATCAACGGCATGCCGAGCAACTTCTGCAGAACGTTGTGCATTCTCTGAAACCGCTTCGATTGATGAGGCCATAGCGACCACCGACTCAGAAGCTGCGCTCACTTGTTTGGCCTGCTGATCTGATGCTTTGGCCAAGTGGCCAGATGATGCCAAGACTTGGCGCGCCGAACTATCCAACATCACTGCCGTCTTATTAATGGTGGCCACCAATGCACGCAAGGCATCTATCGCATAATTGATTGAATCTGCAATCGCTCCAGTAATGTGCTCTGTCACCGTGGCCTTGACGGTCAAATCACCTTGAGCAAGATTGGTAATTTCATCAAGCAGCCGCAAGATTGCAGCCTGATTATTTTCATTTTGCACTCGGTGCTTTTCACTGGCACTCCATAAATCAGAGACAGACCAATGAATAATCAACAATACAATGATTGCGATGGCAGCAACCGCAAGCAATACGATCGAAAGATCGAAAATCAGTAAGGCCGAGAAATTATAAAAAAGGTCGGCAACGACACCCAGTACACTGAACAGCACCAGCAGCATGATCAGCGGTGAAGCCTTCAGACAAAACAACTTAAACTTATTATCCATAGACGCTTAACTCCTGCAGCAATTAGGCAGCGCCCGTCAGAAATTCATGACTCTCAAGCAATTCGGTGAGACCAAACACCGGCGCCACATCCCCGCTCCGACGAAAAGCACCTGCAAGATAGTGATCACAATGCAAAATAGTAGGCGGTGGTTGAGGGGTAAATTCACGCGCCGTAAAACGACGAAACCCTAAGACCTCATCAACGAGCAAACCGGCCGGTATCTCTTTACTGTTAATCACTAAGATGCGCGAGCTTTTTGCCAAAATTGTGGGACTGCCTCCCAGAAACGCACGTAAATCAATCACTGGTAACAACTGCCCACGAACATTCACTAGACCACGGATCCACGGACGCGCGCCCGGCACTCGAGTCATAAAACTCGGCACACTCATCACTTCACGTGTTTCATCGCGGGCGAGTAGAAAAGTTTCTGCGCCCAAACGAAAGGCTACCCCAACCCATTCAGCGTCTGATTTAAGATCGCCCGTCTGACCCGCCAACACGGCACGGGCACGATGCTCAAGCTGCTGCAGCAACTCGAATGGCTTATTTATTAGTGATCGTAATTCCATATCCGACATTGATAAATCGATGAAGACCCGCTTGATAAATTAGGACGCCAAAACCTGCCGCGCCTTGACCAACAACTGCTCAGCCGACACCGGCTTCACTAAATAGTCGATAGCGCCCTGTCTCATCCCCCAGATACGGTCGGTTTCTTGATCTTTAGAAGTCACCATCACCACAGGGATATTCATCGTCTCTGGATCAGCAGCCAGCTTTCGGGTTGCCTGAAAGCCATTCATACCCGGCATCACTACATCCATGAAAATCAAATCTGGCCTCATCATGCGCGCTTTTTCATGAGCCTCGCCACCATCACTTGCGGAGGCAATCTGATAGCCATGTCGTTCTAAGATAGAACGCATGTTGTGCACTTCCGTCGGCGAATCATCCACAATGAGTATCAAAGCCATACTAGTTGATCACCTGAGAATGCTTAGACCCAACATGGATTTCGATTGCAGTGAGCAACTCGTCCTTGGTAAAGGGCTTGGTCAAGTAATGTTCAGAGCCGACAATACGCCCGCGAGCGCGATCAAAAAGACCATCTTTACTAGAGAGCATCACCACGGGAATGGATTTGTAGACCTTATTGTGCTTGATCAAGGAGCAGGTCTGATATCCATCAAGTCGCGGCATCATAATGTCAACAAATACGATATCTGGCTGGTGATCAGCTATCTTAGACAGGGCATCGAACCCATCCACGGCCGTGAACACCTCACAGCCCTCTTTAGCCAAGAGAGTCTCGGCGGTGCGGCGGATTGTTTTACTGTCATCAATGATCAGGACTTTTAGCCCCGTCAGCCGCGATTTATCGACATTAGCCCCATCTATCATGAATACCTCAAGGCCCTAGCCTATACCCCATTACCGGGATCGTTTTAGCGGTAAGGTTTTAACATATTGATATAATTGCCGCCATTACCTACCTCTCAATTTTACGCAAATAATCCGCTACTTATCGCTGACCTAGCGCACACCTTGAACCAATGCCCGAATCTCTCGTTCCTATTTACTGAAAACTAGAATCCTCACCATGCTGCATGCAACTAACCAGACCTCTCGGGCATTACGTATAGCCATCGTGATGGACCCCATCGCCAGCATCAAACCGGCTAAGGATTCGACGCTCGTCATGATGCTTGCCGCACAAAAACGCGGGCATCATTTGTTTTATTTGCAACAAGGCGATCTATGGCTGCGAGATGGCATCGCCTGGGGACGGGTTTGCCCAATTGAAGTACTGGACAGCCATAACCAATGGGCAACGCTAGGCGATCCACAGCCAGAAAGACTCGATCAGATGGACGTTGTCCTCATGCGCAAAGACCCGCCCTTTGACATGGAATACATTTACACCACTTATATTCTTGAACGCGCCGAAGCAGCAGGCGTTTTGGTACTAAACAAACCTGCTGGGCTGCGAGATATGAATGAAAAAGTGTACACGGCGTGGTTTGCTCATTGCTGCGCCCCGACGCTCATCACGCGCAACATGGAAGATATGCGTGGCTTCTTGCACGAGCATCAGCATATCGTCTGCAAACCATTACACGGCATGGGCGGACGCTCTATTTTTGTTGTGAATCAGTCTGATAAAAACGCTAGCGTCATCTTTGAAACCATGACCAACTATGGTCAGCAATTCGCCATCGTTCAAAAATATTTACCAGAGATTGTAGAAACGGGCGATTCGCGTATTCTCATCATTGATGGCCAACCCGCACCTTATGCGCTCGCTCGCATCCCAGCCACCACCGATCACCGCGGTAATCTTGCCGCTGGTGCACAAGGCAAAGGCCGTGAACTGAACGATCGTGATCGCTGGCTAGTGAGCCAAATTGGTCCAGTATTACGCGACAAAGGCATGCTGTTTGTGGGTCTTGATGTCATTGGTGGCTTTGTCACCGAAATCAATGTCACTAGCCCTACTGGCATTCGCGAACTGGATAAACAATTCAACTGTGATATCGCCAGTTTATTTATCGCAGCCATTGAGAAACGCTTCGCTTGATTAAGGTTATCAGGCTTGTAGTGTTTCTGTGTATTGGCAGTCTTCTCGCCTGCACAAAGCAAGCCCCTCAACGCTATGACAGCCAATTCATCACCATGGGTACACAGGCTACTCTGTCTATTTGGGCAGACTCGCCAATTCAAGCTACGCAAATAAGTAGCAAAATTGAGCAGCAACTACAGCAGCAAAGTATTAACTGGTATGCATGGAGCGATCAACCCACCAGCGAATTACGACAACTCAATACGGCTTTACAAGCAAACAAATCTTTCAAAGCTTCAGATGAGCTCGCTAACCTTTTAAGCATGGCGCTACTGCTGCATAAAACTAGTCAAGGATTTTTTGATCCAGCCATCATGCCCATGACAGCAGCTTGGGGATTTGCAGATCACCAAAAACCAGCGATCACTGATCTACCTGACCAACAATCACTAGAGCAATGGAGACAACATCGCCCGCGCATATCGGACTTAGAACTTCGAGGGCATGATGTCAGAGGTAAACACCCAGATCTGCAACTCGACTTAGGCGCAATTGCCAAAGGCTATGCACTAGATTTTGTAATCAAGCAATTACATGCTGAGGGCATTTCACAAGCCAGCATTAATCTTGGCGGACAGGCGCTTATCATGGGTGCATCATTACCCAGTGCCGTTACTCAGGTGAACGTGCAAGATCCGCGCTCACATAACTTTATTGGTAGCATTGCTCTAAAAGATGGCGAAAGTATCTCGACTTCAGGCGATTACCAACGCAACAACACCGTGAAAGGTCGAACTATTCACCATCTACTTGATCCCCATACCGGCGAGCCTGTGAACCATACGCAAGCTGTAACCGTCATTACCAATAGCGGCGCACTCGCAGATGCAGCATCGACAGCCATCATGGCAGCCGGTCCTGAACATTGGCAGGCGGTCGCTCGCTCCATGGGAATTCAAAATGTGTTGCGCATTGATTCTATTGGTAACATACAAGTCTCCACCTCACTACACTCACGCTTACGTCTTACACCTGAGACTTCGAGCCGCCACTCCATTCAGCTTGTAGCACTGTGATTACACAAAATATCAACCAGCAGTCAACTGAACCTACAACGTTACAGTTCATTGAACAGCAACGCGAAGGATTTGCACCGTCACGGGATCGTTTAATTACCACATTGTTTATAGTAGCCCTGCTCCATGTAATTTTGATTACAGGCATTACTTTTATTGAACCCATTGGCGTCTATAAAGACGTCACACCTACACTCAAAGTACTACTCCTGAATGATGCCTCGCTTGATAACAAGAAAAACCCAGAAGGCACCTACCTTTCGCAACGTGAGCAAAAAGGAAATGGAACCGGCGCTAATGAACAGCTCAGCGGCAGCCCAGATAATGATTTATTTATGATGAATAACGAAGGCACCGAAGACGGCAATGCACTGCAAAGCAGCCCCAGCACTTCAAGAACACTCTCCGTTAAGATTATCTCAGCCAGAAATTCTGAATTAAAAACGCTAAATGGCGATGAAAATAATGCAACCACAGCCTCTAATCAAAATCCGCTAGAACTAATCCGCTCATTACCGAGCCCTATAAACACCGAGTTAAACGATAATGGACTAAACCTAGATGGTCCAAAAAGTCGCGAAGCAATTATTAAACCTGACACTAGAGAGTCACCCTTCGCAGCCTACGCTGAACGCTGGAGAAACAAGGTAGAACGATTAGGAACACTAAACTATCCACGCTCTGTGCAGCACACAAAACAAAAAAATAACCCCGTACTAGAGGTTGTCATAAGCGCTGACGGAAAACTTAAAAGCGCGGTAATTAAACGCAGCAGCGGTGACCCTGCCGTGGATCAAGCCGCGTTGAATATCTTGAAACTAGCCATACCATTTGAAGCATTCTCTGGCATTCTCAAAAAAGACTACGATCAGTTACGCTTTTCTTATGAATGGCAATTCTTAGATCGATAGCAGTTTCAATCAATTAAAACTAAAAACGCGACGCCTGACTGACACTAGCGCAGCCAACCCAAGCAGTACCCATAGTGAAGTTTTATCCATAGAGCCGCCGCCGCTACTCGATGCAGCAGGGATGTAACAATTACTGTAATTACTGCCAGGCGGTGCTGCGACTCCATCTAAACTTACTCGATAAACATTTCCATATCCGCAACTTCCTCCATATGCGCTTGTCGTGCCATAAAAATTACTTGCATTGGATGTTGATAACAATAGCCCAGAATTTGGGTAGGATAAGTTATTGTCATTCTCTAAAATTATTTCGTACTTGTTACCATCAGTGATGTTTATTGAAAACACAGCGCCATAAATTCTGGATGAAGATAGAAACACGCCATAAAGCTTTCCGCCAATATCCGTAACTCTTCCAAGCATGGCATTATTACCTACACTAGAATCAAATGAATGCAGCACCTCAAATTGATTATTTTGACTCGTATCCAGCTTATACACCACCCCTAATCCTGCATTTTCATCCGTAGCATTGTTGGTCGCCTCTGTAACTGGAATACATACTCTATTATTTGTATTAGTGTCAGTGTGACATTCTGATGGCACGCCCCCTTCTGAGGTAGTCCCTACCAATACCCCAGGATGATCTTTAAGCTCTATTAATCCATTGCTGGGTGAAGTACCTAGGTTAATTCCATTGTTCTCACTTGAAAAGGTGAATTGGCCATTCAACCCAATTGTCTTACTTAGAGAATCAAACTGCTGAACAACTGAAACAATACCTTTAGATAAATCAAGCTTGAATACCGTACCAGCCCCCTTGTAAGTTACAACCGCTGGAGAAACACTATTATTCGTTGTCTTATAAAGTTTTGATCCACCGGCACTCGTCACACCATAAAGACACCCCTTATCACCACAGCCATCTTTAACAAAAACTAAAGGTCCGCTTGGGAATGCGCCGTAATCGTTTTTCCAAGCATTACCGTTGTTATTGGCCGCTTCTGTATCCTTAACTAGATCCTGAAATTCAAACAACCTTGTGAAGCGCCCATCTGAGGTAATACTAAAAATGACACCTGTACCGTAAGCGCCCCCATAAGTGGTAACGCCATAGAATATATTAGGCTGGTTCCGATCTTCAATCAAAGGAAAAGAGGGATACATGCCGTCCAAATTACTGATCAAGTTATTAGAAGTAGTTAGAGTATTTGTAGCAAACCTATGCAACGTTTCAAACCCAGTACCATCCTGCTTCACGCGGAACAAAGTACCAACGCCATCCTTTAAATTGAATACGGTTCTGCGTGCGCCATAAACTGTACTGCCATACAAGTATCCATCGCTACCCACTAACAAACCCGCGACGGGACTATATCCATCCGTACTCTTCAACTGATAAATCGTTTCCGGCAGACCGCCATTAACGCTCACCTTGTAAATTGCGCCCCCATAACTCAGCGAAGTATTCGTCAGCGCACCAAACAAGAAGCCATTGCTTTCAACCACGCCACCCGAGTTGGTTGTCAGATCAAAAGAAAAAACGGTTGAAGAAGTTAAGGTAGCGTTAGCTGGCCCTGCCGGCACAAGACACACCATGAGACAAACGCAAAAAGATGCCCAGTTCAATTTACAGGCGCGATTTTTTTGATTCAACACAAATAGACTCCAGTCCAAATCAGGCACACCTCCACTTTAGCGTTTCGCAAAACAAACTTTGTGGATGTGAATTGGCCAGCTCATTAATATCAAGCCGCCAAGTACAGACGGCTATTCTTCACTTTATTGGGCGTAAAGCAAATATCGATGTGGAAAATACCCCGCCCTAGAAATAATCTGAAAATTAACTGTCTAATCAGGTTGCCAGCGACTCAGATAATCGGCTACCACCACAAATTCTGACTCGGTATAGGTGGTGAACATGCGGTGTAAGTCATCACTGACATTGGTGCGCTGCGCGGTTGCCATGCTCAGCATTTGCTCTAGCAGGTATCCATAATGCTGGCCACGTAAGTTGGGCACCCACAAATCGCCATTCCCCTCTGCACGCTGACCGTGACAACTGGCACAAAATCCCTCATATATTTGTTTTCCCTGTTCAAGCTGTTTACCCGAACCATATTGAGGAGCCGAATTTATCGGTAAATTAGCCACATAACCCACCACATCGGCGATGCTGGTGGCATTGTTCAGCCCGCTGCGCACCAATTGCTGGTGCATTGTCGTATTCACTCGCTCTTGGTCGAGAAAATCCACTACCTGTTTGATCAGATAGTCGGAGTGCTGACCAGCCAGCGCAGGAATGTTTTGCGCAGCCAATCCAACGGCTCCAACCTGGTGACATTGAACACAATATTGCTGAAATAGCTTCTGGCCCCGCGTCTCATTCGGCTGCTTAGCAAGCGCACTGCCCAGATATACATTTGGCGTGAAGGGGGTTTGCGTTGCCGTCCATCCTGCAACGGATTGCAAGGCAAATCCTATCAACATCAGCAGCTTCAACATGCGTATAAACATAGGTATGAATCATAAGTATTAGGTTTGATGTGTATCCCTCATGAAACCTGCCGCGCCTATTCGTATTAATACTTAGACAAGCCATCATCAAGGTGCTATGGCACAATTCAACCATGACTTCCGGCCCATCCACAGCCCAACCTCAGCCTCATCAAGGTAGTCGCAGCCTACGCGACCGCGTAGATGAGTTATTACCTGAATGGCAAAGCTGGTACCCCAGCTTGTTCGATGCTGCCCAAGATTTAGGTCTATTGCGCGCACAGGTGTGCGACCTCTCCTCTCTAATGCTCAGCCACCGACACGCAAGCATTTACAATGAGGCAGTACAGGCCTTCCGCAACCAATGGTCGGTAGAAGAACCAGAACAAGCACAAGATGATGAGCCCGAAGGAGAATCCGCAATAGATTTAGACGCTTCTTCATCGTCCGATAATGACTCCGAACACGAAATCTAAATCTTCAGCTACCGTTACGGCTTAAGAAAACTGCACCAAAATCGCAAATCACCCCCCTCGCACAAGCAAAACCTCTGCGTATAATGCAGAGTCACGGGGCATCCGCTTCGATAACTACTGGAGAACATAGATGAAACTCATTCTGTCTGCTTTAAGTCTTTTAGTTGCTGCCGCTGCTTTCGCTCAAGCACCAGCCAGCCCACCTGCTGCTACAACTGCTGAAGAGTGGTTCAAGCAACATGATGCTAACAGCGACAAATTCCTCGTAAAAGACGAAGTGAAAGGCACTCGTACTGACGGTAACTTCGAGAAATTTGATAGCAACAAAGACGGCAAACTAGATTTCGCTGAATACAAGGCTGGCCGCGATGCCACTGAAGGCGCAGCTGCTGCAAGCTCATCTGCACCTGCTGAAGGTGGTATGGGCGGTGGCATGGGCGGTGGCGCTGGCGGTGAAGGCGGTATGGGTGGCGGCGGCATGGGTGGTGGCGGCATGGGTGGTGGCGACGCCCCTCCAGCTAACTAATCCATCTGAAGTTCTAGATCGGCTAAACCCTTAGCCGATCGACGACAAAGCGCTTATTCACCCCCAGGTGATAAAGATAAAAGCCCCGCAATGCGGGGCTTTTTTATGGCGCTACGAATAAATAAGAAACTGCTGGCGTTCAGTTGCCCATCGCTGCTCATCAACTACCAATAGCCGCTCTAAATCTCCAACAGTCGCCGCGGCATCGTCGGCCCACAGCCTTAGCTGCTCACTGCCATTAATCACGTCAATGGCCAATCGCTCGCGCTCATATTCATAAGGGAAGTCACGCCACAGAGGATAATCAGGATA
>CANGFV010000041.1 GCA_947453225.1 Pseudomonadota bacterium
CATCCCACCACAGCGATGTGCTTGGAATGGCTGGATGAACATTCCGTTAAAGGCAAAAGTATCATTGATTATGGCTGTGGCTCAGGAATTCTGGCTATCGCGGCACTCAAATTAGGCGCGCAGCATGTTCATGGTGTTGATATTGATCCGCAAGCCTTGATCGCCAGTCGCGATAATGCGACGCGTAACCTTGTTAGCGATATGCTGAGCTTGAGTTTAAGTGACGAATCCCTAGAGCCTGCCGATGTGGTCATGGCTAATATTTTGGCTGGTCCTTTAGAGATTCTGGCGCCACGTCTTGCAAAACTGACCAAACCACATGGACAAATTGTGCTGTCAGGGATACTGACAGAACAGGCTGCCTTGGTACACAATCGATATGCCGCTTGGTTTGATATGCAACCGATAACGACACAAGGTGATTGGGCACGACTCAGTGGCAAACGAATTGCGACCTAAGAAACGGGAATTCATGTGCTAACGCAATGCCCAAACTGCCAAACCGTTTTTCGCCTTACTGGTAAGGCACTACGTGCCGCACACGGCTTCGTGCGCTGTGGCCACTGCGATCTACAGTTTGATGCTATTCATCAATTGTTGGATGACGATGAACTAGACTCTGTCGCAGAGCAAGCCTCACCCCATACCTTACTGCCTGCCAGTGATTTACCGGCTAAACAAACAACCAAACTAATACCAAAAACCGAATCCTTCTCGCACGAAGAAATAGTGATGGAAGGTAATCGAATTGAGATCAGTGGTTTATATAAACAGCTTGATGCAGATGACGATATCGCCACCATCACCGGGACTTTCGCAGCGTTTGAGGAATTTAATCAGGCGTATTCGAATTGGGATATCTCAGCAGAAGATATTGAAGCCACTGCTGATGACTCGCTGCACACAGTGGATGAGAATGAGTTTGAAACGTTGGATCCACAAACATTACTCGCTGATGAACCATTGCCTGAAGCGGACATTAACCAAGCAGATACCGCAGTTAATGCAGCTCACTCTATAGAAGCTTCCCCACTTAAATCCGCTTCCGAAGATTCAACTCAACCTAATAACAATTCAATGACTGCCGATGTGCCTGACGAACCCGCGTTAGATTCAACTACCACCGCAAATAAAACACGTCACTGGCCTTGGGCCACGCTCAGTACTGTCTTGATCCTCGCAGTCGTAGCACAAGGTATTCATCATTACAGACAGCAATTAGCTAGCAATCCATCCATAGGCACGCAGGTTAGAGCTTTCTATACCGCACTCGGCTATCCGTTGCCGCCATCTGCAGATATAACGCTCTATAGCAGCAACCTCTCCAGCATGGTTTCTGACCCACAATCCGCGGGTACACTACAGCTAAACGCCAGCATCACCAATCAAGCAACCCATGCCCAACCGTATCCGTGGGTGAGCATTCGTTTGGAGAATCGTTTTGGAACTCCCATCGGCGCACGTACATTCAAGCCTGAGGAATATTTAGATAAAGCATTGAATGAAACATTGATGGCCTCGGGCGTGACTGTCCCAATCAATTTAGCCATCGTCGATCCGGGTCAGGATGCGGTCGGTGTAAAAATTGATACCTGCCTACCGCTGTCCACCGGTCTACACTGCACGCATCAAGGACAACAGTGACGTGCACATCGGTCCCTATAAATTAAGTAGCAACTTAGTGTTGGCCCCAATGGCTGGAGTGACCGACCTGCCGTTTCGGCAACTGTGCCGCAGTTTTGGCGCCGGCCTTGCGGCAGGTGAAATGCTGACCAGCGATAGCCGGCTCTGGCATTCAACTAAATCGCGCAGTCGACTCAGCCATGCCGATGAACCAGAACCACGTATCGTACAGATTGTAGGCGGCGATCCAATAATGATGGCAGAGGCTGCCTGCCTGAATGTTGATCTGGGCGCACAAATCATCGATATCAACATGGGCTGCCCTGCAAAAAAAGTGTGCAACAAAGCGGCGGGCTCTGCCCTGATGCGGGATGAGTCGTTAGTTACAGCAATTCTTCAGGCCGTGGTGGGCGCCGTATCCGTGCCCGTTACCTTAAAAATTCGCACCGGCTGGGATGCCACACACCGTAATGGCGTGGACATCGCGCGCATTGCCGAGGACTGCGGCATCCAGTCGCTAGCGGTTCATGGTCGCACCCGCGCCTGCATGTTTGAGGGCGAGGCAGAGTACGCCACGATTCGCGACATTAAACAGGCGGTGAACATTCCGGTATTCGCCAACGGCGATATCGACTCCCCTCAAAAGGCAAAGCAAGTCCTTGAATCAACCGGTGCAGATGGGCTGATGATCGGACGGGCAGCACAGGGACAGCCGTGGATTTTTCGTGACATTGCCACTTTTCTTGCCACGGAAAAGCTGCCGGCAGCCCCGGCAGCGACAGAAGTCCGTGCTATCATGCGCGCCCATTTGCGTAAGCTGTACGCCTTCCACGGAGAGGCCACCGGTGTTCGGATTGCGCGCAAGCACATTGGTTGGTATGCCGCAGGCCGCACTCAAGCGCAGCTACTGCGTCAAGCCGTCATGCGTGCGGAAACTGCCGAAACCCAGATGCGTGCTGTCGAAACCTACTTCGATGCATTAGACGAAGCAGCTTAAACCCGCTGCTCTGCGAGGTACTGGACTGACGGCACTGTGAGCATTGGAGTTTTTTGCGATGGCGCTGAAGAAAAAAACAACCTCAACACAATCACTGCGTGCCTCCGCTCGTAAACCGTTAGCCAAACCTCACTACATACATTCAACGAGCATGCCCCTGCGGGCACAAACGGCTGAAGCGTTAAATAGATATTTCAGTCACCTCAATGGGGATCAACCCGCTCACCTCTATGAGTTAGTTCTTCGCGAAGTCGAAGAACCACTCTTTCGTGCAGTCATGACCTACGTGGAAGGCAATCAAAGCCGCGCCGCAGAAGTACTGGGCATCAATCGCGGCACGCTACGCAAGAAGTTGCGTGAATATCGTCTGTCAGAGACGAACTAAGTATTGGCCGCTCCACTCACCGATTTTTATTTTCTCTAAGAGTACATTGTGAATACACCGATACGACGCGCGCTCATTAGCGTTTCAAATAAAGAAGGACTGCTGGAATTTGTTCGCGAATTATCCCAGCGGAACGTAGAGATTCTCTCTACTGGCGGCACTGCCGCATTACTTGCTAGCAACGGTTTTAAAGTTACCGAAGTCTCAGCACATACGGGCTTTCCTGAAATTATGGATGGCCGCGTCAAAACATTACATCCAAAAATTCATGGCGGCCTACTTGGCCGTCGCGGCATTGATGATGCCGTGATGAAAACACATGGCATTGATCCTATTGATCTAGTCGTCGTTAATCTTTATCCCTTTGCGGCCACCATTGCCAAACCCAACTGCACTTATGAAGATGCCATCGAAAATATTGATATCGGCGGTCCTGCCATGGTGCGCGCTTCGGCAAAAAATCATGACCGCGTTGCCATTGTGGTTGATCCGCTTGACTACGGCACGCTCATTGATGAAATCAATACGCATGATGGCGGCGTGACGCTGGCAACTCGTAAGCGTCTAGCGGCAAAAGCGTTCACCCATACCGCGCAATACGATGCCATGGTGTCGAATTACTTGGTGCAACAAACTCAAAGTAACACCAGTGATTTTCCTGAACTACTACCGCTTCAGTTTCGTAAACGCATGGAATTGCGCTATGGAGAAAATCCACATCAACACGCTGCGTTCTACACCAGCAACGACCTGCGTGGCGCCAGCGTGGCCAATGCAGCGCAACTGCAGGGCAAACAACTGTCTTATAACAACATTGCCGACAGCGATACCGCACTGGAATGCGTACGACAATTCGATGTGCCTGCGTGCGTGATTGTTAAACACGCCAATCCCTGTGGTGTGTCTATAGGCACTAACATCCTAGAGGCTTATCAACGCGCTTATCAAACCGACCCCACCTCAGCCTTCGGTGGCATTATTGCATTTAATCGCAAACTTGATGGCGCAACCGCCAACATCATTCTTGAACGTCAATTTGTCGAAGTCATCATTGCGCCAGAAGCTGATGACGAAGCGCGCATACTCTGTGGCCGTAAAGAAAATGTACGCCTACTAGTGACAGGCGCATTAGATGAAAGCAATAGTAAATATGACTTACGCAGCGTAAACGGTGGACTTCTGGTGCAAGATCGTGATCTGGGTATGATTAATGTTAACGACCTTAAAGTCGTCACCACTCGTCATCCGACTGCAGAAGAACTACGTGACTTACAATTTGCTTGGAAGGTCTGTAAGTTCGTTAAATCCAACGCCATCGTCTTTGCTCATGGCGGCATGACTATTGGCGTGGGTGCCGGTCAGATGAGCCGCGTGTACTCCACACGCATTGCCGCAATCAAGGCCAAAGACGAAGGCCTAACAGTGAATGGCTGCGTCATGGCTTCTGATGCCTTTTTCCCCTTTAGAGATGGACTGGATGTTGCTGCAGAATTTGGCATTAAAGCGGTTATCCAACCGGGTGGATCTAAGCGTGATGACGAAGTCATTGCCGCAGCTAATGAACATGGCATTGCGATGATTCTCACCGGCATGCGGCACTTCAGGCACTAACAAGCAATCATACTCAGCCAATCAATCTCATTTTTAATCAATCACTACACTTCATGAACGTACTCATCATCGGTAATGGCGGACGCGAACATGCGCTTGCCTGGAAGGTCGCTCAATCTCCACGGGTTCAGCATGTGTACGTGGCGCCAGGCAATGCCGGTTCTGCGCTCGAACACAAAGTCAGCAATGTTGAGATTGCCGCCGATGACATTAGCGGCCTTGTGAAGTTCGCCAGTGACAATAAGATTGATTTAACCATCGTCGGTCCCGAAGGCCCACTGGTCCTCGGTGTCACTGATGCGTTTCAGCAAGCTGGCCTGCGCTGCTTTGGCCCAAGTAAATTAGCTGCACGATTAGAAGGCTCCAAGGCATTCACCAAAGACTTCCTCAAAGCAAACAATATTCCGACTGCAGCGTATGCCACCTTTACAGCCTCAACCCTTGATGAGTCTTGGATACGTGCACAACGTGCACCACTGGTGGTAAAGGCGGACGGCCTAGCTGCTGGTAAAGGTGTCATTATTTGTGAATCACAGGAAGAAGCTATCCGCACTGTCAAAGCGATGTTTGCCGGACAATTTGGTAACGCCGGTTCCACCGTAGTCATCGAAGAATTCTTAGAAGGTGAAGAAGCCAGCTTCATCGCGATGGTTGATGGCATCCATATTTTGCCGATGGCCACCTCCCAAGATCACAAGCGCTTACTTGATGCAGATCAAGGCCCTAACACGGGCGGCATGGGCGCATATTCACCCGCGCCTGTAGTCACTCCAGACGTACACGCACGTATCATGCGCGAAGTGATGGAACCCACGGTGCGTGGGTTGATTAAAGCCGGTACGCCGTATGTTGGCTTTCTGTATGCAGGACTGATGATTTCATCTGATGGCGCACCGAAGGTGATCGAATTTAATTGTCGCTTCGGCGATCCTGAAGCACAGCCGGTCATGTCGCGACTCAATTCAGATCTCACTACACTGTGCGATGCCGCATTAGATGGCAAACTCAATGAAGTGACTGCCGATTGGTCATCACAAGCGGCATTGGGCGTGGTAATGGCCGCAGAACATTATCCAGAAACACCGCGTAAGGGCGATGTCATTTCTGGCCTTGATCATGCAGCTACGTTGCCGGGCAAGGTATTTCATGCCGGAACGCAGCTGCAGAACAATCAAGTGGTCACCACTGGCGGACGCGTGCTATGCGCTGTCGGTTTGGGCGACACGGTTAAGGCCGCACAAACTCAAGCCTATGCGTTGACCAACGCTATTCGATGGCAAGGTGTGCAATATCGCAAAGATATTGGCTATCGCGCCATTGCCCGCAACACTTAACTCCATCTGTGTCTAAGCAGAACTCCGAACCCGTACTGATTCCCTATACGGAACTGACTGCAGAGGCGCTACAACGTGTGATTGAATCTTTCGTATTACGCGAAGGTACGGAATACGGCGCTCAAGAAATCTCACTAGAACAAAAGGTCGCGCAGGTGTTGCGACAACTACAACGCAAGGAAGCGCAAATTGTTTTTGATCCCGACACAGAGAGTGTCGATATCGTAGTCAGGGCTTAACGCGTTGTATCAAGTGGTTTAAGCCCCTGAGCATTAAACCCCTGACTCCACTTGCAACACGATGGTAAGCATCTCCCCTTGCGTCGCAAACTGATGCTCAATAGATTTATGGGCGGTAGAGTTTTCGACCAAGAGCGCAAGCTGAGCACGAGGCACGCTCAACCATAAGCCCGTCGGGTCACTATCAAACTGCCAGTCAGAAAGGTTGATTTGGCTTAGCTTGACGCGAAACATATGACTGCGCGGCATTGAAACGCTCAACCCAATAGAATTACCAGCATACAGCTTGGACAATTCGTCTCGATTGATCCGAATACCAATACTGGCCGCGGCGAATTGTAGATCCATGGTGCCCCCAAATATTTTTATTGTGACTGGTCCGTACAACCTAGACTCACGTCAGCGCTCAAGGAGATCATTTGTACGGTGGGTTCACTGTAACAGCGCCAGCTTTAAATTCACAGATTTGCGCCTGAGGCCATTCCTACGTAAAGTGCGCATCCGGCCGTAGGGGCGCACCCGAATCCGACCCGTTTTTCGATAATTTCCAGGAGTACGTTATGGGCAGAGGCGATCGTAGAACCCGCAAGGGCAAGATTTGGCGTGGCAGCCATGGTAACACCCGTCCGGGTCGTGCCAAGAAGTAAAGACTGATTTCATTCAGGGCGAGGTCGGCCTCGCCCTTACCTTAGCTCCATAAAGCGCGATGTACTCGCCATTGTGCTGGGTCAAAATTTAAGAATTCTTCAGTACACGACTCAACCGCTGCGACTCACTTTGCCCAGCGTGCGACAAGCGAAAGCTTAACGCCGAAGTCGCCACAAAAATTTCGCGCAAAAAATATAACAAGCCAATCGCCAAACTCAACATGGCGCTAATGAAGGCAATAGCAATGGGTAACTCAAGGTTTACGCCTAGCAGTACCGATAAAAACAAGCTCACTACCACAATCGGTACGAGCACTGCGCACAGCACACTCAGCGTAATTGCCCTGCTAATTAAGCGTGCACGCGTCGCTAATACCTCAAGCCGTTGCATCAACTCCGCTGAAGAGTCATCTGCACTGGACTTGATCTGGGCTTCAGTCAGGCGAGCGCGCTCAACAATACGCACTAAACGACCAACCAGTACATTCAATGTTGCCCCAACCCCAGCAAGTAAAAATACTGGCGCAACAGATAACTGAATCACTTGGGCGATTGATCCGATATTAGTATTTGGCAACACCATGGATTTGTTATTCCTAGACAGGTTTCAGATGTCATCAGCATAAATCATTCGAGTGTTTTCGAGTAAATCTCAAATTTGCAGCATTCAGATGCCTGACTCCTTAGGATAATTACGTATTGAACCCGTCCGCCTACTTACGGAATGCTCCAAACATGATCATGCCAATGAAAAACTTGCAAAATTCTGAACCGAAATTCAGTACTTACCGTTATGCTATTCACCCCTATGGGGCGGCATAACACTGCCACCTACACAACTTTAAGATCTGCCAAACGGGACAACACTAAATGAGTATTTTTGACTGGCTAAGCCAATCCCTTTTTAGCGCCTGCGGAGTCGAACCTACTCCGGTCGAACCTGGCACCGTACTTAGTACCTTCGATTGGATGGAACAAAGTGCAGTAGGGTCATGTGTGATGCAAACCCCAATGGGCTTCTACATCCTGCTTGCAATCCATTCCGTAGGGTTGGCCATCATCGTTGGTGTCATGCTAGTCATCAGCCTGCGATTACTGGGTGTGGCGCGTGGGATTTCCGCTCAAGCACTGCCAAAAATCATTACGCTCGGTTGGTGGGGATTTTGGGTTAATGCAGTTTCCGGAATCAGCCTATTCATTGGTGAAGCCAACAAGATGTTCGGCAACACCACCTTCCGCTGGAAACTCTTTCTAATTTTTGTGGGCATGGTCAGCGCCCTCATACTCAACAAAACCATTTTAAAACCAGCTGCCGCAGGCGATCTCAGCAAACTAGATAGCAGCAGCGCCAAGAATCAGGCGTATTTCTCAATTTTTATTTGGCTGGCCGTCATTACAACTGGCCGCATGATTGCTTACATCACAGACAGCGGGCTCTAAGAAGCGGCCCCATTTAAAAACTTAAGCTAACGCGTAATAAATTCGGAGATAGACAATGAACTCACTTGCAGATCAATTAGAGCCGATGGCTACATGGATGGCCGATACTTGGCTCGGTCATTTCATGCTCGGAAGCTGGGCATGGCCTTGGTTTGAAGTCTTTCACTTCATCGGCATGTCTTTGCTGTGTGGCTCAATTCTCGCTATGGATTTACGCCTGCTCGGCTTTTTCCGCAAGGAAATTTCGCTGCATGCCGTTCATGCGCTAACACTATGGGGCCTGCTAGGCTTCATGATCAACCTGATTACTGGTGTAGGCTTTATTTTCAAAGGAGCCTCAAGCTACTTTCATAACGTCTCCTTCCGTTTTAAGGTTATCTGCATAATACTCGCCGGCGTTAACTTCCTTATTTTCTGGTTCTTTGTCCGCAAACAGATTGAGCCACTTAAAGACGATGCCGATGTAGGCCTATTCGCAAAGCTTGTTGGTTTTTCCTCCCTGCTATTGTGGTTCCTCGTCATTTGGGGCGGTCGCATGATCCCTGTATTCGGTGACGGTTGATTAACTACATTTTTTAGGTGTTATCAATCAAACGCTCGGGATAGTAATATCTCGAGCGTTTTGTTTTAGCCGTTAAATATCTACATACCTGCTCACTACATTCTGATGACTTCGTTACGTGCTGAATCTCGGCTCATTGCCTTAATTGTCGCCAGCGCTTTTTTTCTCCAAGGATTGGACAGCGCCATTATTAACACCTCACTCCCGCAAATGGCGGCCTCACTGAATGTGGCCACGCTGGATATGAGCATTGGTATCACCGTATATATGTTGGCATCAGCAGCATTTGTACCCATCAGTGGCTGGCTGGCTGATCGCTTTGGCGCGCGCGATATTTTCATTGCCTCAATTATTATTTTTACTATCGCCTCCTTAGCCTGCGGCATATCGCAGAGTTTGCTGCAATTAAGCATTGCACGAGCTGTACAAGGACTTGGCGGCGCTCTGATGACACCGGTTGGACGAATGGTGGTGCTACGCAACACCGAAAAGAATCAACTGCTTCATGCCACGGCCTTAATTACTTGGCCTGCACTGACCGCACCTGTAGTGGGGCCAATACTAGGTGGCTTTCTCACCACTTACTTTTCATGGCGGTGGAATTTCTTAATCAATATCCCGATTGGCATGATGGGCGTATGGCTGGCCTTTCGGTTTATTCCCAATTCAAAAGAAGCCAACGCCCATGCGCTGGACTGGCATGGACTAGTTCTATCTTCCACTGCGCTGAGTATCACGCTATTTGGGCTCGAATCCTTTGCGCACGATGATCCACATCATGGCCTTCCCTTGCTACTAACACTCGCCGGTCTAATTACCGGCGTACTTGCCGTGAGGCACTTTCAACGCACATCACAGCCGTTACTGAATCTGTCTTCAATTAAGGTTCAAACCTATCGGATGTGCAACCTGAGTGCGGGTGCATTCTTTAGAATTTCCAGCACTGCTGTACCTTTTTTATTACCGCTACTGTTTCAAATTGGTTTTGGCTTAAACGCCTTAGCTGCAGGCTCTTGGATGCTGGCCTACTTCATCGGTAACTTAGGCATGAAGCCTATTACCAGCCCTATTCTGAAACGCTTTGGGTTTCGCAACACACTGCTTGTGAATGGCGTAATTACATCGCTGTGTATTATCAGTTGCGCACTACTGACGCCACAGTCATCAACTGCCCTAATGGTGGTGATTTTGTTACTTGCAGGCTTAACACGCTCTATGCAATTTACCGCGTTAAATACGCTAGCTTTCGCCGACATCACCGCCGAGCAACGCAGCTCCAGCTCAACACTAGCGAGCATGTTGATGCAAATCACTTCAGTACTCGGCGTGGCCTTAGGCTCATTCTTATTGAAGATCACCCAAGCGGTAGATGAACGCTCACAAAGTACATTATTAGATTTTCAGATCGCGTTTATTGTCACAGGCCTAATGGTATTGGCCAGCACGCTGATTTACTTAAAACTACCGCGCGATGCTGGCGCTGAGGTCAGCGGGCATCGCGGATAATTTAATTACACTGATTAAGCGTTATCTTGATGCTGCTCGGTCACACCCAAACGCTTGTGCATAATTGGGCTGGTGGTGGTGTATTGCAAATGCACTTTCTTACCCGGCTCTAGCTGCTCTTTAATTGCAAACGCCGCTAAGGCCGCTTCATGGAAGCCCGACAAAATCAGCTTCTTCTTACCTGGGTAACTATTGATATCACCCACCGCATAAATACCCGGCACCGTGGTCTGGAACTTTTCGGTATCCACGTGGATGGTGCGCTTGTTCAGCTCATAACCCCATTCAGCAATCGGCCCCAGCTTTGGATGTAGACCAAAGAACACCAGCAACTGATCGCAATCAACAGTGCGTGTTACATCATCAGAGCAATGGACACGCAAGCCCTTGAGCTGACCATTGTCTTCAATCAACTCTTTTGCCTGGCCAATTAAGATGTCTGCACGATGTTCATCGCGCAAGGCCATGAGCTTATCGACAGTTGCCTGTGCACCACGGAACTCTGGACGACGATGAATCACAACTACGCTGTTAGCAATATCAGCCAACACTACTGCCCAATCCAATGCAGAATCACCACCGCCCATAATGATCACATCCTTACCGGCAAAGGACTGCGGATCACGTACGCGATAGTGAATTTGTTTGCCTTCATACAATTCAACATTGGGCACTGCCAATTTGCGTGCTTCAAACGCGCCCACACCACCCGCAACAATCACCGCGCCAGCATCCAATTGAGTCCCCGCGCTGGTACCCACTAGGAAGCGGCCATTGTCTTGCTTTTGTACAGTTTGAACTGTTTGACCCAAATGATACTGAGCACCGAAAGGCTTAATTTGTTCTAGTAATAAATCAGTCAGTTGCTGACCTGTGCACACAGGTACGGCAGGAATATCGTAAATCGGTTTATCTGGATAAAGTTCAACGCACTGACCACCCACTTTTGACAGTGAGTCCACCAGATGTGCTTTCAAACCCAGCAAGCCCAATTCAAACACCTGGAATAAACCACAGGGACCAGCACCGACAATTACAACATCTGTGCTGATCGGTTCTGCAGTATTAATTGAGGTTGAGGACACGATAAGACTCCGCATCAAGAAGAGAAGAAGGAAGAGGACCAGCCGCTGCCGCTAATTGTTTTTCGACAAGCCACTGACGATTAAATAAACGCGATTGATACTTATGACCGCTGTCACACAAGATGGTCACAATGGTATGACCTGGCCCCAGTAACTTAGCCACCTGAACTGCGGCCGAAACATTCACGCCACTGGTGCTACCAAGGAATAAGCCTTCCTCATGCAACAAACGATAGACCATACTCACTGCATCAAAGTCATTGACATGCACCGCATCATCAATCGGTGAATCCGCTAAATTCGCAGTCACGCGCGCGATACCAATGCCCTCAGTAATCGAGGAACTCCCATTGGCACGCAACTCACCATCACGAACCCAGTGATACAGGGAACTACCCTGCGGATCAGCTAGATACAATTTGACATGGGTATTTTTAGATTTTAGATAACGTGACACACCACCCAAGGTGCCACCCGTACCGGTGGCGCAGACAAACGCATTCACCTTACCGGCAGTTTGTTGCCAAATTTCTGGACCGGTACTTTCAATGTGAGCCTGACGATTGGCGAGGTTATCGAATTGATTGGCCCAAACTGCATTGGGTAAGTGTTGCGCCAAGCGTCCAGCCACATGCTGATACTGGTTCGGGTTGGAATATGGCACCACCTTCATCGGCAGCACTTCAGCACCAAGCGTGCGCAGCGTAGTAAATTTTTCCTGCGATTGTGTATCAGGCATGGTGATGAGCAAACGATAGCCACGTGCATTACATACATGCGCCAAGCCAATACCCGTATTCCCTGCCGTGCCCTCGACCACAATGCCGCCGGGCTTAAGTTCGCCACTCCGCTCAGCAGCATCAATAATCCAACGTGCAGCACGATCTTTCACCGAACCACCAGGATTCATGAACTCGGCTTTACCGAGAATCTCGCAACCCGTTTCTTCGCTCAGCCGATTCAAACGGATCAATGGCGTATTGCCAATGGCCTGCGCAAATCCGGCACTGATTGATTGATCACCCACAGTCATGCATGCAATCCGGCTATTTCGATCTGATCCACGTGCGCCTGTTCGGCCGTGGTATTAAACCAGCGCAACTGCTCATGCAGCCGCGTTACCTCCCCCACAATGAGGAGGGCCGGAGATTTTACCTGCGCCGCAGCAACTTGCTGAACTAATGTGGCTAAATTGCCAGAAATGACTCGCTGACTGGGACGCGTGCCCTGCTCAATCACCGCGGCTGGGTGGTCGGCCGGCAAGCCGTGTGCCTGCAATTGCTCGACAATGGTCGGCAGCCCGTTCAAGCCCATATAAAAAACGGCAGTTTGCCCCGGTCGGGCTAGAGCCTCCCAGTCGACTGGTGCATGTGCCACTTCATTCTTGCTATGCCCAGTAGTAAAGGTCAGCACCTGCGCATAATGACGGTGGGTCAGCGGAATGCCCGCATAGGCGGCACAGCCCACCGCAGCGCTGATGCCTGGCACCACCTCAAAGCGAATACCGCGCTCCGCAAGCTTTTCCAGCTCTTCACCGCCACGACCAAATACAAAGGGATCGCCGCCCTTTAAGCGACAGACGCGTTTACCCTGCAAGGCTAAATCCACCAGCAACTGGTTAATGTCTTCCTGACTGACATACGGCTTGCCGGCTTCTTTACCCACATAAATTCGCTCGGCATCGCGGCGCACCAATTCCAGCACTTCATCCGAAACCAAACGGTCGTACACCACCACATCGGCGTTTTGCATGACGCGCAGGGCGCGTAGCGTCAATAACCCCGGATCACCGGGACCTGCCCCCACCAGAGCAACTTCACCAACAGGCGGAGCAGTCACATCGACCTCACTGAGGCCCGCATCGATGGCTTGAGAAATACTGTCGCGCGCGGCCTGGTCACGCCCAGCCAACACATCCGCGGCAATATCGCCATCAAAGAACCGTTCCCAAAAGCGACGACGCTCGTCAGGATTGACGACCCGCTCTTTCACCGCCGAACGCAGTTCCCCCGACAACTTAGCGAGTTTGCCCAGTCCCGCCGGCAATAAGGCCTCAAACTTTTCACGCAAGCGACGCGTCAATACGGGTGCATCGCCGCTACTGCCAATCGCCACAATCACCGGTGAGCGATCGACGATGGCGGGCATGATGAAACGCGACTTCTCCCGATCATCCACCACGTTGACCCAAATGTTGCGCGCTTCAGCACTGCGCGCGACCCACGCATTCACCGCTTCCACATCGGTCGCCGCAATCACCAGTCGCGCACCCTCAAGATGCTCGGGGCGAAACTCTTCAGCAATATGCCTAACTTCACCGCGCTCAAAACGCTCTTGCAGGGATGGACATAAGTCAGGTGACACCAACGTAATTGCTGCGCCCGCACGCGCAAGCAATAAGGTCTTGCGGGCGGCGACTTCGCCACCGCCGATGACGACGACCGGCTGTCCGGCAATACGCAAAAAGAGCGGGAAATAGTCCATGAATTAAGCAGACACACGTGACGATTTAAGTCACGGAATGCTTCACCGGCTTAATTGGAATGACGCGCGTGCGCGGCTGCAATCCACATTCACGCGACTCTGGATTTTCCCACCACCAACGTCCTGAGCGCGGATCAGCACCGGGCTCAATGGCACGCGTGCAAGGCGCACAGCCAATGCTGGGATACCCTTGATCATGCAGCGGGTTATACGGCAAGGCTTGGGCTTTCACGTAATCATTGATATCCGTTTCAGTCCAATCCAGTAATGGACTTATTTTCCACATGTTGTAACGCTCATCCCAGGCAATCGGTTCGACCTTGGCACGTTCGGCGGATTGTTCGCGGCGCACGCCAGTCACCCACGCTTTGCGTCCTTGAATGGCACGCATAAACGGCTCAACTTTGCGTACACCACAGCAGGCCTGACGCTCTTCTAAGCCAATATAAAAACCATTAATGCCGTTTTTACTGACCAGTGCTTCTACCGACTTGGTGTCTGGATAAAACACGGTAATGCGCTGCTTATAGCGACGCTCGACGCGATCTAATAAATCGAGCGTTTCTGGATGCAAACGCCCTGTATCCAGCGTAAACACCTCAATTTCAGGCGCGTAGGTATACACCAAATCGGTCAGCACCATGGCTTCAATGCCTAGGCTAGTGGAGTAGACCACATCGCCATAGTCAGCCACAGCGCGTTGCAACAGCGCGGCCGAGTCGCGCTGTAAAGTGAGTAGACGGTCAGACAGATTGGAGGTGCTCATGAAGGTCCAAAACAGAAAATAAAAGGGGCGTTGCCCCCAGATTGCCATGCACTGTAGCTAAGGCAGTCCGCGCACGGAAAGACTGTTTTGTTCTCACCAGATGCGGGGGCGTTATAGCCGGCAGCCCATTGACTAGGGATAAACCCAGAGATCAGCCCTGCCAAAACCCCTTACAATCGACTGAATTATCGCAAACCGCCTCTGTTAACCCCGAATCATGCCGCCCACCCTTCCCGATCGTCCCAAAACGAAATCACTCAGACCACTACGCCATTTGAAACCCTTCATTCGGCCTTATCGGCATATGCTCAGATGGGCCTCGGTATTTTTGTTGATTGCCGCAGGCGCGCAACTGACTTTACCCATAGCCCTGAGACATCTGATTGACGATGGCATGGCCGTGCGCGACATCCACACCATCAATCGTTACTTCATCCTGTTTCTACTCGCCGCAGTGGCCTTTGGCGCGTTTGCGGCTTTGCGCTTTTATCTCATTACACGATTAGGCGAACGGGTGGTTGCAGACCTACGTGCGGCAGTGTACTCGCGCGTAATTCGTATGGACCCTGCATTTTTTGAAATCACACGTACAGGTGAAGTGTTATCGCGTCTGACTACAGACACCACGCTCGTACAATCTTTGGTTGGCTCAAGTCTTTCCATGGCACTTCGTTCAGCAGTCACCGTATTTGGCGCACTCAGCTTATTGATCTTTACTAGCCCGTCACTGACTTTGATATTCATCGTGTTACTACCAGTGATTGTTATCCCTATGCTGTGGTTGGGCAGAAAAGTACGCTCACTATCGCGCGCCTCACAAGATCGCATTGCTGACACCAGTGCATTAGCCGATGAAACTTTAAACGCGATGCAAACAGTACAAGCATTTCAGTTAGAAACCTTACATAGCAAGCGTTACGAAACTGCGGTGCAAGATTCTTTCTCTGCTGCACTAGAGCGTATTCGTGCACGATCATTTCTCACGGCTCTAGGCACTATTCTGGTGTTCTCAGCAGTCACACTAGTGCTGTGGATGGGCGCTCGAAAAGTACTCGCTGGTGAAATGAGCTTTGGTGAACTCAGTCAATTTTTAATGTATTCAATTTATATGGCGATGGCGGCCGGCATGCTCAGTGAGGTGTGGGGTGATGTTCAACGTGCCGCGGGTGCGATGGAACGCTTGATTGAGCTTTATCAGTCAGAACCTGCAATTCATGCGCCTGAAATTATCCAGCCTTTACCTATCCCAGGCCGGGGAAAGATTGACTTTAATCAAGTGACTTTCAACTATCCATCACGACCTGATCATCACGCATTACATGCGCTGTCACTGCACATTCAACCGGGCGAAACAGTGGCCATTGTTGGCCCATCGGGCGCGGGCAAAAGCACGCTCATGCAGTTGCTACTACGCTTTTATGATCCGCAACAAGGCAGTATCTTGATTGATGATATTGATGTAGCGCAGACAGACCCTGCACAGGTACGCTCACGCATCGCGCTGGTACCACAAGATACGGTTTTATTCGGCACCACGGCCCGAGAAAATATTAGATACGGTCGACCTGAAGCCAGTGATGCAGACATTGAACAGGCCGCGCGCGCTGCAGCAGCCCATGATTTCATCATGCAATTACCGCAAGGGTATGACACTTATCTGGGTGAACGCGGCACGCGACTCTCAGGAGGACAACGCCAACGCATAGCCATCGCGCGTGCCATCTTAAAAGACCCGCCCATTCTGTTGCTCGATGAAGCCACGAGCGCACTGGATGCTGAAAGCGAACAACTCGTACAACAAGCATTAGAACAATTGATGGCGCGGCGCACTACATTAGTCATCGCGCATCGACTCGCCACCGTGTTAAAAGCCGATCGAATTGTGGTCATGGATCAAGGGCAACTCATTGCCGTAGGCAGCCACAGCGAACTACTCCAAACCTGTCCGCTCTACGCAAGATTGGCCACCCTGCAATTCAATACCGACATAACTTGACATGACAACTTCAGGCTTGATCAGCTAAATTC